>DATKTQ010000073.1:0-29555 GCA_035531055.1 Occallatibacter sp. | reverse complement strand
AGGTTTCCCTCAGTTATTCCCCACTCAAGGGTAGGTTAGTCACGTGTTACTCACCCGTGCGCCACTTTACTCATGGATTGCTCCACTTTCTCGTTCGACTTGCATGTGTTAGGCACGCCGCCAGCGTTGATTCTGAGCCAGGATCAAACTCTCGTTTGAAACTGTTGTCGTTCCCGCCTGACGGAGGTCAGGACAGGGTTCGACCGTGCCTGCGCTCGAAAGCGCTAGGCACCTTACCTTGTGAGAAGATCAAGCTAAACCTGATCGATTCTCACGACTGGCATGTTCAACCTAGTTGTCAAAGATCCATTCGAGCGTTCCGCCTGAGCGGTGCCCTTGGGATCGAGACTCCAACCTTTCGGTTGGTTGTCCTCGAACTTGTTGCGCTTTCCAAGCGCGCATTCAACTGCGACGCTTGTCAATTTTGCGCGAACTTTCTAAATCTATCGGAGTTGCCTGCGTCTGTCAAGCCAGAATTCTGATCTTCCGCAGAGGCCGCTCCAACGTTCCGTTGGCGGTTTGTTCCTCACGCACAAGTCTCATTCTGCCAACAATCAGCAAGCCGCTTCGACCCTTCGCGCAGCGCAAAACTTTCAAAGAGCGACCAGCATTTCTGCCCGAGCCGACAAGGCTCGTATGGGAGTTATCCTCCCGGGTCCTGCAATGGCTTGTTCTCTGTGGGATTCCCTACAGCGGTTCAGGGGCTTGCGCCTCATCTGACCGAACGAACCAGCTTCCCATTTCCTTTTTCAGGACAGGCCAAACGGCCACACGGGAGGCTCCACTGCTGCTTCTCAACCTTCCAACAGTAGCATACGCTACCTTGCTTTGCAAGCCGCCTCCAAACTCTCATCCGGCGCCCGGTTGCAACTTTTTGACTTTAGCAAGTAGCTTTCCCAAACGCAAGGGCGCCGGCCTGTGGAAAGTCTTCATTTTCTGTGGGAAACGCGGCCGCTAAGGCCGAGCAATAATGCCTAAATCCGTGAGCCCATTGACGAAAAACTGCATGGCGAGGGCAACCAGCATCAGTCCCATGATGCGGACCAATATCCGGATCCCCGTTTCTCCCAGCACCCGGCGTACACGGCCGGCACTGGCAAGCACCCAGTAACTGACCAGGCAGGTAAGGGCGATGGCCCCCAAAATGGCTCCCATTTGCCAATGGAAGAGGCTGGGGATGGGACCCACCAACACCATGACCGAAGAGATGGCGCCGGGGCCGGCGAGCATGGGAATGCCGAGGGGCACAATGCCCGCATCTTCTTTGGTTGCGGCCTCTTCCGTATCGCCTGTAGTTTCCTGTGTGGGGGAGCGGCGTGCCTCCAACATGTCCAAGCCAATGAGCAGAAGGATGAGACCGCCGGCTATCTCGAATGCCGGCAATGTGATACCGAACATCCGGAAGATGAGCTGGCCGGCCAGAGCAAAACTGGTGAGCACAATGAAACAGGTCAGCGTGGCCTTGCGCGCCATCCGCTTGCGGCGCAGTGGGTCCACACCATCCGTAATTGCCAGGAAGGAAGGAATTGCCGCGAAGGGGTCCACCAAGAAAAAGATGGAACTGAGCGCAAGCAGGGAGAAGCGGACGAGAGGAGCGGTGCGGATCTCATTGAGGGCGGTCGCTGCTGGATTGGTCCAATCGATCATTTTTTGTGGTTTGCGCTTGCGGCTCTCTTCTTCAAGTGTACGGCGGCTGGTTTGCTGCGCCGCGCCTTATTCAGATGCCGCAGGCGCCAGCAATGATTCGATGCGGAGATGTCCGTTGTCTTCGTCGACCGGGGGATTGCCGGGCCGTACGGCAAGTCGCGTTCCGCATCCTGCCTCGCGCGCGGCGTCTAGCTCGCGTACAACGTCGGAAAAGAAGAGCAGCTCCGCCGGCTGCACCTGCATGGCGGCGGCAATGGCCACGTAACTCTTACCTTCTGCCTTGGCGCCGGTGCGTGTGTCGAAATAGCCGGCAATGCGCGGAGTCATGTCGCCAAAGCTGGAGTGGCGAAACAGCAACTTCTGCGCTTCTACGGAGCCGGATGAATAAATGGCGATTTGCGCGTGTGCCGACCAGAGTGCGAAGGCCTGCGGCACATCTGGAAAGAGGGTGCCCTTCAACTCGCCGCACTCAAAGCCCGCCTTCCATATCCTGCCCTGGAGACTTTTCAGAGCGGTGGATTTGCGGTCGCGGTCCATGAGCCAAAGCAGATAAGCGTTCGCGTCGCGTAAATTTTCCGGATGGGAGAAGGCGGGCTGATCGGCCTGTGTCTCTGCGTGGTTCTCTTGAGCCAGCAACGCCAGGTCCGCACGAACCTCTGGGTCGGTTGCGTGGAGCTGCAGGAATTGCGCTGCGTGCGCGCGTGCGTAGGGAAACAGCTGCTCTGTGACGAGCGTGAGCGGAGCAACTGTGCCCTCCACATCCAGTAGAAACAGACGCGTGCGGAGCTGGCTCATGCGCGGAACATGGTGTTCACGCGAGGCCCCAGGTAGGCCGGGCCGAAGCAGAGCGGCTGGTAGCCCTGGTCCACGCCGGAGTCGGTGTAATGTGGAGTCCACCCGGCGGTGTCCTGGAACCAGCGGATGGCTCGGATGCGGCGGTCGGCACAGAGGGTGAACCAGTGCGTGGTGCCGCGCGGCACGCGCAACATGTCGCCGGGCCCCACTTCAACAGAAATCACTTGGCCGGCCAGATGCAGAAAGAAGATACCGCGGCCCGCGAGAATAAAGCGCACCTCGTCCTCGGAGTGTGTGTGTTCCTTGTCGAATTTGGCGAGCATCGTTTCCAGATTCGGTGTCTCGGGATTCACATCGATGACGTCTGCCGTAACGTAGCCGCCGCGACGCTTCATCTCGCTGATCTCATCGGCATATGCGGCAAGAACGGTCTCCGCAGAGGAGTCCGGCGGCACCCGGTCGAGACTCCAGCGCTCATAGTCAATGCCAAGCGCAGCAAGCGAGGAGCGAATCTCCGGCTCACTTTCAAGGACGCGGTCTTCTTGAGGGAATCGAAGCACAGCCATGTAAGAACCTCACCTTCAGCGGCAAACGCCTATGCCTGCCTGGCCAGCAGTCGCCGCGCTTCCACCTCGAAGAGAAATTCGAGAGCCTCCAGGTGGCGGCGTGCTTCCGCCACTGATTGCCCCCAAGTATAAAGCCCGTGACGACTGAGCAGAACCCCATGCGCGCCGGGATGCGACTCCAGAACTTCCGCCATCTGGCGGGACAGTTCGGCATAGTCCTGCGAATTCTCCAGCACAGGAACCCGCTCCAGATGCGCATGCGTTGCCACGCTGGAGAGCGCCTTGAGCAGCTCATAGCCCTCCAGCGGCAGATAGCCGGTGGACGCAAAGCGCTCAGAAAGAAGCGTATTCCAGATGGTGTGTACATGCAGGATGGCGCGCGCGGCGGGGCGCTCGCGGTAGATAGCCACGTGGAGCGCGGTCTCCGCCGAGGGTGCGCGCAAGGAGTCCTGGCCGCGGCCCTCCATATCCACCTGGATAAGGTGCTCCGGCATCAGCGTGCCTTTGTCCAGACCGCTCGGCGTGATGAGAATCTGCGCACCGGCGCGGACACTGAAGTTGCCGCTGGTGGCCGGAACCCAGCCTTGGCTGTAACACCAGCGGGCCGTGGCACACAGTTCTTCTGTTTCCTGTCTTGTCTCTTCCGTATCGGGGACCATGCGTAGCAGCAGTGTAGCAATGTCGCGTGGCCGCCGTGCCACTCGCACACTACAATGAGCACTTGTCCGTCACCCGCCAAATCGATTCGGTGGAAGTTGTACTGGTATCTCCGCGCAACCCGCTCAATACCGGCGCCGCGGCCCGCGCCATGGCCAACTTCGGCTTCACGCGGATGTCTGTGGTCTCGCCCTACGCGCCCCATTGGCGCGAGGCTCGTTCTGCCGTTGGGGCGCCGCAAGTGCTGGCCGAGGCCCGCGAATGCGCAACTCTGGCCGAGGCAGTGGCGGGTTGCACGCTGGTGCTCGGTACCGGCACGCTCGCCTCTCGCAAACCCGAGCAACCGGTCGTCTCCCTGCCGCTGGTTGGGTCCCGCTTGCAACAGGAACTGAAAAGCGGCGGCCGCGTGGCCCTGCTCTTCGGTCCGGAAAAACACGGCCTCACACGCGACGATCTCTCCCTTTGCCACCTGCTGGTGGAAATCCCCACCAACGAGCAACAGCCGTCCATGAATCTGGGTCAGGCGGTGGCCGTTTGCCTGTATGAACTGGCTACCCGTGCGATTCCGAGCGACGAGCACGCGGCCACAGACACCGCCGCTCAGTCAGGCATCGCGCCGCAGCGCGGTCTCCCCAGCTCTGAGCTCGATCGCATTGCGAGCCTGGTGGAGGAGACCATGCAGGCCGCCGGTTACTCCCCGCGCAGCATGCAGGCCGCGAATCATCACGATCTGCGCGTCCTGCTGCGCCGGTTGCAGTTCGGCCCGGCCGACGCGCGCCGCATCCTCGGGCTTTTTCGCCGAATTCTGTGGCGGCTGAAGCGACCCGGAGCAAACTCCTTCCGCTGACCTCACTTCACTTGACCGGCCCGGGCGAGTTCGCATCTACTCCTCACAGGCCTTGCGTCGGCAATATCCCTTTTTCAGCTCACCGCATCGCACTCGCAAACCAAGAACTCGCAAACAAGGAACTCGCAAACAAGGAACGGCAGGACCGACGAATGCTTCTTCCCTTTCTCAAATGGATACAGGCCGGGACTACCGCGGAGCTTGCTGAAGCCGTGGAGGCCAACCCGTCCCTGGCGGAATGGCGTGACTCGCAGGGTATCTCCGCGCTGATGTGGTCCATCTATTACGGCCAAACCACAGTGCGCGACTTTCTGCGCGGAAAGCTGGCCGACCGAGGCGTGGCGCTGGACGTGTTTGAAGCAGCAGCCGTGGGCGACGCATCCCGGCTTAAGGAGATTCTCGCGGCGGACCCGGAAGCGGCACAGGCCTGTGCTTCCGACGGCTGGACGCCCCTGCATCTTGCCGCTGCGTTCGGCACTCCGGAGGCCGCGTCCGTGCTGCTGGAGCACGGCGCACGCATCGATGCCGTCTCGCGCAATCCGCAAAGGAACCAGCCACTGCACGCGGCAACGTCGATTGGCGGTAGCGCGCAGATGCTCGCCCTCCTGCTGGAGCATGGCGCCGAAGCCAATGGCGTGCAGGTGGGCGGGTACACCCCGATCTTTTCTGCGGCTGCAGCGGACCGCAGAGACCTGGCAGAGCTGCTGCTGGCCCGTGGCGCCGACCCGCTGCATACCAATGAGATGGGCAAGACCCCAGCCGGGTATGCGCGCGAGCGCGGCCACCTGGAAATGGCCGCCTGGCTGGAAGCGCAATCCCAGGTTGTATCCGGCTCCAAAACTTCAGCGCTCTAAGGCAGCCTCGAACGATCGGCACAGAGGACTGCGCGAAGCCCTTCGGATGCGCCAGATATCCCTCAGGCGCAAAGGTATTTGCCACACGAGCGCCTAGCCGCGGCAGTGGTCGGCCCGGTTCGCCATGTGCCGTGCCAAGCCGGCGGCATTGGCCGGCCTTTCGCGAGGAGCCTGCGGTACTCTACGGGAGAGGTCGACGGCTCCTTCTTGCACTCCGCCATTCTCCCTGATGTGTTTGTCTGGATTGTCACGCTGGCCAGCATTCTGTGCATGCTGCTGCGGCCTCGCGGCATTCCGGAAGCGTACTGGGTTTGCGGAGGCGCGGCTCTGCTGCTGCTTGCGGGGCTGGAGCCGTCCGGGCACGCGTTGCGGGCCGCATGGGAGGGCCGGGATGTGTACCTCTTCCTGGCCGGCATGATGGTCCTTGCCGAGTTGGCCCGCGTCGAGCATGTCTTTGACTGGGCGGCCGGCGCGGCTGCAACGCACGCCGAGGGATCTCCGCGAAGGTTGTTCCTGCTCGTGTACCTTGTGGGCATCGTGGTCACGGCCTGCCTCTCAAACGATGCAACGGCAGTGGTTTTGACACCGGCGGTTCTGGCCGTGGTGCGTCGGGCCCGGGTTCGGCCCAGACCGTATCTTCTGGCTTGCGCGCTCATCGCCAACGCGGCCAGTTTTCTTCTGCCCATTTCAAATCCCGCGAACCTTGTTCTATTTGACGGTCAGTTGCCGCCGCTCACCCCCTGGCTGCAGATCTTTTTGCTTCCCTCCGTTGCAGCCATTCTGGTCACCTATGCCTGCCTGCTCTGGCTCACCCGCTCGGATTTGCGCGGAGGCATGGAAGGCGAAGCGGAACCTGCGCCGCTTACCTCCGAGGGCAAGCTGGCGCTTTGGGCACTGGTGGGCGCGGCGGTTCTGCTGGTCGCATGTTCGGCCTGGGATATTCCTCTTGGCGCGCCAACCTGCGGCGCTGCATTCCTTGCGATGGCCGTTGCCGCGTGGCGCACCCCCCGCCTAGGGCCGCGTGTGATCCGGGGCGTGTCCTGGGCAGTATTGCCCCTGGTGGCAGGTCTGTTTGTCCTGGTGGATGCGCTGCACTCCGCCGGAATGACGCAGTTTGGCCTGGCGGGGCTCCAGTTGCTGGCTGGCGCTCCGGCCTGGGCGGCAAAGCTCGGCAGCGCATTCTCGGTCGCGCTGCTTTCCAACGTCATGAACAATCTGCCCGCGGGCCTGATGAGCGGGATGGCCCTGCGCCACGCCCACCAGACAGGGCTGTTGGCCCACGCGGTACTCATCGGCGTGGATCTGGGGCCAAATCTTTCCGTCACCGGCTCGCTGGCCACCATCCTGTGGCTGATTGCGCTGCGCCGGGAAAAAGTTGAACTGTCCGCGTGGGAGTTCCTGAAGGTGGGCGCGGTGGCGATGCCGCTGGCGATGCTGGCCGGCCTGCTGGTGCTGTGGAACTAAGTCCGCGCAACGACCCACTACTCCTCCCGGCGGATCAGCTCGTCCAGTTTTGGCTTGTACTTGGCCTGCCGGCCCGCGCGTGGTTCGGACTCCACCACGCGTGACGGCCGGGGCTGCCCCACGCGCTCTCGCGCGTTGGCCTTCACCGCTTTGGTGGCAGAGAATCGGGCTGGCTTGCGTTTCGTCATTTCAAGGAAGAGTATGGAATAGATTGCGAAGAAGAGAAAGACCCGTGGGGCGGCCAGCGAGCTGCCTCGGCCGGGCGGGAGTGCTGGAACCATGGAAGAGCGGGAGTTTTTTAACGAGACCACGGAGGCGCGCACCCATATGCTCACCTGCCCCAAGTGTGGTCAGGCGGCGGAGTACAAGGTGACCTGGGTGGTGCGCCGCAAGCGCGCTCAGCTGCCGCGCCAGGCCGACGAACGGGACCGTGCGCGCTTTGCCAAAGCACAGTCCTACATGGTTCGCCGGGATGACAAGCTGTCCTGCACCAATGTGCGCTGCCGCAAACCCTTCGAGATTACCGGCCTGCAATCGCTGGCGTTCCTCTCAGAGTAGACCTCAGGCGGTCGACGGTGCCGGGCGGGCAACCCTAGAGAGGGCCGAGCGGCTCGCTCCCTGCGCAGTTCCGCTTTTGCCTCTGGCGCGCCGGGCGCAGCTTGTGATTGAATCATCGTGTTGAAACGCAGCGGCCCGGAGGCCAATCCGGCGGGCCCGACCCAGGAGAACACCATCGATGGCAAACTTCCTTCTTCCCCCTGAAGAGCGCAACCTGACTCCCGACCAGGTGGAGGCGCTGGACAAGCGCCGCGACCTCGGGCACCTGTGCCTGGTTATCGCTGGTCAGTTTTCTGTCATTGCCACAATTCTGCTGCTCTGGGTAGGCCAGGACCTGCAGTATTCTCCGGGCTGGGCACACCCCATGGCGTACTACTTCTTTATCGCTCTGGGTATCATCTTTGTCTGCGGCGTCACCGGCATCCGCCTTCGCAAGGGCACGCCCCGCCTGGACTAGGGAAGGTTCCCATGAAGCGGACTGCGGCTATACCGGCCAGTTTCCGGCTCCGGTGCGGAGTCCTTCCTGCGGTCGCCCCCTTCCCTGCATACTGGGGCAAAAGGGTATAGCCTTGAAGATGCCGATGTCATCCGCTTCCCCAACTTCCGCCGGCACGGTAAGGGCCACTTCCCGGTTGACCGACAGCCATGGTCGCGTCATCCACGACCTGCGCGTTTCCATCACGGACCGCTGCAACTACAAGTGCGTCTACTGCCGCACCGGCGAAGTGGGGGCCCAGTATCCCGAGTTGCGCATCGAAGAGTATCTGCGGCTGATCCGGATTTTCGTGCGGCTGGGTATTTCCAAGGTCCGCCTGACCGGCGGAGAGCCACTGCTGCGCGCCGGACTCATCGACCTGCTGGGGGAACTGGCCAGGATGCGCACCCTGGACGGCGAGCCCCTGGACCTGGCCCTCACCACCAACGGCCACTTGCTGGAGGACCTTGCACAGCCCCTCAAGCGCGCGGGGCTTCAGCGGGCCACCGTCAGCATGGATGCTGTGAATGCGGAGACGTTTGAACGGATCACGCGCGTACCCGGAAGCTTTCACGCAGTCCTTCGCGGCATTCGGGCTGCCCGCGATGCCGGCCTGACTCCCCTCAAGATCAACTGCGTCTTGTTGCGCGGTTTCAATGACGGACAGGTCGAGGGCTTCGCTCACTTTGCCCGCGAAGAAGGCGTGGTGGTCCGTTTTATCGAATTCATGCCTCTGGAAGAGGGCCGGCTTTGGTCTCCGGATATCGTGGTGCCGCTTGCTGAAATCGTCGAGCGTATTCATCGCGTGATGCCGCTGGTTCCGGTGGCGCCGCGTGAGGCCAGTGAGACCGCGTGCCGGTACGGTTTTGCCGACGGCGAAGGCGAAATCGGCATCATCGCCCCCGTGACACAGGCCTTCTGCGGCGCGTGCAGCCGCGTCCGGCTCACCTCCGACGGCAAGATTCGCACCTGCCTGTTTTCCCAGGTGGAGCACGACCTGTACGGACGCATGCGCGCCGGCGAAAACGATGAGGAGCTGGCCGCCTATGTGGAGCGGACCGTGCAGGGGAAGGAGGCAAGGCACCACATTGGCGAGCCCGGCTTCCTCAAGCCTTCCCGCTCCATGGTGCATATCGGCGGCTGAAATCGGACTGCTCTTCTAACCGGATCATGCCAGCGGCTCTTCAATGTTGCCTTCCGCACGTTCTTTCCGCTCACTCCTTCCGCATTGCGTCTCACCTGGACCTCACAATCGGCAATCCATTTTCTGGAGACCCCGTAGAACTCATCCTATTTGCAGCACTTTCCCCCAGCGAGCTATGACACAATTCACTTCAAGGCCTGCCTCCAAGAGATTGCCGATGCCTCCTCCGCCGGAAACCCGAATTCCGATTGACGACCTGCTTGTGTTTCACCAGCTGGCTCGCTCGCTCACATCCAGCTTCGATCTCGATGCAATCCTGCGCACCATTCTGGTTCATATGGAGCGATTCATCGAGGCGGACCTGTGGACGCTGCTTATGTTGGACGAGGAACGCCAGGAGCTCTACTACGCCATTGCCGCGGGCGGCGAAGAAGCGGCGCTGCGCGACCTGCGCGTGAAGGTGGGTGAGGGTGTGGCCGGGTGGGTGGTGGAGCACGGTGAGACCCTGATTGTGCCGGAAGCGGAGAATGACCCGCGGCTCAAGGGCACCGCCGCGCAGCCAGCATCCAAAGTCCGCTCGGTCATCGCCCTGCCATTGCGCGGACGGAAGGGAACCCAGGGCGCCATTGAGATCCTCAACCCACATGCTGACCAGCTGACCGATTACACCATCGCATTCCTGCACATTCTTGCGGACCATGCGGCCATCGCCATTGAGAATGCGCGGGACGTGGCGCGCATTCAGCAGCTCACCATCACGGACGATACCACCGGCCTGTTCAACGTTCGGCACCTCTATGACGTGCTGAGCCACCAGCTGGAACTCTCCCGGCGGGACGACACACCCATTAGCCTTGCATTTCTTGATCTCGACCGCTTTAAGCTGGTGAACGACGTGCATGGTCACCTGGTGGGCAGCGAACTGCTTGCCCGCACCGGCCAGAGGCTCCGCGAGCTCAGCCGCGAACAGGACCTTTGCTTCCGCTATGGCGGCGACGAATTTGTCATCCTGATGCCGGAAACAGATGCGGAAGAGGCGCTCAACCAGGCGATCCGGCTCCATCGGGAGCTGATGGCCACTCGCTTCAAGATGAAGAGCGGACTGGAGCTGAATGTGAGCGCCAGCGTGGGGCTGGCGACAGCACCCAGGGACGGCGATGTCCTGCATGCCATTATTGGCGCTGCGGATTATCGCATGTATACAGTGAAGACGAACGGCCGCGGCAAGGTGCAGGGAGCGTAGGAACCGAAAGTCCTTGCCGACCTACTTCGCCGGCTTACTCCGATTCCGAGGGCAGCTCCGCATCTCCCTGCGTTTTTGCCAGATCTTCCAGCTGATTCCGCCAGTCCAGCGACTGCACAAAGCTGCTCGATTCGCGCCATCCCGGCTCCACAATCACGTGCAGCTCAAGGAACACGCGCGTGCCCAGCAGCGACTCAATTTCCTTGCGTGCCCCGGTGCCGATCTCCTTCAGCTTTGAGCCGCCTTTGCCAATCAGGATTGCCTTCTGGCCCGTGCGCTCACAGTAAATCGCCGCCGCAATGCGAGTGAGTGGCAGCCGGACCGCAGGTCGCTTTCCAGCGTGGGGCGCCGGTTCCTCAAAGCGCTCAATCACCACGGCTGAGGCGTATGGAACCTCCTCGCCCGTCTCCACCAGAATGCGCTCGCGAATCAGCTCCGCCACCATGAAGCGCATTGGCTGGTCCGTGTACTGGTCCTTGGGGTAGTAGCGCTGCCCCGGCGGCAGCGACTCCACAATCTTTCTCAACAGCAGGTCCAGGCCGTCCTTTTTTCGCGCGCTGATCGGGATGACCTCGGCAAAGGGAAACAGGCTGGTGGTTCGCTCAATCAGCGGCAAGAGTTCGTCCTTCTTTACCAGGTCAATCTTTGTGAGCACCAGGAAGACCGGGCAATCCAAGCCTCGAATGAGGCCGAAGAGGAACTCTTCTTCGCTGGCCCAGTTTGAGGCCTTCCTCTTTTCTTCAGGCTGCTCACTGTCCAGCTTCACGCGGCGACTGGCATCCATCAGCACCAGGACCACATCGCGCGTCTCCAGCGCTTCATGCACCTCCTGCAGCATGCGCCGGTCCAGTTGCGATGACGGCTTGTGGACTCCCGGAGTATCCACAAATACGATCTGCGCCGCGGGGTGTGCGCCTTTGCGGGCCGGCACTTCCAACACGCCTGCAATGCGATTCCGGGTGGTCTGCGGCTTGGGTGTGACGATTGCCACCCTCTCGCCTGTCAGGGCGTTCAGCAGCGTGCTTTTGCCGGCGTTTGGCCGGCCGAGTATGGCGACAAATCCAGATTTCAATGCGGTCAGGTTCTCCTGTCTCCATTATCGGCTCCATCCTCGCGGTTTTGCACGCAATCGCTTGGTATCATGGCGCCATGACCTGCGAGGGCCGAACCGAGAGGTTGATTCTGCGACCCCTGGAGCTTGCGGATGCCGGGCAGATTCAGCAGTTGTTTCCCCACTGGGAAATCGTTCGTTATCTTCTGGATCGCGTACCCTGGCCGTATCCGCCCAACGGCGCAATGTCCTATTGCGAACAGGTGGCCCTGCCCCAAATGGAGCGCGGCGAAGCGTGGCACTGGACACTCCGGCAAATCTCCCACCCTGAACAGATCATCGGATTTCTTGGCCTGGTCCGCGGCGCAACAGACCATCGCGGCTTTTGGATGGGCCTTCCCTGGCAGGGCAGCGGATACATGAGTGAAGCTTGCGCATGGGCCAACGACTACTGGTTTGAGACGCTCGGTTTTTCCATTTTGCGCGTGGCCAAGGCAGCGGAAAACGCGGCCTCCCGCCGCATCTCAGAAAAGCAGGGGATGCGCTGCACCGGCACCGAGGAACGCAACTACGTGAGTGGGAGACTGCCTTCCGACATCTGGGAAATTACCGCCGCGGAGTGGCGCGCCTGGAAGCTGCGGCACAGCGCCTGAGTGCTTCTGCGTGTTGGCCTCGCTCAGTCCGCAGTGGCCTCGGGAGCGGACGGCGGATACACCCTTAGCCTCTCCACACGCCGATCCGTGGAGGCAACCACCTCAATGCGCAGGCCGGCCCGCTCCAGAAGCACCACCTCTCCGGCCAGGGGAATGCGACCCTCCAGTTCGCACACCAGCCCGCCGAGGGTTGTGGCTTCATATTCTTCGCCCAGATCCACGGGATCACCGAACAGCTCCACCATTTCGTCCACGGGAAAACCTCCCGGGACGAGCCATGCGCCGCTCGCCTCCCGCTGAGGATCTTCCTTGGGCGTGTCCTCCTCGTGCTCATCGCGAATGTCGCCGACAATCTGCTCCAACAGGTCCTCGATGGTGACCAGGCCGGCCACGCCACCGTACTCGTCAATCACGATGCGCATGTGCTGCTTTTCGCGCTGCATCTCGCGCAGCAGTTCGTAGCCGCGCTTGGTCTCCGGCACAAAAACCGCAGGCCGCTGCAGCGTGGCCACGGTGCGGGTGCCTGCCTCGCTGTCAGGAATCTGTAGGAGATCGTGCGCAAACGCGAAGCCTGTGATGTTGTCCAGCGACCCGGAGTAGACCGGAACACGCGAGAAATCATGCTCCTTCAGCAGTTCCAGAAATTGTTCCAACGTGATGGATTCAAGTACCGCGAAGACCTGCGGGCGCGGCGTCATCACCTCCCGCACCAGCATGTCGCCAAACTCCAAGGCAGACCGCACCAGGTCGCGGTCGTTCTCTTCCAGAATGCCCTCTTCTTCACCGGCCTCGAGCAGCGCTTCCACACTTTCGGCTGCTTCTTCTTCCGGGTTCACAGGCTCGTCCACCAGCGCAGCCAGAGAAAAGAAGAAGCGCACAAGCATGGCAAGTGGCGTCATGAGCCACAACAGCAGGCGGATGGGCCAAACCAGCTTTGCCGCCCATCGTCCCCGCGTGTGGTTCAGCAACAGCGAAGGCACGATCTGATTGCAGAAAATGACCACCAGGATGACGCCGAGCAGCGCCTGAGCGACCTCGGCGGTGGTTGGCCGTGTCACATTCGGAAGGCGATCAAACAGCACCGCTCCGAACTCCAGCGCGACGAGCCCCAGCGTAAACTGCTGCAGCACGGCGGCGGAGATGGCGGCATGCTCGCGGCTCAGTCCGAGCCGCGGCTCCACGCGCCGCTCCCAGATGTCGAGCGTGTCCTGCGCCTCGCGCGAGAGAATCTTTCCGAACTCCGAATAAATACGGCTTACGTAGGACGCCAGCGTCTCTACCAACGCCAGCAGCAACAAAACGGCAATGGAGAGCAGTGTCATTTCCGTGCGCCCCGCGCCATCTGCTCAGCCCGCGAGGGACGCAGCGCAGCTTGGTTTGCGCGTTCGATCAGCCCCTGAGGCAGACCCAGCCGTGCGCGCAACGCTCGCTCACGACGCGCCATCTGGCCCGAGTCTGTCTCATGGTCGAATCCGGCAAGATGCAGCAGCCCGTGCAGCACCAGAACTTTGATCTCCATACTTAGGGTATGCCCCTGCTCCGTCGCCTGCCGCAGCGCCGTGGGCACACTGATAGCCAGGTCACCGGCCACCTCGGCTGCTACCGGACCGGCCGCCGGAAACGATAGAACATCCGTGGCCTTGTCCAACCCGCGAAACTGCAGATTCAGTTTGCGGATTGCCTTGTCGGTGGTGAGCAGAACGGAAACCTGTCCCCGCAGGCCCAACGCGCTCTGCGCCCTGCGCAAAAAGCCAGACACCGTGCGCGAAGCCGGTATGCGTTCCCGACGAGGCTTCTGGATGGGCGAAGTCGCAGAGGATGGTCCCGCTGCCGAACGATTCCGCGTGGACTCTCGAGCCAGTGATGGGTCAATAATGATCATCGTGCGTGGGACAACGCCTTACGCGGCCCCCGGGTCTCTCTGATGATACGCGAATGCAGAATCCTGCAAAGATCAAACAGGACGGCCAAGCAGAACTCACGCTAAAATGAGCGCCAAGGTCCCGCGCATATGACACTGGAACTCGCACTCATGGCTGGCGTGTGTGTGCTCCTGCTCCTGGTTGCCTGGGGCACCATTACCAGGAACGGCTTGGGCATCAACGTGCTCTCGGTTACCTGTCCGCGTTGCATACGGCGCCAGCCGCGCCTGCGGCCCGGCCTCTCCATGCGCCAAATCCTCTTCGGAGGCGGAACCTGCCCGGAGTGGCGCACCCTCTTTGATCAGTGAGGGCCCGAGATCATGCCCGGGCGGTCCTCCGCTCTTCGTCCAAGATAGGCAACAACCGCTGAATCCGCGGCTACTGCGGCTTGGCCGGCCGTTGCGCCTGAGTCTGCGTACGGCCTTCGCGTCCCTGCGGCTCCATCTGCAGGCTTTCGCTTATCCCAAGCGGCAGTTCCTGCTGCTGCGGTTTGGCGGACTCGTAGGCCCGCACAATCCGCTGCACCAGCGCATGCCGCACCACGTCGGAATCCTCAAAGTGGCAGAACTGGACACCTTCCACCCCGTCGAGCACGTTGATGGCGTCCACTAGCCCGGACTTGCGCGGGTTAGGCAGGTCAATTTGCGTAATATCACCCGTGATGACCGCCTTCGAATTGTTGCCCATGCGCGTCAGGAACATCTTCATCTGTTCCGTGGTGGTGTTCTGCGCCTCGTCCATGATGATGAACGCGTCATTGAGCGTGCGGCCGCGCATGAAGGCGAGCGGCGCCACCTCAATGATGTTCTTCTCGAGCATCTTGTCAATCTTTTCCGGCTCCACCAGGTCGTAGAGTGCGTCGTACAGAGGACGCAAGTAGGGATCCACCTTTTCCTGCAGGCTGCCGGGCAGGAAGCCCAGCCGCTCCCCGGCCTCCACCGCCGGCCGCACCAGAACGATGCGGCTCACCTTTTTGGCATTCATGGCAGATACCGCCATCGCCACCGCCAGATAGGTCTTGCCGGTTCCTGCCGGACCCACCCCAAAAACCATGTCGTTCTGCTCAATCGCCTCCACATAGCGCCGTTGATTCACAGAGCGCGGCTGCACGGTGCGCTTTGCTCCCGCCGAGCGCTGCTTGCCGGAGTCGGCCAGCGAACGCAGGGTGGTCGAGGCATCGGCCACCACCAGGCGCAGCATACCGTTCAGCTCACCGTTATGGGGATGGATGCCCTGCTTGCGAAGGGATTCGAAGTCGTGAAAGACGCGCTGCACCCGGCCGACTGCATCTTCCGGCCCTTCCACGTGCACGGCGTCGGATCGAAGGTCAATCCGCACGCCAAGCGCGTCTTCCATCAGTCTGAGGTTTTCATCGCGGGTCCCGAACAGGGGCTCAAGATTGGGCGTGATCTCGAGAGAAACTTTCAGAGTGCCTCCAAGACTGCCTTTTGGGCAGACGACGGTTGGGAACTTCCGGTTGATAGGGAGGTTGCGAGGAAATTGCCCCGGATGCGGGAGCCGCCGGGGACACAGGAGCGCACAAAATCGTGTTCAATTTTGCGCGGGGCCGGATTGGTGTGAGCGACCAAGTCCTGTATCTGGGGAGAGAGTAGCGCCGTCCGCATCGAACGTCAATCCCGCCGGCGTGAAGATTCGCCAAACTGTTCACTTTTCTTGTACATCCACGGAAGGATCTTGTCCCGGCCCACTCCGGCCCCCCGCAGCCGGCCGCTTTGCCCGCCCCTCCGATTGACCCCACGCCCGGTTTCCCGTAAACTAGGGAATTGCGAGGGATGCGGCTCAAGTTGCATTCAATTCCGCATCACTTTTCCCTGACAATCAGGGCCTGAAACGAAGGAAGAGCAATGGCAAACCATGTATCCTCGCTGAAGCGCGTCCGCCAGACCGAAACCCGCACCGCGGTGAACCGCGCCAACCGTACCCGCGTGCGCAGCAGCCTGCGCGCCCTGCGTGAAGCCCTCACCAAGGGTGACCTGAAAGCCGCTCAGGAGCAGTACCGCCAGACCGCCTCGATTCTCGACAAAGGCGTCCAGAAGGGCGTGCTGCATGACAAAACGGCCTCGCGTTACAAGAGCCGCCTGAACAAGCGCGTCAAGGCTCTGGCCACCGCAAAGGCGTAAAACGCCAGACTTCTGACAAAAGCATGAGAATTGGCCGGGGCCACCCCGGCCATTCGTGTTTCTGTCTGTGCCGGCGAGACCGGAACTTTCCCCTCCGGCATCAATCCAGCCGTTCAAAGATGCCTGCAGCGCCCATACCGCCGCCCACGCACATCGTCACCATGCCGTAGCGCACTCCGAGGCGACGCATCTGGGCCAGCAGGGTCGCTGTCAGTTTGGCCCCCGTACAGCCCAGCGGGTGTCCCAGCGCAATTGCGCCGCCGTTCCCATTCACACGCTTCGGGTCCAGCCCAAGCTCGCGAATCACCGCCAGTGACTGCGCGGCGAAGGCCTCGTTCAATTCAATCAGGCCGATGTCGTTCAGTTTCAATCCTGCCCGCTTCAGAGCCAGGGGCACGGCGTACAGCGGGCCCATTCCCATCTCCTCCGGCAGGCAACCGGTGGCGGCGTAGGCCACAAGCCGCGCCAGCTGGCGGACCCCCAACTCTTTGGCCCGCTCGGCATCCATCAGAACCGCCGCCGCCGCACCGTCCGACATCTGCGACGAGTTCCCAGCCGTCACCGTTCCCTGCGCATGGAAGGCCGGCTTCAGAGCCGCCAGCGCCGCCGCGGAAGTATCTGCACGCGACCCTTCGTCCGCGGTAAACAGAGTCTCTTTCACCTCCGGCTTACCGGCCCGGGCCCCCGGCGTCGCCGTGGTCACTGGAACCGGAATCAGTTCCTCATCAAAACGCCCTTCCGCCTGCGCCGCCAAAGCCTTTTCGTGACTTGCCAGCGCAAACGCGTCCTGATCCTCTCGCGGGATGCCGTAATGCCGAGCCACCCGCTCCGCCGTCAGGCCCATGGTCAGCAACGATGCAGGATAATGCTCGGCCAGCCAGGGATTCGGGCTCGGCTTCAACCCGCCCATCGGAATCAGGCTCATCGATTCCGCTCCACCCGCCACCACCACGCGGCAGCCGCCGGAACGAATCCGCATGTCCGCCTGCGCAATCGCCTCAAGCCCGGAGGCGCAAAGCCGGTTCACCGTCACACCGGGGATCTGCACCGGCCATTGCGCGCGAAGAATCGCATAGCGCGCGATATTCCATCCCTGCTCGCCCTCCGGCTGCGCGCAACCTAAAATCACGTCCTCCACTTCGCGCGGGTCCAACCCGGGGACGCGGGCCAAAGCGCCGGACATTGCCAGCGCAGCCAGATCGTCAGGCCGGGTGGTGCAAAGTGCGCCCTTGGGCGCGCGGCCCACCGGCGTGCGAACAGCGCTCACGAGTACGGCTTCCGCCATTTCCACTCCTCACGACAACTCAAAAAGACTGGCACCAGGCTGGAGCCTGCAGGGCTGCGAACTGGCGCCGCTTACTGCGGCAACTCCAGCAACGACCAGGCGCCCTTCGAAAAATAGTGATACACCGTGCTCCGGTCAATCACCGAATCTGCCAGCGCATCATGATCCAGCGCTGGGGGCCGCGGATCCATGCCCGACTGCGCGTCGTGCACCTGATCCGGCGTTGCCGGATCGATACCCCAGTTGAACCCAAGCACACTGCTCGTGCCGTGCGCCTGCACACGCCCGGTCTCCATCGCGGAGGCCAGTTCCATCGGCTTCCACGGATCACTGCCGAAAAACACCAGCAGCGAAACTCTTCCTTGCGCCGAGCACAGCACGGCCCAATCCGAGCTGCCAGCCCGCTCCAGACTGGCGTGAATCACGTTCTCCGGCCGATGCGCTTCATACGTCTGCGGAATCAGGCATCCGCGCCCCGCCAGTTCCTCGGCAATCTCCGAAGGCAAGCCCGGAAACGAGTTCACCGGCAGCCGGCGAATGACAAACGGCACAGCTCGGCCGGCATCCATCCTGTGCCCGTACTCATTTAACTGCGTTGCCGGATCCTTTGCTGCCGAAGGGCTCTGCGGCCGCGCCGGCGCAGAGGCCGAAGCCAGCACGGTGGTCGCAAGCAGGATGTGTATCCCGTACGTCATTGTCCGTCCGCGTCCCCTCAGTTGCGCAGCGGTTTGCCGGTCTTCAGTGTAAACGCGATGCGCTCCTGCGTCTTGGGCTCGCCGCACAGGGACAGAAACGCTTCGCGCTCCAGATCCAGCAGATACGCTTCGCTGATCGCGACTCCCGGCGTGACGCGCCCACCGCAAAGGATGTACGCCGCCCATCGCGCCACTTTCTGGTCGTGGCCGGACGCGTATCCGGCCTCGCCCATCAGATAGATGCCCGTCTCCAGCGCAGCCAGTGCCGCCCTGCCGGGTGCGGGCAAACGAGTCTGCGCGACGGGCGCGGTGTAGCCGGCTTGCGCCAGCGCTGCAGCATCTCGCTTCGCGTCCAGCAGCAGTCGCTCCCGATGCATGGTGATGCCGTCCGCAGCGGCCAGCAGGCCAAGCGAGCGCGCCTCCAGGGCGGAAGTCGAAACCCTGGCCAGCGCAATGGTCTCCAGCGTTCTCTTCAGCGTCGTCATCATCTCCGGCGATTGCGCAAAACGGGAGGGCGCTTCGCGCGGATCCGGAGGCGCAAGTGCGGCCGCCGCGTCCACGGCACGCAGCAGCATTTCCTTGGTGCCTCCACCTCCGGGAATCAGCCCCACACCTGCTTCCACTAGTCCCATGTAGGTCTCCGCGTGGGGCCGGCGGCGCGCCGCGTGAAGGCACATCTCCACCCCTCCGCCCAGCGCTCTGCCAAATGGCGCGGCAACCACGGGCCGCGGGCAGAACTTGATGGCCAACGTCATCTGCTGGAAGCCGCGAATGGCCGTATCCACTTCCTCCCACTCACTCTCCTGCGCGGCCAGCAGGAGCTGCAGTAGGTTGGCGCCCACACTGAAATGTTCCCGGTCGCCGCTCAGCACAAAACCCGCAAAGTCACGTACTGCGGCAGAGGACGGGTGTAGCACCGCCGACACGAGCGCCACCACGTCATCGCCGATGGCATTCTTGGGCGAATGCAGCTCAATGCAGCCAATGCCATCGCCCAGGTCCACCAGCGAAGCTCCGGAGTTGCCTTGCACCACGCCGTGCGACCGGCGAAACTCCCCTACACTGGCGTGGCCAGGACGCTGCGGAACCGGTTCCCAGGCCTTCGTCAGTGGACTGTAACATTGCGGCCCGTCCGGTGAGTACCAGGTCACCGGCGCGGTCCCGGGTTGTGATTGAAGCAAGTCCTCCACGCGGGCAGATATGGGCAGGCTCATCGCCCGCATGCGGTCCACGCTCTCGCGCACGCCCACCGCATCCCACATCTGGAACGGCCCAAGTTCCCAGTTGAAGCCGGCGCGCATGGCCTCATCAATGGAAGGAGCATCCCTGGCCGCTTCGCCGATGCGCTCGGCGGAAAAATTCCAGAGAAAACCAAGAAACGGCCACAGAAATCTTGCCGACTTGTCCTTTGTCGGATTATTGGCCAGCAGCTGGCGCAGTCGCTCCTGCACGGTGGCCGCGCTCTTCGCCATCTCCAGTGCGGGCAGCGCGGCCCTGGCCACTGGTCTGTACTCCATGGTGGCAAGGTCCAGCACGAAGCGTTGTTCCCTGCCCTCGGCGTCGCGGCTCTTCCGGTAAAAGCCCTGACCGGCTTTGTCGCCCAGCCAGCCGCGCTGCACCATCTCCGCCAGAATGGTCGAAAATCCGCCCGGCGTCACGCCCTGCGGAAAATTCGCCGCTACGTGCGCCAGCACATCAATTCCCACCATGTCCGCAAGGCGGAAGGTTCCCGTGCGCGGCCAGCCGATGGCCTGACCGGTCAGCGCATCCACTTCTTCCATCGTTAGACCCTGCTCCAGCATGAGAGAAGCCGCAGTGAACAGAACGGCAACGCCCACGCGATTGGCGATGAAGTTCGGGGTGTCGTTGGCAAAGACCACCTGCTTGCCGAGAATCCGATCGGCAAAGGCGGCAAAGGCCGCCACCACACCTGCGTCGCTCTCTGCCGTGGGAATCACTTCCAGCAGGCGCATGTAGCGCGGCGGATTAAAGAAATGCGTTCCGAAAAATCGACTGCGAAGCTTCGTGAGTCCGACAGCGATGCGGCTCACCGGCAATCCCGAAGTATTGGTGGTAAGCACCGCATGCTCCCCCAGATGCGGCGCAACCCGCTCCAGCAAAGCCGCTTTGATTTCCAGGTTTTCCGCGACCGCCTCTACCACCCAATCGCACTCGGCCAGCCGCGGAAGGTCCGCGTCAAACGTGCCGGTTGTGATGAGCGCCGCAAGAGCAGGCTGAAACAGCGCAGCGGGCTTGGCCTTGGCCAGGGCGTGCACGGCAGCCTGCGCCGGAGTCAGACTCGTTCCGGCTGCGCCCGGCAGGTCCAGCAGCAACACCGGCAGGCCTGCATTGGCCAGGTGCGCGGCGATGCGCGACCCCATGGTACCAGCGCCCAGAACGGCTGCGCGGCGAACCAGAAGCGGCTGTACGGTTTGGCTGACGGTGCCCGTCGCGATCCCTTCCCGGGTGCTCATGCCTCTTCTCCCTGGATTCCGTCTGGCCCGGCCAAGTTCGCCGGCAAAGACGCTCCCGAGCATACGGAAGGCCCCAACGCCGGGTCAAATGCCGGACTGTGCGAACTGCGGTATTCTGATTCTGGAACTTCAGGGGTGAAGATTCTGCTCAAATGATCCTCCTCCTTCCAACCGTTTGGCGCGCAGCCATCGGAATCACGGTGTTGGCCGGTGCGGTTTCGGCCGGCGTCTGGCTGGTATTTCGCAAACGGCCTTCCGCGGACGAACTGGAACGTGCACGGCGCAAGCTCCTCTCCCAGTCTGGCAGGCTGGTGGACGGCATGCTTCTGGACATCTATGACATGGAAGCCGCCGACGGCCGCACACGCACTCTACTCGTCTTCAGTTACCGCATCGGCGGCGTCGAATACGAGTGTTCGCAAGATGTGAGCGGCATGCTCGGTACGCTGAATCCATCGGAGTTACCCGCAGGTTTCCCTTGCTCGGTGCGGTACCAGCCCGGCAATCCGCACAACAGCATCGTGATTGCAGAGGCCTGGTCGGGCATTCGGGCAAGTATGCCCGCGCATCCCATTTCGGCGGGGCCCGGCCCCGTAGACCTGCCGCAGCCCCCGGCGCAGCGCTAAAAGTCTCTATGCGGATACCACCCAGAGACGTCTAATCAGCCGGATAGCGGATGGCGTACGATAGCCACCCCCATTTACACTTGCCTCATGCACGTCCATGCCGCCCCGGCTGGGCCGGGCTCCCACCGGACACAAACCGTTCTGCGCATTTCGCTGGTGGTCACGCTCGCTTACGTGGTGGTCACCTTCGTGGCCGGGCTGCGCGCGCACTCTCTGGCTCTGCTGTCAGAGGCTGGGCACAACATCTCTGATTTTCTTGCCTTGCTGCTCAGCTTCGCCGCGGTGTACTTCCAAACGCGGCCCGCTGACGACGAACGCACCTTCGGCTACCAGCGGGCGGGCGTGCTGGCGGCCTTCATCAACGCTGCAACGCTCATCGTCATCTCCGTCTGGATCGGCGTCGAAGCCGTCCACCGCATCAGCACCCCGGTGCCCGTGCAACCCCGAATCATGATGTACGTTGCCGCCGCGGGCGTGGTGATGAACGGCGTGATTGCGGTGCTGCTGCTGGGCGTGGCCCACGACGTCAACCTGCGAAGCGCATTTCTGCACATGGCCGGGGACACGCTTTCCACGGCGGCCGTCATCGTCGGCGGAGCCGCCATTCTATTCACCGGCCAGAACTGGATTGACCCTGCGCTGTCACTGATGATTGCCGCCCTCATCCTCTGGTCCAGCCTGGGCATTGTCCGGGAGACCCTCAACATCCTTCTGGAAGGCACCCCCCGCGGCGTCTCCCTTGCAGAAATCCGTTCCGGAATGGAAGCCGTCGAGGGTGTCGTGAATGTACATGATTTGCACGTCTGGAGCCTCGGCTCGCAATCACGCGCGCTGGCCTGCCACGTCACCATCGCCGACATTCCCCCATCGGAAAGCGCCTGTATTCTGGTCAAGCTCAACCACGTCCTACGCGATCACTTTTTCATCCGCCACACCACCATCCAGTTCGAGCACATTGGCTGCTGCGAACTGGAAGGCTGCGTGGTGCCCATGGAGGAGCTCTCCAGCAGCGCCAGCCACGGCCACCACGGCCACATGCACTAGTTTCCCTTTTAGGAGGCCTTTGTCTTGATCCACCGCCGCGTCGCCCTCTCCGTGCTTTGTGTTTCTCTGCTTCCCTCGGCGCCCATCTTTGCCGTCACCGCCGCGCAGCCCCAGCAGCAGGCGGCCGCCGTGCCTCTACAGGCGCTCGCAGGCGAATACACCGACCCCGCAGATCCTGACACCCCGCTCAGCTTTTACCCGAGCGACGGCAAGCTCATCGTCGAGTCTGACCGCCGCGTGCCCACGGAACTGACTCCCGTCTCTGCCACGCAGTTCGCCCTGCCCGGCGAGAAGGTCAACTTCGACTTCACCCTCGACGCCTCCGGACGTGCCTCCGGAGTCGCCTTCTCTGACGAGTCCGACGTCGTCTACCGCCGCACCGGCGAACCCGTGCATCATGTCTTTCACGATTACCAGCGCACGGAGGAGATGATTCCCATGCGCGACGGCGTCAAGTTGCATGCCGTCCTCCTCAAGCCCGCCGATATCACCACGCCGCTGCCCTTTCTGATGCAGCGCACGCCGTACGGCTGCGACGACACCACTCGTGCTTCCTTCTCTGCCTCGCGGCCGGAGCTGGCTCGCGACGGCTACATTTACGTTTGCGAAGACATTCGCGGCCGCTTCAAGAGCGAAGGGCAGTTCATCATGATGCGTCCGCTCGCCGATCACCACGACCCCAAGGCCGTGGACGAAAGTACCGACACCTATGACACGGTGGCCTGGCTGCTGAAAAATGTTCCCGGCAACAATGGGCGCGTTGGGGTCGTAGGCACCAGTTATCCGGGCTTCCTTGCCATGATGGCCGGCATCGATCCTCATCCCGCCGTTAAGGCCATCTCCCCCCAGGCGCCCATGATCGACGTTTGGATGGGCGATGATTTCTTCCACAACGGAGCATTCCGCCAGAGCTACGGCTACGACTACGTCAAGATGATGGAGTCCAGCAAGGAAAACAGCGAGGTGAGCTACGGCAAGGACAAGGACGGCACTGCCCGCGACGGCTTTGACTACTTTCTGGAACGCGGATCTTTCGCCGAGGATGTAAAAAAGTCCGGCTCGAAATCACTCCCCACCTGGAAGCTCTTCCTCGAGCACCCTGCCTACGATTCGGAATGGAGTTCGCGCGCTGTCGAGGACCATCTCAACGAGGTCACCGTGCCCACCCTCACCGTGGGCGGCTATTACGATCAGGAGGACATGTGGGGCCCGCAAGAGGAGTACGACAAGCTGGAGCCGCATGACACCCACCACGAGAACTACCTGGTCCTCGGCCCCTGGCGCCACGGCTACTGGGCTTCCTCCTCGCGCCACCTCGGCAACCTGAACTACGGCGAGCCTATCGGCAAGGAGTTCCGTTCGCGGATTGAGGCGAGGTTTTTTGGTCACTTCCTAAAGGATGAACCCAGCTTTAACCTGAAGGATACCGCCAGCTTTCAGACTGGATCGAACACCTGGCAGTATTACGACCATTTCCCGCCCATCAAGTCTGAGTCCACCAGTCTGTATCTGCTCGGCAATGGCTTGCTCGGCTGGAACAACTCCACAACCAGCGCCACGACCACCTACGTCAGCGACCCATTCAACCCTGTGCCTTACCGCCACCGCCCCATCCAGCCTACTTACGGTCCTGGCTCACAGTGGTACAACTGGCTCACCGAGGACCAGCGCTTTGTCACCAGCCGCAAGGATGTGGCCTTCTGGAAGCTGCCCGTCCTCAAGAAGGACCTCGTCGTCACCGGCGAAGTGGTCGCCGACATCTATGCGGCCACAACCGGCACGGACAACGACATGGTGGTCAAACTCATTGACCAGTATCCTGACGACGACACTGACCCCAAGATGCGCGGCTATCAGCTCATGACCAACGCGGAAATCTTCCGCGGCCGTTACCTCTCCGGCTACACCCACCCTGAGCCGCTACGCGCCAACTCCATCCACGAATACCGCTTCAGCCTGCATGACGTGGACCACGTCTTCAAAGCGGGCCACACCGTCCTGGTCGAAATCCAGAGCACCTGGTTCCCGCTCTATGACCGCAACCCTCAGACCTTCGTGCCCAACATCATGACCGCCCGGCCCGCGGACTACAAGCCGGCCACCATCACCATCTACTCGGATCCGGACCACGAATCGAATCTGCTGCTGCCGCTGATGAACGCGTGCGACCACATTCAGTGCTTCTAAACATGGTGGTTGGCCGGGGCGGGAAACTTCTCCACGCGCATCTCGCCCTTGCGCCCGAAGTACTGCGCCTGGCGTCCCGCAATCAACACAAAGTAGCCCACGCAGCCCGCCGCCATGATGCGGCGTAGGAACTCCGTGTACTGAATTTCGCCGCGCTGGATGGCCTGGATGGCCGAGGCCACGCCCGCCTCAAAGAACTCTGCCGCAATCGGCTCCGGCAGAAGGCCCATCGGCTCCACGTGCACTTCGCCATTCGGCATGTAATAGACGTGTTCTTCACAGCACAGGTCCGTGTGGTACCGCTCCACGCCCATCTGAGCCAGCTTGCGCACCACCTCAGGAAACGAGATCTTGCCCTGCTCGGACAGTCTCGCGCACTCATGCATCGCCGCAACCGCCTCCTGGTGCATGTTGTCCTATTCCTCCACTCTTTTCATGAATTACCTCGTTTGAAAGATATCCCTACTTCCAAATTCGCAGACGCGCATTTCCATGCCCCGCGATTCACAATCTCCGGGAGGGACCCAGTTGGCGCTTCCGGCTATTCTCTGCTCAGGGACAAGGAACTCCGTGACGTTCCGGACAGCCAGTTCGGCGAGAGTCGCAGTCAGCCGTCGTCTGCAGACAGGCAGCCGGAAAGCATGCGACTGGTGGTTGGAAACCAACCCTATCCGGCTCCTCGCATGCGCCCTCAGCGCGCCCGCCTGTGCTGCCTGGTCAATGCTCATCCACCTGTTATTACTGAAGGGACCTAAGGAAAGTATCAGGAGTCTATCGCAGTTTGTCAGCCTTTCCATCGGAATTCTCCGCCTTGGCATGTTTCGCGTTAAAATAAGGGCGGAATGCGTCTCCATCATGCCATCCCGGCCCTTCGTTAGCGGCGCCCGCCGCATTCGCATGGTTTCCGCCTTTTTGACTTTCCCGCAAATGCTTCGAAAACTCAAAACCCCGGAGGGGAAGCCGTGATTGATCGTTTGGAACAGTTGGAGCAGCGCTACGATGACCTGCAGGCGCAGTTTTCCCTCCCGGAGGTCCTCAGCGACCACGAACGCTATCAGAAGACCGCCAAGGCCATCCGCGAAATCGAAGCTCCCGTGGAAAAATATCGCGAGCTGAAGCAGGTGCGGAAGGGACTGGCGGAGGCACGCACCATGCTTGCGGAAAGTGACCCCGATTTTCGGGCCATGGCCACGGAGGAAATCGCTGCGCTCGAGCCGCGCCTTTCCGCCCTCGAGGAAGCACTGAAGATCCTCCTTCTGCCCAAGGATCCCAACGACGACAGGAACGTCGTGCTGGAGATCCGCGCCGGTACCGGCGGCGACGAGGCTTCGCTGTTTGCGGCCGAGGTCTTTCGCATGTACACGCGCTTCGCCGAGTTGCATCGCTGGAAGGTAGAAGTGCTTTCCCTTTCCGAGTCCGGCGTGGGCGGGTACAAGGAGGTCATCGCCATCATTGAAGGCGAACGCGTCTACTCGCAGCTCAAGTGGGAGAGTGGGGTGCATCGCGTACAGCGAGTTCCTGCAACGGAGACGCAGGGTCGCGTGCACACCTCCGCGGTCACCGTCGCCGTGCTGCCAGAGGCCGAGGAGGTCGACATTAAGATCGAGGCCAAGGATCTGCGCGTTGACACATTCTGCTCCTCCGGGCCCGGCGGCCAGTCAGTCAACACCACCTACTCAGCGGTCCGCATCACGCACCTGCCCACCGGCACCGTGGTCAGCTGCCAGGATGAGAAGTCGCAGATCAAGAATCGCGAGAAGGGCATGCGCGTGCTCCGCTCCCGCCTCTATGAGATGGAGATGGAGCGCCAGCAAAGTGAACTGGCACAGGCGCGCAAGCAGCAGGTTGGCTCTGGTGACCGCAGCGAGAAGATCCGCACGTACAACTTCCCTCAGAATCGACTCACCGATCACCGTGTCGGCCTCACGCTGCACCAGTTGGACCTCATCATGGAAGGCAGACTGCAGCCCATCGTCGACGCTCTGATTGCCCACTACCAGGCCGAGCAGCTCAAAGCCAACATTCAGGCGGCATGACGGTCCATGACGCTCAAGGAGTGGCTCGAGAAAGGCGAAGGCGAACTCCTCGCGGGTCCGCACCCAGAGCGTGCGCGGCGCGACGCGGAGTCGCTCCTCCTGTACCTCATGGGCAAAAATCGTGCCTGGCTGCTCGCCCATCTTCAGGACGAGTTTGCGGGATGCACGGCCATCCGCTACGCAGCCCACTTGCGCCGCCGCGGCGCCGGCGAACCACTCCAGTACATCATCGGTGAAACCGAGTTCTACGGATTGCCCTTTCGCGTCACTCCGGAAGTTCTCGTTCCCCGCCCAGAGACCGAACATCTCGTCGAAAAAGTCCTTGAGCTGAGCGCGCATTTTCCCGCCCCACGCATTCTCGACATCGGCACCGGCTCAGGCGCGATCGCCGTTGCTCTCGCGCATGTGCTGCCCGGCGCCCGCGTCACCGCCGTGGATCTATCCATTGGAGCCCTCGACGTTGCCCGCGACAACGCCCGGCTTAACCACCTCGCCGAACGCATCCGCTTCTTGCACGGCGACCTGCTCGCGCCTGTTTCCGGGGAGACGTTCGACATCGTTGTCTCGAATCCGCCGTATATCCCTTTAGCCGATCGACCCTCTCTCGCCGTCGAGGTGCGCGACTTCGAGCCTACTGAATCGCTCTTTGCCGGCGAAGACGGCCTAGACTTCTACCGCAGTATCCCCCCCTCGGCCTACGCCTTGCTCACACCTGGCGGTTTTCTGGCGCTTGAGGTCGGCTACGGGCAGCAGGCCGGCGTCCTGGCGCTCTTGTCGTCCGCCGGCTTCTCCTGCATCGCATTCACCCCGGACCTTCAAGGGATTCCTCGTGTCGCCACGGCGCAACGAGTTTGACCGCATCCAACCCGACAAAAATCTTTCGAAGTCGCGGCTTCGAGCGCGCTCCAAGCCGCGATTCCAGCACTCCGCTGGTATAGACTGCAATCCGAAAGGACATTCCCTCATGCCCGCCTCTAAAGGATTTGCAGCACTCAGTGCCCAGTCTCCGCTCAGCCCTTATGCCTTCTCGCGCCGCGAGCCCGGCCCCACGGAAATTACCGTCGAGATTCTTTATTGCGGCGTCTGCCATTCTGACCTGCACATGGCCCGCAACGAGTGGGGTCAGACCATCTATCCGATGGTTCCCGGCCATGAGATCGTCGGCCGCGTCCTTGCTGCCGGCGGCTCCGTTACCAAATTCAAGGCAGGCGACATCGCGGCCGTTGGCGTCATTGTGGACTCCTGCCGCAAGTGCGCTCCCTGCCAGAAGGGCGAAGAGCATTTTTGCGACGAAGGCTCCACCCTCACCTACGCGGCCAAGGACCGCGTGGACGGCTCCATCACCATGGGAGGCTACTCTTCCAATTACGTCGTAGATGAGCGCTTCGCCCACGTTGTGCCCTCCCACCTAAATCTTGCTGCGGTTGCGCCGCTGCTGTGTGCCGGCATTACCACCTATTCGCCTCTGCGCCACTGGAAGATTGGACCCGGAAAGAAAGTTGGAATTGTAGGCCTTGGCGGCCTGGGACACATGGGCCTCAAGTTCGCCCATTCCTTTGGCGCGCACGTGGTGCAGCTGACCACGTCGCTCAAAAAGAAGGAGGATGCGCTTCGACTCGGCGCGAATGAAGTGGTCGTCTCCACGGACGTGAACACAATGGCCTCACATGCCAAATCCTTCGACTTCATCCTCGATACGGCCTCGGCCCCGCACTCGCTGGAACCTTATCTCAACCTGCTCAAGCAGGACGGCACCCTCACCCTCGTAGGCCTGCCGGAAAAGCCTCCCACCGTCAACGTCTTTTCGCTTATCACGCGCCGTGCCTCCATCGCCGGATCCATGATTGGCGGCATGCCGGAGACCCAGGAGATGCTCGATTACTGCGGCCAGCACAACATCACTTCCGACGTTGAAGTCATTCCCATCCAGCAGATCAACGAAGCCTTTGAGCGCATGCTCCGGCAGGATGTGAAGTACCGCTTCGTCATCGACCTGAGTTCATTGGAAGTAGAGATTTGACTCGCCAATCCGGCATGTACCGGGACCGAGCCGTCGGCCTTCTCCCTGCCGCCGGCGGTCCCGGGTTGACACTCGGCCCGCCGCGTCTTTATGGTTGCGCCTACTGGTATAGCAAACCCTCAGGATGCACATGAAATCTCTCGACCAATCCGGGGCCCCCACAGACAGGTCTTCGTCTGTGGGGTGGCAAGCCGGGGCCATTCTCACCGACAGTCACTTCCTCATTTCCCTGATTGTCTTCTGCGTCGGCCTCACTCTGCTCATCACATTGCACTAACTTCAACCGATGCAGGAACGGGCGCTTCCGTGCCCGCGCACCCCCTCTGCCTGCGGATTGGCACAGGACGAGCCTATGAGCGCTTCGCAAAAATCTGCCTCGCACGCCGCTTTCGGGGCCACCCACGGCATCGGTGTCCTTTGCGGTCTCAGCGCAGGCGTCTGGCTTGGCGCCGCAGAAGCGCCCACCAAGCTGGTCAATACGGGGCTTTCGCCATTTGCCATCTCTCTCTGCATGGTGGCCGGGGTTTTCACCGCGCGCTGGACCGTCCCCACCCTTTTCAAGGGCACCCGCCAGGTATTCGCCGACCTGGCTCAGAACAAGCACCTGATTCCAATAGCTATCCTCGCGGGCATGTTATGGGCTGTGGCGAACACGCTCACCGTTTTTGCCATTCGCGACGTCGGCCTCGCCATCGCCTTTCCCCTGTGGAACACGAACTCGCTTGTCGGAATCCTTTGGGGCCGCCTGCTTTTTGGTGAGCTGAAAGGGGCCAGCCGCAAAAACGTTGCCAAGGTGCTTCTGGGCGCGCTGGCCATTGTGGCGGCGGCGGTCATGCTGGGCTTCAGCACCATCCATGGCAGCGGACCCCATGCCAGTCGCGCGATCGGCGGCATCTTGGCGGCAGGCGGAGCCAGCCTCCTCTGGGGCACCATGTACATCCCCTACCGCAAGGCGTACATCAGCGGCATGAACCCGCTCTCCTTTGTCACGGTCTTCACCGTCGGCGAGCTCGGCGCGGTCTTCGCACTGGTGCTGGCCCTCGATGGTGGAACCCATGCGGCTGTCTTCCACTCCCCGGAAATCCATCACATGCTCTTCTGGCTCTTCCTCGGAGGATTCGTCTGGGTCATCGGCGACATCTTTCAGCAGTATGCCACCAAGTTTCTCGGC
>DATKTQ010000072.1:0-4407 GCA_035531055.1 Occallatibacter sp. | reverse complement strand
GTGAGCATTGTGCTGAGCCGCGACGGCAACGTGCAGACGATTGCCGTGCAGCTGGTGGACCACAAGAAGATGGAGCACGACGTCTGGAACAAGATTGATGCGGGCGGGGACGAGTTTGCGCCGGTGCCGAGCATGGGCATGCTGGCCGGCAGCGGCGGCAGCGGTGATGTGCCGTCTTCGAGCGGCTTCCACTTGCCGTGGTTCGGCAGCAGCCTGAACGTGGGCGCGCTGGTGGAGCCGCTGACTTCGCAGATGGCAGAGTACCTGGGCGTGCAGAGCGGCCTGATGGTGAAGCAGGTGGCGCGCAAGAGCGAGGCGGACACGGCGGGGATGAAGGCCTTCGACGTAATTCTGAAGGTGGGTCCGGAGACGATTGCGACGATGTCTGACTGGGACCGCGCGCTGCGTTCGAACAAGGGCAAGACGGTGCAGGTGATGATTCTGCGCAATCGCAAACAGCAGACGCTGACGCTGCAGGTGGACAGCAAGCACAAGCGCGGCTGACCAGAGCCACCGCAGACCGCAGGATGAGATGGGCGCCCGCCGCAGCAACCGGCAGGCGCCCTTTTTGCGTGTGCGGGCGTTTAGAGGAGCCGGCATCCGGCCGCGCCTTATTTTGCCGGAGGCAGCGGAGGAAAGAGCGGCGGATCCTTTCGCGCGCGGGTGGACTGCTCAAAGTCGTACGCGTAGCGGATGAGCGTGGGCTCACTGAACGCGCGGCCCACAAATGTGAGGCCCGCGGGCAGAATGCCGTGCGTGAATCCCATGGGCACGGTGATGGCTGGGAAGCCGGTCTGCGGCGAGAGTATCTGGCTATTGTCGCCTGCGGGGCTTTTCCAATCGCCGACTTTGCGCGGCGGATTGCTCCACGTGGGATAGACGATGGCGTCGAGGTGATGCTCTGCCATGGCCGCAAGGAGCGCGTCGCGGAAGGCGATTTTGGGCAGGTCGTGGTAGACGTCCGGGCAGGGCGCGCGGCGGTCGTCGGGCTTGGGCGGTTCCACGCTGCCGCGAATGTCGTTTTCGATGTAAGGCAGATAAAGCCCGCTGTCCACGATGGACTGGAGGTTGTGATACGGCGCGTTGGGATGCTTAGCGAGGTAGGCATTGAGGTCGGCCTCGAAGTCGCCGCACCAGAGGTTTTTTTCGAGCGCCTGCTCGTTGGGGATGGTGAATGGGTCAACGAGGATGGCACCTTCGCGCTGGAGGGCTTGCAGCGCAGCCTCAGTGAGAGCCTTCACCTGGGGGTCGGTGGTGGGCGTGTTGAAGTACTCGCGAAAGACGCCGATGCGCGCTCCGCGGAGGCCGTGGCGGTCAAGGAATCGTGTGTAGTTGAGGCGTGGCCGGCCGGCATCCTGCTGGGTGAGCGGGTCGGCGGGGTCAGGTCCGGCGAGGACGGTGAGCAGGGCGGCGGCGTCTGCCACGGTGCGCGCCATGGGGCCGCCCACGTCGTTGTGTGCGAAGAGGGGGATGATGCCGGCGCGGCTGGTGAGCCCGAGAGTGGGGCGGATGCCGACGAGGTCATTGTGCGAGGAGGGGCCGCGGATGGAGTTTCCGGTGTCTGTCCCGAGGCCGGATTCTCCGAAGTTGGCGGCGACGGCTGCGGCAGTTCCGCCGCTGGAGCCGGCGGGGACGCGGGTGAGGTCGTAGGGGTTGCGGGTGATGCCGGCGATGGAGCTCATGGTGACGTGAGGGCTGAAAGCCCACTCGGCCATGTTGGTTTTGCCCAGCACGATGGCGCCGGCGGCGCGCAGACGGGCGACCAGTGTGGCGTCGTCGTGAGGGACAAAATGCTTTAAGGCGAGGGAGCCGCCGGTGGTTTGCAGATCGTGCGTGTCGTAGTTGTCTTTGATGAGGACGGCGATGCCGCCGAGCGGGGGAAGGGCGTGGGTGGCCTTGAACTGGCGGTCGCAGGCGTCGGCCTGGGCAAGCGCGCGGGGATTGAGGGTGATGATGGAGTTGAGGCGGAGACCATCGATGGGGGCCTGGTCATACACGCGGATGCGGCGCAAATAGGCTTCGACAACCTGGCGGCAGGTGGTGCGGCCTTCGCGGATGGCCTGCTGGGTGCCAGCGATGGTGGCGCCGACGACGCGGAAGGGAGCGCGCGGCGGCTGGCCAGGGGCGGGCAGAGCGGACGCGGCGAGCAGGACGGGGAGCAACGCTAAGCGGGGAAGCCTCATGGGTGACAGTGTACCTGCCGGTATTTGGACGATGGGGGCTGTGGAGGCTACAAACCCTTTGGGCCGGAGTTGTCATCTTAAGGAGCAGCGTGGCAATCGATGACGTGGGGACGAAGAAAGACACTCGAGCGGCCACTGGGGGCAATTCTTGTGAGAGGTTTGCTGAGTGGGGCTGTGGTGATTTTCCTTGTGGGGGCTACGGCCGGAGCGGTGGCGCAGCAGGCAGCGGGACCGGATGCGGCACTGCTGGCCAAGGCGCAGGCGGGGAATGCCGCGGCGGAAGACAGCGTGGGCGACTTCTACGCTGCGCAGAATACGCCGAAGGGGTATACGGAGTCGGCGGAGTGGTACCAGAAGGCGGCCAACCAGGGGGATGCGAAGGCGGAGTACAGCCTGGGGATCCAGTACTGCTGGAAAGAGGGCGTGCCGAAGGATTTTGGGCAGGCGTACTACTGGATTGACCTGGGGATTGCGGGCAAGGTGGAGGACTCAAACCACTGGCTGGACTTTGCGGCGAGCCACATGACGGCGGCAGAGGTGGCGGCGGCCAAGGAGAAGGCGCACCGCTGGCTGGAGGCGCACCCGGCGGGACGCAAGTAGGGAATAGGGACCAGGGACTTTGGGACTAGGCCGGCCTGCGCGCGTTTCCTCAGGCGGCTGCTCCGAAGAGCCAGCCGACGCCCGCGGTGAGCGCCATTGCCATGGCACCCCAGAAGGTGACGCGGAGCGCGCCTATCGCCATTCCGGCGCCACCGGCACGCGCGGCCAGCCCGCCCAGAATTGCGAGGAACAGCAGGGAAGCTAGCGAGACCATCGGAATCAAAAGCGCCCCCGCGGTGAAGACTGTAACCAGCAGAGGCAAGGCTGAGCCAAATGCGAAACTGGCGGCCGATGCCCATGCGGCTTGTAGCGGGCGAGCGCGCAGGCTCTCGGTGATGCCGAGTTCGTCCCGCGCATGCGCGCCGAGCGCGTCATGGGCCATCAACTGCTGGGCAACCTCTGCGGCAAGCGAAGGATCGAGCCCGCGGCCAATGTAGATTTCCTTCAGCTCCTGCAGCTCGCCCTTTGCGTCCTCTTTCAGTTCCGTCCGTTCGAGCGCGAGGTCGGCCTTTTCTGTGTCTGCCTGCGAATGGACGGACACATACTCCCCGGCAGCCATGGACATGGCTCCGGCTACGAGGCTGGCGACGCCCGCGACCAGAATGCTGCGGTGGGTGCCCTGCGCGGCTGCGACCCCAAGGATGAGGCTGGCCGTGGAGACGATGCCGTCGTTGGCGCCGAGTACGGCGGCCCGCAACCAGCCGATGCGATCGGTTCGGTGGGTTTCCGCTTTTCGTCTTGCCATTGCTGTGCCCCCGATGACTGTGTGAACCGCGGGTGCGAAACGTGCGGGTGTTGCGGTGGTTCTCGTTTCGGATACTGATTCTTCGGGAACTATAGTGGAGGCGGCGACGGTTTGCATGTGACGAATTGACCACGGGAGCGGGGTGCGCGGCACAGGATCACAGCCGAAAAGGAAGGTTCTGGGCTGTGCTGCACAGTTTCACAGTCGATAATCCTACTCATCGCGATGGGGCCGCGATGAATGGGGCACCCGCTGGCAGCCGTGCGCCTTCAGATTGTTTGTGGCGGGATGAGGGGATGGTTTTTTTCTCCACGATTCCATTGTGCAACGGAGTGGGGGAATTGCCGGCAAAGTGCGGCGGGGAATTGGTGGGGTGGAATGAAGGGGTTAGAGGAAATGTGGGCGGCGGCGGGGTTGACAGCCGATAGCCCACTCCTCGCATCCCGGCCGATGTGGCCCCCTACTCCCGCCAGTACCACCAGGTCTCTTCATCCTTCCGACAACAAAAAGCCTCGCGCGCGCGCCAGACCGAAGCCCCCTTCCAAGCCCCGGTTGCGCCCCTCTCCCCGGCTCCGTTCTCCTCTCTCAAAGGAGGCCTGGCTCGAGCCGGTTCTCCCGCCCTTCCCGATCCCAAAAGCCGCCTCGAAACGGCATCGGAACCGGCATCTTTCCGGTGATCAAAAATAGTTGCTTTTGGCTCCGAATCAATGGGGGCGATTTGAGTCGGCAAATGTACACGTAAAGTCGGGGGAACATGGGATTCCCTACGGAGCATTGGCACTTTCCGCTCTGTTTGGGGGTACACAGGGGACAAAACTGATGCTAGTAACTCACCATGAATAGTGATGGTTTGGTGATTACTGATCAGTACACACTCGT
>DATKTQ010000071.1:0-4727 GCA_035531055.1 Occallatibacter sp. | reverse complement strand
CACGTCCCGCCGCGGCGGCGTGGGCTTTTGTATTTGTCGAGAGCAGGCCGAAGAGGAGGCGAGCTATCTGCGGCCGAAGCCCCTGGGCTTGACCTGCGGCTTGACTGGCAGGTCGGTTTTGCCTTCGGGATAGACGACCAGGAAGCGGTCCTGGCCTTCGCCGACGCTGGCCGTCTCAACGCCTTCGAGGCCGCGGCAGGCCATGTGCAGCAGGCGCCGCTCGCGGCTGTTCATGGGCGGGAAGCTGTAGGGCATTCCGGAGCCGCGCACCTTCTCGGCAGCGGTTTCGGCGGCCATGCGCAGCTCCTGGGCGCGCAGGGCCTTGAAATTGCCGGCATCGAAGCTGACGAGATCGTGCTCGCGCGCGTCGAGGCGGAGCATTTGCGCGGCGATGGTTTCGAGGGCGCGCAACAGCTCGCCGTTGTGCTGGGTGACGAGCGGCACGTCGGGCCCGCCCAGTTCCACGTAGATCTGGCGGGCTTCAATGCCCTCGGGGTCGCGCGCGCCGTCGCCCGCCGTAATGCGGTACTTGAGGCGCATTCCGCCCAGTTTGTTCAAAGTGGCAAGAAATCCGGCGATCTTTTGTGCAGCCTGTTGGAGGTCGGCGATGGGCATAACAAACCAGTATCGCAGAGCGGGGCGGGGTCGGGGTGAGAGAGCAGGCGAAAAACCAGACGGAAGGGCCGGGATGGCAAGGACGACGCGGGCGGGCAGCGGGTGGCGGGGCCGCCTGGAGGAGCGCCCCGGCGGAGGTTGCCGCGTCTGCTCACATGGCGGCGCTTCAGTGCAGGTTGGGATAGGTCCGGTAGGCTTCAATTGCGCTGGTGATCGGGGTGCCGGTCACATGCGATATCCTCAGCAGCACTTCAAAGTAGGGGAACGTGGTCACATGCAATTTCTTCTGGAAACCGGACAACTGATCTTCCGACAAGAGAAAATTTCCGCCGGCTTCGGTGGCCTCCGAGGAGGTTCCCTGAACGATCAGCATTTTGCCGGAATTGTCCGACTTAGGCAGGTACGCCACCACGCAGTAAACGACGGTGTCGGTCGAGTTATAGACTCGCTGCTCACCGGCGGCGGGGGCGCGATTGATTACCGGACTAAGCGTATTCGGATTGGATTTCTCCACAAAGTTCAAGCGATCCTCGAAGAGATCGACCCAGGGATTTGAAGTAGGGTTGCTGAGGAGAATGACGCTGTCTTTCGTGAGTAAAGCAGGCGTGTATTCGCGGGCGTTGTACAGATGGAGATTCCGGTCCAGGGGGTCCAGCGCCAGGATGCGCTGCACCAGCCGGACTTCGGCGGCCCGCGCCAGGGTTTTGCCGGCAATCAGGTTTTGTGCCGAGTGGATTCCCGGACTGAACTTCTGAACCCGCAACTTGTCGAGGTAGGTGCGATTGAGATAGTCGTTGAAGGAAAATGCCTGCTTGCCGAGGTTCTGCACCAATAGATAGGAAGAGTCTTCCATGACCACATCAGTGTCGGGGCTGGAGTCGAAGAAGCCGGACCACAGGGCGGCGACCGCAGGCTCATACTTCCAGGGATAGAGCAGCCGGTACATGGCGCGATTCTGCACCCAGAGCGCCACGCAACCGACGGCCAGGAGCAGTGCAACGATCCAGCCGGAAAGCATCCAGACGCTACGAAGCAAAGCCCGCGCAGCCTCCGGACGGGCATGAGCCGGATCGGCGGGTACAGCGGCGATCACCGGAGGATCGGCGGACTGCGGTGCAACGGGACGATGGTGGAAGACCGGGACATAACTCCACCTGGGGATTTCCATGATCAGCGTTTCATGGGCACCCTCCGATTGGAAGTAAGCCTCGATGCGCTTGCGCAGTTCGGAGGCGTTGGCGCGGACGATGTTGTCGACGCTGGTGTCGTAAGCCTGGGGCCGTCCGAAGACCTCGACGCCGATCTCCTGCTCATGGACCTGATCGCAGCCGTCTTTCAGTGCTCGCCGACCGACATAGAAGAGAAACTCGCGCAATCGGGGGGCGCGGCGCAGGTGCGGACTTGCCGCGATGCGCTCAAGCAGAGCCCAGCACACTTCGGAGTCGGGCGATTCCTGGCCCTGCGAAGTCAGCTCGGTCATAGATATCTGCCTTGGCCTCGATGGTGGACGAAGAAAGCATACCACAGGCCGGAAGCTGTTGTTGCGCCCTTAAGGGAGATGCATCAGGGGTCCGATCCGGAGTTGCCCACATGTGCGTGATTTCCCGCTCCACTGTTAAGGCATTGTGGGCAATTCCCCACAAGGCGCGGGATTCCCGCGGCACGACGCCGCCAGTCAGAGCAATGCAGTTCGGCGATTCCGCTTTGGCGCCGGCGTATCTCCGCCCGCCCCTGAAAGTGAAGGCATTAGGCAGCGTCGTGGCTTTTCGTCGGACTCCTGGCCGATTTGAGGTGCGGCAGCAATCGTCCCGAGGCAGATGCGCTTACGAGCCTGATTTGGCATGGGACAAAGCGACGCATGAATTACCCACATTCCCTTCCGGATGTGGCGCACTTGTGCGTAGCACAGTAAATTGACTTGTTTCTCGCTCTTCGTGGAGCGATTCTCACATGTCTCCTTGGAGTGGGAGTGTTGCGGCTTGAGTTCCCGGCCAGCAATGCGGGAAGGCGGGGAGTCCGTCGTTCAGCATGCCTGAATGCGCGGGTGAGAAGCACGCCAAGTCGGGGTTTGACACCGGGAGAATGGTTTGACACCAGACCGGGACGCGACGGGTAGGCGCGCTTAAGCCGCCGAAGAACCGAATCCGCGGAGACAGATGCAAGGATGGGAAACCCGTAACCAAGGAGCCGCCGGGAGCCGCTCTGGAAGCTCAGAGATGGAACCGAACTCCAACAGGACCGAGCTTCTCTGCTGTGCGGGAAGAGGGTATCCGTTCAGGGAACGGTCACACTCGGCCGCAACGGCAGCGAGAGCGAAGGTCGAAGAAGGAACCTCAGGAGGAGTCATGCAAATGAAAGCGTTTGCCAGTTATCTGACGCACAATCTTCGCAAGTGGAATGTGCCGATTCTCGCCATTGCTGTCGCGCTCGCTGTGTCGATCGGCAGCATGAGCGTGCTAGCGCAAAGCGGAGCCGGATCCATTCAGGGCACCGTTATGGATGCGACCCACGCGGTCATACCGGGAGCGGCGATCACCGTCGTCAACCAGGCCACTGGCGTGACGATCAACACAAAATCCAACGATGTTGGATTCTACCAGGTGCCCGGCCTGTTTGCGGGCAACTATACCGTCACGGGTGCGCGACATACGCGTAGGTACTTGTGCAGTTTCTTTTTTTGGAGTTAATATCCTAGCGTAGTAGTCCGTGAGGACAACTCAGGGTATTCTATGGAGGACAGAGCCCATGCCCCAATCTCTGGTCGATCTGGAACAACAGCGCAGCGCCATTTTCCAGGAGATGCTGCGCCTCCCCGACTTTCGCAGTGGATCTATCACCACCACTCGCGGCACCTGCGGCAAGCCAAACTGCCGATGCCATCAGCCCAACCAGCCCGGACACGGCCCCAACATTCGCTTGACCCGCAAGGTGGGAGGAAGGACCATCACCGAGACCTTTGCCACGCCGGCCGAACTGCGCAAGGCGCAACGCGAGGTGGAGGCCTATCACCGCTTTCGGGAGTTGGCGGCGCAATTGTTGGAAGTCAACGAGCAGATCTGCAGCGCTCGCCCCGTGGAACAGGAACTCACAGCGCAGAAAAAAAAACGGCAGAAATCATCCAGCAAGAAGTCACGCGCGAAATAGATCGACTCTTGTACGTCATTTTCAGTGGCCGGTGCAAGACCGGACATCTGGATATGGAAGCGGTCGAGATGGCGGTACGTGCGGCTATGCACCGGGCGGGCTCGGCCGCGTTAACCGAACTGCTGCAATTGCCAGCCCCGACGACAGAAGAGGAGCGGGGGAGACCTTGCGCTTGTGGCCAGCGCTCCCATTACCGGGAATTACGTTCCAAGCCCATTCTGACGGTCGTAGGCCCGGTGCAAGTCTCGCGTCCATACTATTTGTGCCCGCACTGCCATCAAGGCCAGTATCCGGCCGACGTCGAACTGGATATCGAGAATACGGAGTTCTCGCCCGGGGTGCGCCGTATGCACGCCCTGGTGGGCCAGCAGGCTCCCTTCGATCAGGGCCGCGAACAGATCAAAGTCCTGGCCGGTCTGGAAGTGACCACCAAGTCGGTGGAGCGCACCGCGGAAGCGATTGGAGAAGATATCGCTCGGCGTGAGCGCGAGGAGATCGAGACAGCGATCCAGCTGGATCTTCCCGCCGTCGTCGGCAAGCCGATTCCGGTTCTCTATGTGGAAATGGATGGGACCGGAGTGCCAGTGGTCAAGAAGGAAACAGTGGGCCGCCAAGGCAAGGCGGACGGCGAGCCCGCGCATACGCGGGAAGTCAAGCTGGGATGCGTGTTCACCCAAACCGCCTGCGACAAGGAGGGCTTCCCCATCCGCGATCCGGATTCGACTACCTATACCGGAGCCATCGAAACGGCGGAGGAGTTCGGCAAACGAATCTACCTCGAAGCCCATGAGCGCGGCTGGGAGCGCGCGGCAAAAAAGGTCGTCCTCGGCGACGGCGCCGAATGGATCTGGAATCTTGCCGATCTGCACTTCCCGGGCGCGATCCAGATTGTTGATCTCTATCACGCCCGCCAACACCTGTGGGAGTTGGCGCGCAGGTTGTACCCCAATGACGCCGTCCTGCAGAAG
>DATKTQ010000070.1:0-5874 GCA_035531055.1 Occallatibacter sp. | reverse complement strand
ATGCGGTCGAGTTCGATGAGGCCGAGGATGACGCCGAGCACGGGCGGCATCATGGCCAGGTCATAGAGGGCGCGATGGTGCAGGGTCCAGGCCCACTTGGCGAACTTGTCGGTGGAGAGCGCGAGGATGAACCAGAGGACGAGCGCGGTTTCCGCGAGATGGGCGCGTCCCCGCCGGATGCGCTGGCCGAGGAACAGAAGCGCGGGCGCGGCGAGCACGTAGCCGTGGCGCCAGGCGATGGGCGACATGCAGGCTGAGAACATTAGGAAGGCGGAGAGGATGACGAGTTGTTCTGGAGGGGTCCATTGCCGCGGGTTGTGCGCGCGGCAGAGCCACGCGCCAAAAGCGATGACGAGCAGGCTGAGCAGGCGGCCCGCCCAGACGGAGGCCATGGGCGCGGCGACTTGGTCGGTGCCGTACCAGAAAACCTGGGCGGCGGTGCGCAGGTTCATGTTGGTGAGGTCAATGAAGCCGTGGGACATGGACGGCACGCGATGCAGGACGTAGAGGTTGAGGGCGTTTGTGCCGTTGACGGCCCACAGGGCGGCAACGATGGCCAGGCCCCAGAGGGCGATGGCGCGGAGGGTTTTCCAGTCGCGCCAGGCAAGCAGCGGGACGATGAGGATGAACGGGGTGAGTTTGATGGCGATGGGCAGAGCGAAGAAGAGGCCGGCCCAGGTGGTGCGTCCGCGCGCGTGGCAGTGGAGGCCGGCGACGATGAGCAGCAACAGCAGAACCGGCACCTGCCCGTAGACAAAGGTGGCCACCGTGGGGCGGAAAAACAGCAGCAGCGCCGTGACCAGAGCGATGGAGCCTGCGCCGCGCAGGCCGAGCAGGCCGGCGAGCAGGATGCCTGAGCCGAGCATCGCGAGCGCGGTAACCACCTCCCAGGCGAGCAGCGCAGGCACGGGCGGCAGGAAGGTGAAGGGCACCAGCAGGTCCGCAAGCGTGGGCGGGTAGTCGTACAGGGGAACGTTGCGGATGCCGCGGGCGGCGGCGGCGCGTGCAAAGACGGAGTGAGGATCGGATCCCTGCGCGGTGGGATCTACATTTTGCTGGCCGGCGTAGATTTGTGCGCTGTGGCCGCGGCGCACCAGCAGCGCGGCGGTGTAGTAGCCGGGGAAGTCGGAGTCGCCGACGAAGGACTGGAGCACGCGCCACTCCGAGTAGACGCCGCCGAGCGCGACCAGCACGAGGTACACGACGAGGGCGCGGACAGCGAGCTTGGACATGCGGAGCTCTCCTGGGCGCAAGCGCGGCAATCAGGCGCGGCCGGCGAACTCGCGAGTTTCCGTGTAGACGTTCACCTTTTCGCCTTCTTCGACAAAGACGGGAACGCGGATCTCGAGGCCGGTTTCCAGGCGGGCGGGCTTGGTGACGGCTCCGCTGGCGGTGTTGCCGCGGACAGCCGGCTCGGTGTAGGTGACGGAGAGCGTGACTTTGTCTGGCAGTTGCAGGCCGATGGGGTTGCCGTTGAATTTGTCGAGGCGGAGCAGAGCGCCCTCGAGGAGGAATTCGAGTGCGTCGCCGAGTTTGTCGCGGCCCAGGGGAATGGTCTCGAAGGAGTCCTGATCCATGAAGTAGGAAGCGTCGGCGTCGGAGTAGAGGTAGGAGACTTCGACGGTTTCCAAATCGGGCTCCTTGAACTTTTCGCCGGCCTTGAAGGTTTTGTCAAAGACGGCGCGGGTAAGCAGGTTGCGCATTTTCAGGCGGACGAGGGTCTGGCCGCCGCGCGCGGTGGGCGTGGAGATTTCGACGTCCATGCAGTAGTAGGGAGCGTTCTCAAATTCGAAGTATGTCTTGCGCTTGATGTCGAGCGCGTCGAGCAGTGCGGCCATGGAATCCTCTTGCGAAAGAAAGTCCTTACCAGTTTAACCGGCGCGGGATGGAGGCAGAGGAACGGGCGGCAGAGACGCGCAGAGCGGACGGCGCGAGGGTTTCACACTTTCTGAATTAATCTGCAAAATCGCTGTGGAAAACTGCAAATTTCGTTTAGGGGGGAGGGGGTAGGCTCCGCTGCGCGGAGTCGGTTTTCAGTTTTCAGTCGGGTCAAGGCTGGGAGGGCGCAGGGGCGAACGCGTGATTCCTTTCCCACTTCCAGTATGCGGCGGGAGGGGGAAATACTCTGCAAACCGGCGGCGGGAATTTTGCGCATGGAATGAGGGGGTTGGGGGTGAGTGCGGGCGCGGAGGGATTGACAGGAGCGCAAGGGAACCAGAGAAGCAGGAACCAAAGAACAATCGAGAACGGATGGTGCTTTCCCTTCCGCCATGCGAGAGTCTACTGAATTGGGGCCATCGGACGGGCGCGCGATGCTTCTATCCCTTTGCCCTGATTTGTCGGGTCCATGCACCTGTGCAGAGTTGAAGTGCTCTCCCTGAGATTGAAATCCAGAGAGAGTGTTGCTTGCAATTTGACTCGGTTCCCGTTGAGCAAGCCCGAACCTTCCGGAGGCAAAACGCGCTCCGGAAATGGAGGAGAGATGACCACATTTTCTATCTTCCCAAAGTTTCTGAAGACAGTCAGGAACCTCGCACTGGTCACATTTCTGATGCCATTTGCATCCCTATTGGCTGCCCAGACGACCGACTCTCCCGAAATCAACGAACTCCTGAAACAGATAAAAACCCATGCTGCGTTGGCAGATCGCGATGGAGAAAAGCTTCTGTCGTATACGAACTCCAAGATACCCTGGCAGGCCCACGCCAGCCGCCTGACCCAGATCAAGGTGCACGCAAATAATTTGATCGAAGACTTCAATCAGATGAGCGCATTGCGCGACCAGGGGTCTGAGTGGCAGCAGGATGTCATCGATCAGATCGGTCCGCGCCTGCAGACAATGTCGAGTCATCTTTCGGCGACAATCGAGCACCTGAATGGAAACCAGAACAGGCTCGCGCTTCCGGAATACCGCGACTATGTCCGAACCAACAGCGAGTTTCTCCACAACACGTACCGGATGATTTCAGATTACCTGGACTACGGAGAAGCGAAGTCCAAGGCGGATATGCTTGAGAAGAGGCTGGCACTTACGCAACCTGAAACATCTGGCGCGTAGTTCCAACGAGCCGCTGTTTGAATTCACGCTACAGAATGGAAGGAACCTGTCGAGCAGATTGCTTGGCAGGTTCCTTCTTCTGGGTTTGGCGCCTGAGGGCGGGGTCGCGAAGCGGGTCGCCGAACCGCCGAGATCCAACGGTACAGGCACAGAGGTCACGGGGTTACCGTGACGATGATCCTCTTGTAGCGCGACAAGGGCGGAGTGCCTTTGTCGGTGACCCTGAGGATGATGTGGATGGTTTCCGGCTTGTCGACTTTCGGAGCGGCCAGGTAAATGCCCGGCATATCTGCCGCACCCATATCGAGGAGTCCTCTATAGGTCCCGGCCTCAGGATATTGGAACCAGTAGTAGGTCACACTGTCGCCATCGGGATCGGTTGCATGCGCGCTGAGACCGAAGGGCTTTCCGGATTGCACGGTGATGGCGGAGGGCTGATCCAGGACGATGGCGGGGGGATGGTTGGCTTCCTTATAGGACTTTGTCGCCCAGTCCATGCGCGCGGCGAAATCGTTCTGGAAGTCGTCCCTCCAGCGCCAGAGGGTGACTTTGGGCCCCTTGAAGGACTTGTCGCCAGGTTGAATCGCCCGGCCGTAGTCCGGATGCACCGGGGGTGTGTAAGTGTCCTCTGCGTTGGTCCAGATGGGACGGGTTTCCTGCGGGATGGGAACGCCACTGATGAAGGTCTTCGGGTCAGTGACGGGGACTTCCGGCTGATAGAGTTCGTAGCGACCGCCCCAGCTGCCCCAATTGGGATGTTCCATATTATTCAGGCCGTTCGGAATTAGTCCGAGCCAGGAAGGAGTATCGCCTTCCATGCCGTAGGCGACGTCGGGATATGCCGCTCCGAGAGCGCCGTGACCCTGCTGAATATTCTTCGCAAGCCATTTGTTGCTGATGGTCGTGTTGTCGATGCCGGGGATGGAGATATTGATTCCTTGCCAGGTGGCGGCGCCGTAATCGCCGCCGGGCGTGACGATGTAAGAGAGCCTGGGGAAGTTTTTGCGAATCCAGGGACCGCTGTCGTCCTGGTCGGAGATGGTGTAGACCCTCAATTTGGCGACCAGACGATCCAGTTCCGCGGGCGTCTTGGTGGCGCGAAGCTTATAGAGCGCCTGGGCGAGCGTATTGGGGCCGCCCCAGACCGCGATCCAGAGTGGGCGATCGTCTTTCTTTTCGAGGGTCTGAATGATCCAGTCGGACCCTTCTGAATCCTTGCCCGGGCCGACTCCTTTCATTCCATAGGCAGGCAGGCCGTGCTTGACGAGTGCCTGAAGATTCTCGGCAGAAGGATAGTTAGGGTCGTTCTTCACCAGATTGCCGTGTGCCTGAGCGTAGGCGCGGATGACCTGTCGAATCAGTTCCGGTTCTGGACTTGGGCGCCAGAGGGACGTTGTTGCGATGAGTCCCTGGATGTCAATGACATCGGAATACAGAAGCAGGCGGACCATGCTTTCCGTGTCGTCGGCTTCGGCACCGATGTCTGTGAGGACGATGAGGCGCTGCGGATGCACGGTGGGAACAGGGCGCGGATGGTTGGGTTGCGCATGGACACAGGGCGCGAACCAGAAGAAGAGAAGCATAGTGGAGAGCGCACGTGAAATCAGCGGCCTTCCGTTGCGGCGGTGATACTCGAGTGAAATTGGACTCACATGCGCCTCGCGAAAACAACGAATGCTGAGGATACTCTACGGCACTGGCAAAGGCTGTGGCTGAGGCTCGAGTTTCCGGGAATCGCAGACATTTTCACGTTGAGCGCGTTATCGCCAAGTTGCTCAACGGCTCACCGGAAGTTACGAAGAAACGAAGCGAGTCCTTCGCTGCGCTTGTTTCCGTCTACTTTTTTGCGGACTGCTGTAGTAGCTGGAGGAGGTCGTTCTTCCAGACGGCGGCGTGGGTGTGCGTTCCGTGGCCAAAGGTCTGCATGGAGGCTGGAACAAGGATGAAACGGGCGCGCGGCATCCGCGTGACCAGCTTCTGCGCGAGGTCCAGCTCGGGCGGGTTGATGAAGTCGTCGGCGGAGTTGATCCAGAGGACGTGCGCGGTGATCGTGGCGAGCTTCGGCTCCGGGTTGTAATCGCGCGAGGCGTTGAAGTAGTAGATGAAGTCGTCGGCGTCGGTGTGGGCGACGATGGAGTTGACGACGCGGTTGACGTAGTCCTCGGCCAGCGGGCGCGTGGGAAAGTCCTGTTGCATGTGCTGCGGCGCGGAGCCGGCAAGGATGAGGAAGTCCGCGGCGCCGCGGAGGCCTTCGATGGGCTCGTGCGTGTAATTGCCGTTCTGCCATGCGGGATCGTCGCGGATGGACTGGATTGCCATGTAGCGCCACATGCGGTTGCGGCCGGCGATGGAGATGGGCAGGCAGGCGAAAGGCGCGAGCGCATCAGAGAACTTCGGGTAAGTTTCGCCCCAGACGAAGGACTGCATGCAGCCCATGGAGGTGCCGAGGATGAGGCGGAGATGATCGACGTGCAGGCCGTCGAGAAGCATCTGATGCTGCGAGCGGACCATGTCGTCGTAAGTGTAGTGCGGGAACTTCATGCGGAGTCCGTCGGAGGGCTTGCTGGACTCGCCGTGGCCAATGTCGTCGGGGAGGATGACGAAGTAGCGGTGGATGTCGAGCGGCTGGCCGGGTCCAAAGAGGACGTCAGAGAAGACGGGGTTGAGCAGGGAGTGGGCGTCGCCGCCGGTGCCGTGGAGCAGCAGGACGGCATTGTCGGCGTGGCCCTGGGCGTCGCGGTGCAGGGTGCCGAGGGTCAGGTAGTGGAGATGCAGAACCGGGAGCGTTTCGCCGGTGCCGAAGCGGAACTGGTGGA
>DATKTQ010000069.1:0-3566 GCA_035531055.1 Occallatibacter sp. | reverse complement strand
TTTTGTCATTGCGCATCTCCAGTACTGCCGGTTTTGGTGCGCCAGCTTCGCGGACCGCATTTGAGCACGTGGCCGTGGTGCAGGAGCCGGTCCAGCATGGCGGTGACAGCGGCGCTGTCGCCAAGCAGTTTTCCCCAGTCGTCTACGGGGCGATTTGAGGTGAGAAGCGTGCTCGCGCGTTCGTAGCGGCGCATGATGATCTCCAGCAGTTCCTCGGCGGCGGTCAGCGGCAGCTTTCGCATTCCCAGGTCATCGATGATCAGCAGCGGCACGGTGGTCAGCATTTCCATGAACTCCTTGCGCTTGCCATCGAGCGTGGCATCGGCCAGTTCTTCCAGCAGTGTGTGGGCTTCGCGATACAACACCCGGTAGCCCTGCTGGATGACGGCGTGCCCGATGGCCTGCGCGCAGTGACTTTTTCCGCTCCCAGGCGGACCAAGAAAAAGGGCGTCTTCACGCTTTCCGACCCAGTTCGCTGTGGCCAGTTCGAAGACAAGGTTGCGATTCATCCGGGCATTGAACTGGAAGTCGAAGTTATCCAGGCGCTTATCCGCGTCACGGAACTGCGCCTGCTTGTGGCGCCGCTCCAGGAGCCGCTTGCTGCGGCAGGCCAGCTCATCAGAGACCAGCGTGGAGATCAGGTCGATGGGCACCATGTTCTCCGATTGCGCTTGCAGAAGGCGCGTTTCCATTACTGCGGCCATGCCGCTCAGGCGTAGCTGCACCAGGGAGCGATTGAGTTCGATCAGGTTCATGATTGGGATTCCTCGAAGTGGATGCGTTGTTGGATCAGGTCGCGATACTGGCTCAGTTCGCGGATGAGCGGATCGACTTGCCGCAGACTGAGAGGAGCCTGCAGGCTGCGCTCCAGATACCGGCGCACGAAGCGATACTCGGCAACGCGCAGCTCCAGCGCCGCTGCACAGGCGTCGTCACAAGTCACGCTGCCATATTGCTTCGCCAGTTGGAGAACGCCTTGGATGCGACGCACTCCGAGTTCGCCCTGGCGAGCATGGATCGCGTCGCAGACTGCGCCGATATTGGCTCCGGCCTTGTGAGCACGTGCCAGCAACTGAAGCAACGGTGGCGGTGTACGACGCGGGCGGTCCGCATCGCGGATGCGATGCCCACCACGCTTGCCGCTCAGATGCTCCCGCAGCAACTCACCGGTGCGGGGATCGAGCAGACGCACGAACATCGCGTCCCACTGTACGTTGACCTTCCGTCCGATCCAGCCCGGCGGCGCTCCGTAATAGGCCGCTTCAACCTCGACGCAACCATCGAGATGCACCGTGCGTTCGCCATACTGGTAGTAGCGGAACGGTTCTAACGGCAGCGTTTGCAAGAACGGCTTCTCTTCGGCGAACATCGCCGCTACCTGCCGCTTGGTTCGGCCGTGGATGCGCTTGTCAGCCCAGCGCTCTTCCCAGTGATCCAGATACGCCTGCGCTTCTTCCAGGCTCTCGAACTTCTTGCCTTTCAACGGCGTCATCTGTGCATGGTTGACGCCACTCTCGACTTTTCCTTTTCGGTCGGGATCGCGCACCTTGCATGGCAGCGCTGTCACGCCGTAGTGCGCCAGAACATCGCGAAACAAGGGGTTCAGACCCGGATCGTAGAAGTCCGGAGACAGCACACCCTCGCGAAGGTTATCGAGAACCACGATCCGCGGCGAACCGCCAAGCCGGCGAAATGCCTTCTCGTGAAGCTCGGCCCACACCCGCGCACTGGAACGGAAGACCAGCAGCCGAACCGATTTGCGACTCCGGCCCAGCGTCAGGACGAACAGCCGCGTACGCCGGTACTTGCCACTGTCGGGATCGCGCACCATCGGCCCCGTGCCGTAGTCAACCTGCGCCTCTTCACCGAGTTTGGTCTCGATGATCGCCCGCGCTTCCGGCGTTGCGGCGCCGTGCAAATTGCGTACGAATCGCCTCACGCTCTGGTAGCCACCCGTGAACCCGTGGCGGTCGACCAGATCCTGCCAGATACCCATCGCGTTCCGGTCGCGCTCCAACTCCAGCGCGATCAGTTCACGGTAAGGCTCGCAGTTGCTCGCCGGCCCGCAACCCGGTTTCCGGGCCAAAAAGCCGGTGATCACCTCTATGGCCGCTTTTGAATCCACGCCATCAGAGTCGGTGATCGGGTCTATGGCCGCTTTTCACTTGATCATCTATGGCCGCTTTTGGGTGATCACCGAGGGAGAACGGGAAGCTGAAGCGGCCGGTGGTTGAGCTCAGCTTGGACAAGCAGATACTCCAGGACATCGCCCGGGGAAACTTCTAAGCCCGGAGCGGCGACGTCTAGCTGTGGAGCATGCACAGCAGTGCGGGGCGAGCGAGCGTCATGCGTGCCAACTGGTTGATCAGCCACGAGGCACGCAGCGCTACCAGCCCACACAGCGCAATGACGAAGACGTGCTGACCCGGGCGATTGTCAGGCTGGCCAGCCAGTATGGGCGATACGGCTATCGACGCATCACGATCAAGCTGCGCGAAGGCGACTGGAATGTGGGTAAGGACCGGGTGGAGCGCATCTCCACCCCACGGACGAAGACCTGTCCGCGGGGGCCCCGGTCTGGCGTCGCGAAGGGCTGAAGGTTCCTCAGAGGCAGAAGTCGCGCGGACGGCTGTGGCTCAACGATGGTTCGTGCGTGCGGCTGCGGCCGGAGCGACCCAATCACGTCTGGTCGTACGACTTCGTCAGCACGTTCACGCACGATGGAAGGACAGTGCGCCTGCTCAACCTGATCGATGAATACACGCGGGAGTGCCTGGCAATCCGCGTGGGGCGCAGGCTCAACAGCAACAATGTTATCGAAGTGTTAGCCGACGCCATAATCGAGCACGGCATCCCAGAGCATATTCGTTCCGACAACGGTCCAGAGTTCGTTGCCAAGGACCTGCGTAAATGGCTGGCGCAGACCGGCGCCAAGACGCTGTACATCGAACCCGGCTCTCCCTGGGAGAACGGCTACTGCGAGAGCTTCAACTCCAAGTTGCGCGACGAGTTCCTGAACGGAGAGATTTTCTACTCGCTGAAGGAGGTGCAGGTGTTGGCCGAACGGTGGAGAATCTACTACAACACCGAAAGGCCTCACACCTCGCTGGGCTATCGACCGCCAGCGCCGAGTGCATGGCAATCTGAAGCATCGCAGGGGCATGGAAAAGTGGAAAGCAAACAGCGCTTAACACTTTTCCACACCCCCGACTACGGCGACGGGTTGAGTATCTTACCCGCCGCGCTACACTAACTCTCATACTGGTACAAACTACCGGGAAGGCCACAAACAACCCCGCAATGCGGTCGTGGCACCGCAACAACTCACGCTTCCATCCTGATAAACGCTTCTCCATCAATCAAGCGGAGAACCACATCCCAGAGTCAGTTCGGATTATCACTATCTACAACTGTAGTACTAGTGAGAGGCGATGGCGAACAGCGCCACGCCATGAGCTGGAACCATCGCCGACACATCTCCGGTTACCCGCCCAACCTCATGCGTCCACAAATCCGTTGAAGAACAACCGTGAGTCTCACATCCTTCCAAACCCAGAACCTTGCTC
>DATKTQ010000068.1:0-6578 GCA_035531055.1 Occallatibacter sp. | reverse complement strand
CGATGCAGAGGCCCTGCGCGGGGTTGTGATGGGCGAGGACGTAGGCGGCGATGGCCTCGGCGGCGATGCGGACGTTGGCAAAGGTGAAGTCGTCGGCGATGATGCCGCGCCAGCCGTCGGTGCCGAACTTGACTTGCGAATTAGGCATGGCAGAGTCTGCGCCCCCTGGGAACGAGTGTATCGAACGGACGGGGTTGGCCGGGGAGGGATGGCTGCGAGACGGCGGCGCGGGATTCAGATAAGGTCGTTGCGGCCGGAGAGGTCGAGCTCCTTGACGATTTTGCCGACGTCCTGCGAGCTGAAGCGATTGGCGATGAGCAGGGCGTCCTCGGTGTCCACGATGACGAGGTTTTCGACGCCGACGAGGGCGACGAATTTCCTGGGGCTGAAGATGTAGTTGTTGGCTGCGTCGATGGTGAAGTGGCCGTCGGTTTCAGCGACGTTGCCATCGCCGTCGCCGCGGAGGCGGGTTTCCATCTGGTACTCGTAGAGCGAGGCCCAGGAGCCGAGGTCGTTCCAACTGAACTCGGCGGGGAGGCAGTAAAGGCGGGAGAGGTGGGTGCCTTTGGCGGAGCGGGGCTCCAGTACGGCGTAATCGACGGAGATGTTTTCGCAGCTGGGATAGAGGCGCTGGAAGACGGTCTGGAAGTCCGGCGTGCCATAGGCGGCGGCGATGCTTTCCAGGATGGGCGCGGTCTCTGGCAGGTGCTCGCGGACGGCGTTGGCGAGGGTGCGGGCGGACCAGAGGAACATGCCGGAGTTCCAGAAGTAGTTGCCTGCGGCGACGAACTCCTCAGCGCGGTTGAGGTTTGGCTTCTCAGTAAATCGGCGGACGTGGAGGGCGGAGTCGTCGGAGGCGTAATCGCCGGTTTCGATGTAGCCGTAGCCGGTCTCAGGGCGTGTGGGCTCAATGCCGAGGACGACCATGTTGTCTCCGGCGGCGGCGAGCGCAATGCCTTTGTGGAGTGCCTTGAGGAAGCGGGGCTCGTCGGCGATGACGTGATCGGAGGGGAAGACGCCGAGGACGGCGTCAGGGTTTTGGCGCTCAATGATAAATGCGGCCAGGCCGCAGGCGGGGGCGGTGTTGCGGGCGACGGGCTCGCGGATGATCTGGTTCTGGGGGACGTCGGCGAGCTGGTCGGCGATTTCCGTGGCGAGGTAGTCATTGGTGATGACCCAGGTGTTGGCGGGCGTGCCGAGGGGCTTGAGGCGCTCGACGGTCTGCTGGATCATGGAGCGCTCTCCGTCGAGCGCGAGTACCTGCTTGGCATGGGCGCGACGGGAGCGGGGCCAGAAGCGGGTGCCACTGCCACCGGCAAGAATCACGGGTCGAAAATCGATTGGGCTCGACATGGAAGACCCATCCTACCGGAAGCAAGGCAAGTTTGCCCAGTCCCGGCGAGGGAATTGTGAGACGGGGAAAAAGCGGGGCGAAAACGGAGGGACCAGGCTGCGGGAAGCGGGGCGATTCCCACGGCCTGGAGTTAGCGCGAGTAAGCCGGCAAAGCTATGCGAGGCCGGTGAGGAACTGGCCCATGCGCTTGACGCCTTCGTCGATGTTCGCCTTGGTGACGGGGTAAGAGATGCGGATGTGCTGGCCGGTGCCGAAGGCCTCGCCGGGGACGGTGACCACGTGGGCCTCGTGGAGCAGGCGGGTGGCAAGCTCAGTGGCCGTTTGGATGCCGCCCTTGCCGAGGTAGGCGGAGATGTTGGGGTAGACGTAGAAGGCGCCTTCGGGTTTGGTGCAGGTGATGCCGGGTATTTCTGCGAGCTTGTCGAGCATGTAATCGCGGAGCTCGATGAACTCGGCACGGAACTCGGCGACGCACTCCTGCGGACCTGCGACGGCGGCGATGGCGGCCTTCTGCACGAAGCTGGTGGCGTTGGAGGTGGACTGGGACTGGAGCTTGCTGAGGTTGGCGACGATGGGCTTGGAGGCCAGGGCGTAACCGGCGCGCCAGCCGGTCATGGAGTACGTCTTGGAGAGCGAGCCGAGGATGACGAGGTGCTCCTTGGCCCAAGTGAAGGATCCGCCGGAGACGGGCTTGCCGGCGTAATTGAGGTAGACGTAGCACTCGTCGAGGAGGAGGAAGATGCCGCGCTTGTGGGCGAGGTGGACGATGCGCTCGAGGTCCTCTGCCGTGACGACGGAGCCGGCGGGGTTGGAGGGCGAGTTGAGAATGATGGCCTTGGTGCGCGGGGTGATGGCCTTCTCAATGGCGTCGGCGGTGATGCGGAAGGACTCGGCTTCGCTGGTCTGCAGGAAGACGACCTTGCCGCCGGCGTACTGGATGATGTCCTTAAAGCTGACCCAGTAGGGCACGGGGAGGATGACCTCGTCGCCGTGATCGATGAGGATCTGGATGGTGTTGAAGAGGGCGAGCTTGCCGCCAGTGGTGAAGATGGCCTCGTCGATGGCGTAGTCGGAGCCGAAGTCGGCGGCGTGGCGCTCGACGATGGCCTTGCGGACGTCGGGGATGCCGGGGACGACGGTGTAGCGCGTGAAGTTGGCGTCGATGGCCTGGATGGCCGCGTCCTTGATGTGGCGCGGGGTGGGAAAGTGCGGCTCGCCGGCGCCGAAGTCGACGAGGTTGGCGCCCTTGGCGCGGAGCTTGGCGGCCTCGGCGGCGACGGCCATGGTGGCTGAAACTTCAATGCGGCCGATGCGCTCGGCAAAGACTTGCGGAGTGGTGGAGGTGCTCATGTCGTCTTCTATCTTTACAGATTTTGGGCGGGGAAGGAATGGGCGACGGCGGGTTGCCGGGAGTCTATTTCTGAGAATTGCGAACTACTCCCGCCAGAAATATGCTATATTTGGCATACTCGACAGTGGCAGACACTCCGATCAGACCGTTAATTTTTGTTGCCGACTCTCACAAAACGCTGAGCGGGTTTCCACCCGCGGTCCAGCGTCAGGTGGGGTTTGCACTCTACCAGGCGCAGATGGGTGGCAAGCATATCGACGCAAAGCCGCTGAAGACGATGGGCACGGGCGTACTGGAGGTGGTTACGGACCTCAGAGGCGATACGTTCCGAACCGTCTATACCGTGCGGCTGGAAAAGGCGGTATATGTTCTGCACGCCTTCCAGAAGAAGTCGAAACACGGGATATCGACGCCGCATGGAGTGATGGAACTGGTGAGGCAGCGATTGCAGCGAGCCATGGAAATCGATCGTGAGCTGGAGGATTAGCGATGCCAAAGAGTGAGCGTGACTACACAGTGAGCAGCGGGAACGTTTTTGCCGACCTTGGTTTGCCGAACCCGGAAGAGGCGCTTGCCAAGGCCGAACTGGCACATAAGATCACCGTGCTGATTCGTGCGCGGGGTCTGACGCAAGCCCAGGCGGCCAAGTTGCTGGGAGTGGACCAGCCGAAGGTTTCCGCGCTGATTCGGGGGCGGCTTGCTGGGTTCTCGCTGGAGCGACTGATGCGCTTTCTTCTGCGGCTCGGGCAGGACATCCGGATCACAGTGCAAGCAAGCCCGAGAACGCGCGCGAGGGCGCGTGTGATGGTGGCGTAAGAGGCTGATCGGATCTCAAGCCTGGGTGGTCAATTCTGGGTCCTCAATCCTGAGACCTCAATCCTGAGACCAGGGATTGCGGCTCTACTTTCCGTTGATGCGGGAGCGGAGGCGCTTGAGGACGTTGGGTGGGACGAGGCCGGTGACGTCGCCGCCGAAGCTGAAGACTTCCTTGAGCATGCGGGAGCTGATGAAGGAGTAGCGGCCGGCGGGCTGGAGGAAGACGGTTTCGATGTCTGGCGCGAGGCGGCGGTTCATGAGGGCCATCTGGAACTCGTGCTCGTAGTCCGAGATGGCGCGGATGCCGCGGAGGACGGCGGTGCAGCCGAGGGTGCGGGCGAAGTCGACCATGAGGCCGTCGAATGTGGCGACGGAGACGTTGCCGAGGCTGGCGGTGGCCTCGCGGAGCATCTCGACGCGCTCCTCGACGGTGAAGAGGGGGTTTTTGACGGGGTTGATGAGGATGGCGACGGTGAGGTGCTCAAAGAGCCGGGAGCCGCGCTGGATGAGGTCGATGTGCCCGTTGGTGGGCGGGTCAAAGGTGCCGGGATAGAGGGCTTTGACGGACATGGCGGCTCACAGTGGATTCTAGCAGCGGGACGGGGGTGGCGGCGCGGGTTTGCGCGCGACGGGGCTGAAAACGAAGGGCGGCCGCGAAGAAATCGCAGCCGCCCGGGGTGCATGGAGCGGGCTATCCGCGGCGTGAGCGGACAACCTCCTTGGCCTCAGCGGCTGCGCCTGCTGGTGCCTCGGGCACCTCTGCCGGGATGCCGCCGATGTTGAGCTTCTTGCGGACTTCGGCGTCCATTTTGGCGAAGACGTCCTTGTTTTCCTTGAGAAAGTTGCGGGTGTTCTCGCGACCCTGGCCGATGCGCTCGCCGGCGTAGCTGTACCAGGCGCCGGACTTCTCCACGATGTTGTTGGCAACGCCGAGGTCGAGGACGTCGCCCTCGCGGCTGATGCCTTCGCCGTAGAGGATGTCGAACTCGGCTTCGCGGAAGGGCGCGGCTACCTTGTTCTTGACGATCTTAACCTTGGTCCGGTTGCCGGTGACCACGTCGCCCTCCTTGATGGCGGCGATGCGGCGAATGTCAATGCGTACGGAGGAGTAAAACTTGAGGGCGCGGCCGCCGGTGGTGGTTTCCGGGTTGCCGAACATGACGCCGATCTTCTCGCGAATCTGGTTGATGAAAACGAGCGCGGTGCGGGATTTTGAGATGGTTCCGGTGAGCTTGCGCAGAGCCTGAGACATGAGGCGGGCCTGGAGGCCCATGTGGGAGTCGCCCATCTCGCCGTCCAGCTCGGCCTTGGGGACGAGGGCGGCGACGGAGTCGACGACGAGGATGTCAATGGCGCCGGAGCGGACCAGAGCCTCAGTGATTTCAAGGGCTTGCTCGCCGGAGTCGGGCTGGGAGACGAGGAGATTGTCGACATCGACGCCGAGCTTTTTGGCATAGCCGGGGTCGAGGGCGTGCTCGGCATCGACAAAGGCGGCTAGGCCGCCCAAGCGCTGAGCCTCGGCGATGATTTGGAGGGTGATGGTGGTTTTTCCGGAGGACTCGGGACCAAAGATCTCAGTGACTCGGCCGCGGGGAATGCCGCCCACGCCGAGGGCTGCGTCAAAGCTGATGGAGCCGGTGGAGATGACGGCGATGGGCAGGAGGGCCTCTTTGGACCCGAGGCGCACGATGGAGCCCTTGCCGAATTGTTTTTCTATCTGCGAAAGAGCCAGTTCCACCGCTTTAGAGCGGTCGTCGGCAGCAGCCATGGGGTGTGTGCTCCTCAAGAAGATTGTTCGCCTGGCGCGCCTGGATGGAGAGACGGAAAACACGCCCCGGCTTGGATTGGATTTCGTTCGGATTGTAGCAGGACGGTACAGAATAAGGACAGAAAAAAGCGAAGAAATGGAGAATATTTCCAGAGAGCATCATAATATGAAAGATGCATCAATTGTTTCGAAGTGCATCAAATTGGAAAACGATGTAGAATGATGCCATGAGAACCACGGTCACGATGGATGATGAAGTTCACGAGTTCGCGGCCTACTATGCCCGGGCGAGGGGGCTCACGCTGAGTGCAGCCATCAGCGAACTGATACGGAAAGCGCGGGCAGCGCCTTCGCCGACAGCGGAGCAGATTCGCATTTTGCCCAACGGATTTCCCACGTTTCCTCCGACGGGCGGAACCATTACCAGCGAAGACGTGAAGCGGCTGGAGGCGGAAGAGTTTGAGCCAAAGTAGCCTGCTGGATGTGAACGTAATGGTTGCGATGGCCGAGCCCGGACACGTGCATTTCCGGAAGGCTCAGAACTGGTTCAACTCGACACGCAAGGGCACGTGGGGCATTTGCCCGCTGACCGAAGTGAGTTTCGTTCGGCTGACAACGAATCCGCGATTCAGTGCGGGAGCGCGGAGCGTCGAAATGGCCACGGCAATTCTCCAAAGAATGAAAGGGCATCCGGACTACATGTCTCTGGGAAGCGATAAAGGCTGGGTGGAGTTGACCGCTCCCTTTGCCAGACGAATTGTCGGCCACCAGCAGGTTACGGACGCGTATCTTTTGGGCCTCGCGATCGACACAAATGCAGTGCTGGTCACTTTCGACAAAGGCATCCGCGAAGGTTTGGCCAAACCGGAGTTCACGGAAAACATTTTTGTAATTGAGTAAAGGGTTCAACTGCTCAGACGGTGTAGGCGCCGATGCGGGTTTCGCGGCTGGTGAGGGCGTCGCAGGAGCGGTCGACGGCCTCGTATTCGGCGTCGTGGTCGCGGCGGAAGGCGCGGAAGGCGTCCTCGCTGGCCCAGCGGTCGATGGTGAGGTAGGCGCCGGGGATGTAGGCGTCGCGGAGGAGCTCAGTGCCACGGTATTCGGGCGAGGTGCGGAAGAGTGTGGCCCAGGAACCGTCGGGGCCGTAGGCGGCCTCAAAGGCTGGGATTTTTTCTTCGGCGATTTCAAACTGCCAGACAACGACGAACATGCGTGCTCTCCCGGTGTTGGAACTATGGTAGCGCAGAGGATTGCGATGGCTGCGGCGCGGCGGAAGAGAGACGCCGTTC
>DATKTQ010000067.1:0-10748 GCA_035531055.1 Occallatibacter sp. | reverse complement strand
GCTGCCAACCGGACGAAAAGCTGTTTCTTCGTGTAGCGCACCAAACAGGAAGTCGGGTGAGTTGCGCACCGTGTGGACGCACACGCCCGCCGCCGATTGGATGCCACGAGAACGCACTGAATGTTCGTCATAAGCTCCCTTCGTCCAGTCGTGCCGAGTGAACCTTCCGCGGCGCGCCAGAAGAGAATTACTTTGCCCCAAGCTATACAGGACTTTTGAAGCGGGTGTCTGTGATCGCCGAGACAAAAGAGCAGGAGTTTTAGCGGCAAGATAGGAAGTTGGGCGGGTTCCAGCTTTAGTTTGAAAGGAATGCGGTGTTTATTCTTCTATTTCGGGCGCGGCGGAGGCGGTTTTTGGCGAGGCTGATTCCGGGAGTGACGGAGCGGGCCGAGACGGGAATTTGTCGATTCTCTCGGGCCAGCCGGGGAGGTGCTGGTCGCCGGTGATGAGGCGGGCGCTGCGGGTGAAGGTGAAGTAGCTCCAGATCCAGGTGGCGAAGACGGAGACGCGGTTGCGGAAGCCGATGAGGAAGAAGATGTGGACGGTGAGCCAGGTGATCCATGCGGGAAGGCCGCTCCAGTGGGCGCGGAAGGGCCACTGGATGCGGGCGACGGCGGCTTTGCGGCCGATGGTGGCCATGTCGCCCTTGTCAAAGTAGCGGAAGGCGGGGCGGGGCTGGTGGGCGAGGTCGGCGGCGATGGCGCGGCCGACGAAGTCGCCCATCTGCATCGCTGGCTGGGCGACGCCGGGGACGGTGCGGCCGTCCTGCTCGAGGTGGGCGAGGTCGCCGAGGACGAAGACTTCGGGCAGGCCGGGAGGATTGAGGCGGTCATTGACGAAGACGCAGCCGCGGCGGTCAAGGTGGCTCCCGTCTGGCCCGCCGAGGAACTTGCCGAGGGGTGAGGCCTGGACGCCGGCGGCCCAGAGGGTGACGGCGGCGTCGATGCGGGTTGGGCCGGAGGGGGTTTGGGCCTGGACCCAGCCGGGGCCGACGGCGGTGACCTGGGCGCTGGTGTGGACTTCGACGCCGAGGTGGGTGAGTGCGGCTTCGGCGCGGGCGGAGAGGTCGGGGGGATAGGACGCGAGAACGCGCGGGCCGGCATCGAGCAAAAGAACGCGGGCCTTGGTGGGGTCGATGTGGCGGAAGTCGCGGCGAAGAAAGTGGCGGGCGATGTCGATGATGGCGCCGGCGAGCTCGACGCCGGTGGGGCCGCCGCCGATGACAACGAAGTTGAGGGGCGGATGCCAGCCTTTCTCCTGCATTTGCCGCTCGGCAAGCTCAAAGGCGAGCAGGACGCGGCGGCGGATTTCGAGCGCGTCCTCGATGGACTTGAGGCCGGGAGCGAAGGGCTCCCAGTCGTCGTGGCCGAAGTAAGAATGGGTGGAGCCGGTGGCGAGGGCTAGGTAGTCGTACGGCAGGGTTGCGCCGGAGCCGAGGGTGAGGCGGCGTGCCTGGACGTCGATGGTCGTGACCTCGTCCATGAGCACCTGGGTGTTGGGCTGGCGGCGAAGAATGGAGCGGATGGGTTGGGCGATGTCTGCCGGGGAGAGGACGGCGAGTGCGACCTGGTAAAGAAGGGGCTGGAAGGTGTGGTGGTTGCGGCGATCCACGAGAGTGACGTCGACTGGGAGATGGGCGAGGGACATGGCGGCATGGAGGCCTGCGAACCCGCCGCCGACGAGGATGACGTGGGGGCGCGTGGCCTGCTTCGGTGCGGCCGGGGTATTTTGCGGCGGAAATGGCCGGGTAGGCTCGCTCAAATGGACCTCCTATAGAGAGTGATGCAGGAGCGGGGCTGAAGGAGCGGATCAATCGTGAAATGCCGTGCGTCCAGGACAGCGAAATGGGTGTTGCTTGTGCGCGGATCGGCACGCTAGAGTGTGGCGAACAATGGAGGCCAAAAGGCATGGATGACGAGCACGTGATGCGCCGGATGCTGCGAAGCGGAGGAGCGGTTTTTGCCGGCGTGCTGGTGGGAGTGGTGCTGTCGCTGGCGACGGATATGCTGTTGCGGGCGATGGGGGTTTTGCCGGAACTGGGCGTGCGGGCGGCGGACGGGGCGTTGCTGCTGGCGACCGCGTACCGGACGGTGTACGGCGTGGCGGGCAGCTACTTGACGGCGATGCTGGCTCCGCAGCGACCGATGCTGCACGCGCTGGTGCTGGGATTTCTGGGGCTGTGTGCCACTGTTGCAGGGACGCTGGCGACGTGGAACAAGGGACCCGAATACGGTCCGCACTGGTATCCGATTGCGCTGATTGTGCTGGCACTGCCGACGGCGTGGGTGGGCGGAAAGCTCTACCTTCTGCGCGTGGCGGCGAAAGCGAACTAGCGCCGAGCGGGTGGCGAGCGGCGCTTACGGGTGCTGCTCGATGGCGATGGGGAGCGTGCTGGAGTTGCCGGTGACGGCGAGGCCGCTGAGCGTGGTGGCAACGCCGGGGATGGACGCCGGGGCGAAGGTGACGGTGCCGTCGAGGGCCGAAGTGGCGGTGGAGATCTGCGTGGCGAGAAGGGGAGCGGCGGCGCAGCGGCCATGGGGCGGGCAGGGCGGAGCCCAGGCGTAGAGGGCCTGGTAAAAGGTGACTGTGCCGCCGGCCATGGGGTTGCCGTTCACGTCATGCAGGCGAAGAACAATCTGGGCGGGAGTTCCGGAGACGGCTAGGGATTGGAAGACGCCGGAAACGGGCTCAAGGTAGGCGTACTCCGGCCGCGCGCCGTTGACGGTGAAGATGGCACAGTTGGCGGTGCCGTTGACGCAGGCGGTGGCAGTGGTCTGGGCGCCTTCGGCAAGCGGGCCGGCGAGGAGGGCCTTGGCGGCAATGCCGGTGCTGCCGGTGGTGACGGCGGTGGAGTCCGGCGCGGTGATGCCGCTGGCAGGAAGCTGCCATGTGACGGATTGACCGCTCATAGGAGCGCCGCTGTTGAGCACGAGGGCCTGGGTGGTCCAGTTGACGGTGGTGCCGGCGGCCAGCGAAAGCGTGGGCGTGAGGGCGGCGATGGTCGGGGCGGTTCCGCCGGAGAAGTGCGCCTGAAGGCTGGCGCCGTTGGAGAGCGTGGCGGCGACGATGGCTGGATTGGTGTCGTGCGCGGTGATGGCGATGGTGGCGAGGCCATCGCCTGTGGCCGTGACCGGGCAGGTGGCGGAGCCGCAGCCGAGGGTGGCGGTGCCGCTGAGCACTGTGTACGTGACGGTGACGCCGGGAGCCGGGGCAAGGCTGGAAGTGAGCGCGGTGACGGTGAAGGCCAGTGGGACGCCGATGGGGACGGTGTTGGAGGGTGCGGTGTCCAGGTGGAGTGCGTCGCCGGTGCCGGCGTTATAACTGACGCCGGCGGAAATGATGGCCGCGGCGTAAAAGTTGGGTAAGTCATCGACCTCGACATCGACCGAGCCGGTGACGCCGGAGGCTGCGGCCGGAGCGATGGCGGTGATCTCATCGGGAGAGATGCTGGTGACGACGGCCGACTGGCCGTCGACGAGAACCGTGTCCGACGGGCGGAAGCCCATGCCGCGAATTACGATGGGGCCTCCGGCGGCGGGCAGATGGGCGGGCGAGACCGAGTCGGCGTAGAGGACCCAGCCCGCGTAGGCGTAGTCCGGCCGGCCGTCGCCGCGCATGTCGGCGATGCCAAGACGGACCACATCGTCCGAGGAGGTGGCAACGCGGAGCCAGGTTTCGCCGGTGGCGAAGCCGTTGAGGGCTGGCGCGTAGCCGACCGAGGCTGAGCCGGGAGGATCGAAGGCGTCCCAGACGCCGATGGCGGGCAGGGCCTTGTGTTCGGCGGGGGCGCCGGTTTCGTCCAGGGCCTGGGTGACGACGGTGAAGGTGCGCCCGGCGCGGACGGGGAAGACAAACCAGTCGGTCTGGCCCACCTGGCTGAGACGTCCGGACCAGTGGCCGCCGGGAGGCAGGGAGCGGGGAGCGGTCTCCGAGCCGATCGAGTCCTGAAAGCCGCCGGCGGCGGAGTCGGAGATGTTGACGGTGAGCGCCTTTGAAGCTCCCGCGGCGAGGTCGGAGACGGAGAGCGTGGGCAGGGTGCCGGAGGGGTTGGGCGAGCCGTCGACGTAGGGGCCAACGGATTCGGTGAGCATGTACAGGGGGTCGATGGGCTCGAAGGTGACCTGGTAGCTGGCTGAAGTGACGCCGGGAGGCAGGGGCATGAAGCGGAGGTCAAAGGAGCCCTGCACCGCGGGGTCGTTCGAGCCCCAGCGGGTGAGCAGATTGCCACTGGTGTCGGTCCAGCCGGTGACGGGGTTGCCGTGTTTGCCGCAGAAGGAGGCACCGGAGACGGAGGTGACGGTGTACTGGTAGAGGGGATTGCCGTTCGAGTCCAGTGGGCGGGCGACGACATTGACGCCCTGCATGCCGGAGCCGGCGCGGAAGTTGAGCGTGCCGGTGATGGAGACGGTGTTGGCGGCGGTGAGTTCCTTGCCGGGGAAGCTGGCGAGGTTGGCCGAGGTGATGGGGTAGATGCGATTGAGGGCGGCGATGTCGTCGTAGCGCAGCACGTCGGGGCTGGGGATGCAGTCGCCGCCGGTGGGGCCGCAGAGGCCGCTCAAGGGCTGCATGACGGGCCAGCCGAGAGTGCCGTTGGTTTCGCCGTTGGTGAGTGCGCCGGGGTTGACCTGGGAGTAATCCAGGCCGAGGATGCGGCCAAAGGCGCGCTCCAATTGGAAGCTCATCATGTTGATGAGGCTGGTGGAAGTGGCACAGAGGCCGTTGAGCAGGAGGACGGCGTGCGCGACCGTGGCGTCTGGCTGGATGTTGTCCATCCAGAACCAGACGGCGTTGCGCTGGCAACTGGTGGGGTCACTGGCGCCGGCGCCGAACAGGGCATTGATGACCGAACCATCGGCGTCAAAGACCACGCCGACTGGGTAATTGGTGGCCGTGGGGGTGAGGTCGGCGGGCTGGGAGAAGGCGGCGTTGCCGGCCACCGTGTTTGCGCCGCTGACGTCCTCATTGAGCGGACCTCCATCGACGAGAGTGACGCCGGCGGTGGGGACGACGTTCCAGAGGGCGGCCGCGGCGTCTACCATAGCGACGGCCTGCTGGTGGGTGACCTGGCTGTTGAGCGGACCCTGATCTACGTAATAGGTGAGTTTTCCGCTGGCCCAGTGGACAGGCTGGCCGAGAACGGAAGCATTAAAGTAACTAACCCCTGCGACGTATTTGGGGCCGCCGGCCAGGAGCGGGAGGGGCGAGAGGAGCAGAAACAGGAGCAATAAGGTTACCAATGGGGTTACCGAAGGATGACTGCGGGCCGGCAGCGGACGAGTGGGATTGGATGGCGTCACACGGTATGCTCTCTGACCGGGTAAGTGCAACCACCAGACCAGCTTGGCTCGGAGATTCTTAGAGTTTTCTTAACCTGCCGGGCAGGGTTTTGGGGGTGTCCAGAGAGGGCGCTGCGGGAAACGAGGCTGTTGGGACGGCTGTACGCGGGAACTACAACATTAGTCATCTCGACCGGACCGGAAGTAACCGGTTATGTTTGGAGGAGATGGCAGCAATAGCGCCGTTGCCGTTGAACCGCACCGGGTGAATTGCGGATAGGAGAGTGTCATGTCTGCACGACTTCGATTGGGCGACCTGTTAATTCGAGCCAAGCTGGTAACCGAAGCCGATGTGGCTGAAGCGCTGGCGCTGATGAAGACCCGTGGGGGGCGGCTGGGCGACAACCTGGTGGCGCTAGGGGTGATTAAGCAGGAGCGTCTGGACGCGTTTCTGCACCGGATTCCGTCCGAGCCGAAGGACATTGCGTCCGTCGGAATCGACGAAGTGGACCTGATGGGCCTGCTGCTGAAGCTCATCTACCGGGACCGGCTGGAGACGACTCGGCAGTTCATCGAGGCGATCAAGCTTCCGTATCACGTGGTGCTGGACCTGATCCAGATGGCGGTGAATCGGCAGTTGCTGCAGACGCTGGGTTCACGCTACTCGGACAATCCGGTGGACTTGAGCTACTCATTTACCGAGGAGGGGCGGCGGTGGACGCTGGATGCGCTGCAGCGGATGCGGTATACGGGGCCTGCACCGGTGACTCTGGAGGAGTTCAACGAGCAGGTGAACATGCAGAAGGTGACGAACGAGATCGTGAACATGGATCGGATTCGGAAGGGCATCAGCGACCTGACGTTTGACGAGAGCATTCTGGAGCAAGCGGGCCCGGCGCTGAACTCGGGACGTGCGATTCTGTTTTACGGCCCTCCGGGAAATGGAAAGACCTCTGTGGCGCTGCGGCTGAGCAGCGTGTTCAACGATGTGATTTATGTGCCGTACTCGGTGAGCGTGGAAGGGCAGATCATCCGCGTATTCGACCCCAGCATTCACGTTCCGCTGGATCCGACGGAGATGGACGAAGACCCTGCGATGTCGGTGGTTCGGCGTGAGGCGTTTGATGCGCGGTGGGTGCCGTGCAAGCGGCCGTTTGTGGTGACGGGCGGCGAGCTGACGCTGGATATGCTGGATTTGCGCTATGACGAGGTGGGCAACTACTACGAGGCACCGCTGCACGTGAAGGCGCTGGGCGGATGTTTCATTATTGACGACTTTGGGCGACAGCTGGTGAGCCCCACACACCTGCTGAACCGGTGGATTGTGCCGCTGGAGAGCCGAGTGGATTATCTGAAGCTGCACACGGGCAAGAGCTTCAGCATTCCGTTTGAAGAGCTGATTATTTTCTCCACGAACCTGGAACCGGAAGATCTGATGGATCCGGCGTTTCTGCGCCGGCTGCCTTACAAGATTGAGATCGGCGCGCCGACGCTGTCGAACTTTAGGAAGATCTTTATAAGAGAGGCAGAGAAACAGCAGATGAATCTGACCGCCGAAGTGTTTGACTACATTGTGTACAAGTTGAAATATGAGAAGGAGATGGAATTTGCGGGGTATCAACCGCGTTTCATCATTGACCAGGTGGTGGCGACGTGCCGGTTCATGGGCGAGCCGGTTCACTTTGAGCCGCGGTTCATTGACTACGCCCTGGACAACCTTCGCGTGAAGCGTAAGCCGGTGGCAGAGGTGGAAACGCCGGAGGCTCTGCCGGCAATGTCGGCAGCGGACTAGATCTCCGGATAGAAATCAAAGAAAGCATCGAGGCTCTGCTTCAGCTGAGCCTCGATTTGTTCGCGCGAGCCCTCGAGCACGTGCATGGTGACGTGCGCCTGGTGACCGTTGGCCAGGGTGAGGGTGGCGTCCTCGATTTTGGTGACTTCGCCTTCGGGAAGCAGCCGCATTCCGTAAATCAGAGTGAGATTTGCCATAGCTTTCATGATAGGGCCTTCTGGTTCCGGTCTGGCGGGAGTGTGGTCGGTGTGTATGGATAGAATGGCAGGGGGTATGCGGAGTCGTGCGGTCCTCGTCCCGGAGAGCTGAGGAGAGCGGATGGCAGAGTGGAGCCGGCGAGATTTGCTGAAGGGCGCGGGCGCGGCGCTGGCGATGGCGCAGGGTGGATGGGGCGCGAGGCAGGCGCACGGTGAGGAGTTGCCGCATGCACGGCCGCCGAAGAGCAAGCGGCACTTTACCAGCGAGTCCGTAGAGGCGCTGATTCCGCGAGTGCAGCGGAAGATTGCTGACCCGGAGTTGGCGACACTTTTTGCCAACTGCTTTCCGAACACGCTGGACACGACGGTGTATCCGGGCACGCATGCGGGCAAGCCGGACACGTATGTGGTGACCGGCGACATTGATGCGATGTGGCTGCGGGACTCGTCTGCGCAGGTGTGGCCCTATGTGCCGCTGGCGAAGGAAGACGAGCGGCTGCGGGCGCTGCTGGAGGGGTTGATTCGGCGGCAGGCGCGCATGATTCTGCTGGACCCGTATGCGAATGCGTTTATGCGCGAGGTGACCGACCCGCCGCTGAGCTGGGCGGTGCATGACCAGACGGTGCACCACGCGGGTGTGGGCGAGCGGAAGTGGGAAGTGGATTCGCTGTGCTATCCGATGCGGCTGGCGCACGGCTACTGGAAGGCGACGGGGGATACGCAGCCGTTTGACGCGACGTGGAAAGAGGCGGCGTGGACGGTGGTGCGGACGTTTCGCACGCAGCAGCGGAAGCACGGGCCGGGGCCCTACTCATTTGAGCGCGATTCGGCGGTGCCGTATGACACGGTGCCGTTGAGCGGGTTTGGGAATCCGGCGCGGCCGGTGGGGATGATCTTCTCAATGTTCCGGCCGTCGGACGATGCGTGCATTTATCCACTGTTTGTGCCGGCGAATCTGTTTGCGGTGGTGAGCTTGCGGCAGATGCGCGAGCTGGCGACGCATGTGCTGGGCGATGCGAAGCTGGCTGCGGAGGCGGGCGCGCTGGCCGACGAGGTGGAGCGGGCGCTGGCACAGTTTGGCAAGGCCCAGGACGCGGAGCATGGGGAGATTTGGGCGTACGAAGTGGACGGCTACGGCAATGCACTGAAGATGGACGACGCAAATGCGCCGGGGCTGCTGACTCTGCCGTATCTGGAGTGCTGCGGGACGGACGATGCGCTCTACCGGCGGACGCGGGCATTTGTGCTGAGCCGTTCGAATCCGTACTTCTTTGAGGGAACGGAGGCGGAGGGCGTGGGTGGGCCGCACATCGGGCTGAACATGATTTGGCCGATGGGGATTACGCTGCGGGCGCTGACGTCGACGGAGGATGCGGAGATTCTGCAATGCCTGCGCTGGCTGCGGAACACGACGGCTGGCACGGGTTTTATGCACGAGACGTTCAATAAGGACAATCCGGCGAAGTTTACGCGGCCGTGGTTTGCGTGGGCCAATACGCTGTTTGGCGAACTGGTGGTGAAGGTGGCCGGGGAACGGCCGGCGCTGCTGCGCGCGCCGATGGCTTGAAGCGAAAAGCCATTGGAGTGCATCTACAATCGAGATTGGACGAACTATGACAGAGACTCGCGACACTGTGATTCTTGGCTCCGGCTGCGCCGGACTGACGGCTGCGATTTATACCGCACGCGCCGGGCTGAACCCGCTGGTGCTGGAAGGCCACGAGCCGGGTGGACAACTTTCGATTACCACGCTGGTGGAGAATTTTCCGGGGTGGCCGGAGGGCATCCAGGGGCCCGAGCTGATCGACAACATGAAGAAGCAGGCGGCGCGGTTTGGAGCGACCTTCCAGCTGGCGCACCTGAACACGGTGGACCTGAATGTGCATCCTTATCGGCTGCACACGTCGGCGGGCGAGATTTGCACGCGGAGTCTGATTATCGCCAGTGGCGCGAGCGCGCGGTGGCTGGGGATTCCAAGCGAACAGGCGCTGATTGGGCATGGCGTTTCAAGCTGCGCGACGTGCGATGGATTTTTCTTCCGCGACAAGGAGATTGCGGTGGTGGGCGGCGGCGATACGGCGATGGAAGAGGCGCTGTTTCTGACGCGGTTTGCGAGCAAGGTGACGCTGTTGCACAGGCGCGAGGAGTTTCGCGCGTCGAAGATCATGCTGGAGCGGACGATGGCGCATCCGAAGATCGAACTGCGGACCAACACGATTGTGGAAGAAGTGCTGGGCGTGGAGGAGAAGGATGTGAAGGGTTTGCGCCTGAAGGATGTGAAGACGGGCGTTGAATGCGAGCTTGCGATCAGCGGGCTGTTTCTGGGCATTGGACACGAGCCGAATGCAAAGATGTTTACCGGGCAGATGGATCTGGATGAGGATGGGTACATCAAGACCACGGGCAATGTGCTGACGACGCACAATGGGCAGGTGATTCCGGGCGTGTTTGCGTGCGGTGATGTGCAGGACAGGCGCTACCGGCAGGCGATTACGGCGGCGGGGTCGGGGTGCATGGCGGCGCTTGAGGCGGAGAAATTTCTGGAAGAGCATGGGCACTGATCGTAGTGGGCGGCCAGGGCCAGCGGGAGTGAGATGACCGCGCTCAGAGAAAATCTGGAACGGCTGGAAGAGGCGATTGGGCTGGCTTGCCGCGCGGCGGGGCGAGGGAGCGGCGAGGTGGAGCTGATGGCTGTTTCGAAGACGTATCCGGCGGAGCGGATTGCCGAAGCTGCCGCGTTGGGACTGCGGCTGTTTGGCGAGAACCGGGTGCAGGAGTTTGCTGGTAAAGCTGGTGAGTTGGAAGAGCTGCGGCGGGATGTGGCTGTGCCGGTGCGCGTGCATTTGATTGGGCATTTGCAATCGAACAAGGCGGCGCGGGCGGTGGAGTTGTTTGACGGGATTGACTCGGTGGATTCGCTGAAGCTGGCGGAGAGACTGAATGAGGCGGCGGGGAAGCTGTGGAAGCGGCTGCCGGTGCTGCTTGAGGTGAAGCTGAGCCCGGAGGAGACGAAGGCTGGGCTGGAGCCGGAGTCTCCGGCAGCGATGGAGTTGCTGGAGCGGTTGCCAGACTTAGAGTTTCTGGAGATGCGGGGGTTGATGACGATTGCACCGTGGGGCGTGGCTGAGGATGTGACGCGGGCTTGCTTTCGCAGTTTGCGGGAGTGGCGGGATAAGTGGGCGGCGGCGCATTCGCGGTTGAAGTTTGATGTGTTGTCGATGGGGATGAGCGGGGATTTTGCGCTGGCGATTGAAGATGGCGCGACGCGGATTCGGATTGGGACGGCGCTGTTTGGGAAGCGCGCGCCGTGGACTGGGGAAGAATGATGCTGCGCAGTGCGCAGGGCGGAGTGACGGTGGCGGTTCGGGCGCAGCCGGGGGCGAAGAAGACGGCGATTGTGGGAGTTTATGGCGAGGGTGCGGCGGCGCAGTTGAAGATTGCGGTGCAGGCTCCACCGGTTGAGGGAAGAGCTAACTCGGCGCT
>DATKTQ010000066.1:0-15278 GCA_035531055.1 Occallatibacter sp. | reverse complement strand
GGCCCGAACAAAGGGCCGCGCGGCTGGACAGCCGAAGGCTGGCCAGCATCGCGCCGGCGAGGGGCGGCGGGAGCCGGAGCGCAGCGGAGGCCGCAGGGCAGTGCAGCGAAGCGGAACTGACCAAGCGCCGGGGTGCGCTGGCCCCCGAGGGAGCGGAGCAGCGACGGCCCGCGGCCGTGGGCCGCGGGGGTTTTCCGGCGCGTTAGCGGCGGCGTGCCGGGCCCGCAGCGGCAGCGAGGACACAAGGCCGCCGGGCGGCGACAGCGGAGCCGCCTTCCGCGCGGAGCGGGGACGAGACAGGCCCGAGCGAAGCGAGCGCCGCGATGAGGGTTGATCCGCACTGGGCGATGAGGCCTTGTGCGACTCGGGGATTGACTGTGAGCGAACGGAGCGCATTTGAGATTGTCTTCGGGCCTTGCGCATCTCCGTCCGCTGTTGAGGGTTTCCGCGGAACGTGGCCTCCGCTTCGCGTGCCTGCTCTTCGGTGTCGTACTGGCGGCGGATGCGTGTGCCTTCCGGCGTCCGCACGTCGAGTTGCCAAGCGGCTCCTCGTTTTCTGACTGGCATCTGTGACTCTTTCCCGGCCTGTGTCCCGACGTGAAGAACCTCGACATCTAACCCCGTCGCACCCTCCTGATGCGAGGAGCGCTATCGAAAATGCCGGGCAGGGTCACTCGACCTTGTCCGGCATCTTTGTCCCTGGCCTGGTCTGGTCGCGGTCACGCCGTCGGCTCTTCGGCCAGCCCGATGGACTCCATCAGCTTGAGCGCGTTGCTCGTCTGCACCACGCCGGGCATCAGCGTAAAGTCAAACACCAGCCTGCCGTCTTCCAGGTGATCCTCAAAGTGGCTGTTTCGCGCCTTCCCATCCATGCTTTCGGGAATGCACGCCAGTGCCAGGTCGTGCGTCGTCACCAGCCCGATCGCCCCGTGCCCCACCAGATTACGCACCACCAGTTCCGTCCCCTTCAGCCGGTCATGCGAGTTCGTCCCGGACAACAACTCATCCAGCAGAAACAGCACCGGAATCGGCCCGCGCGCCAGGTCCGAGATCAACTTCAGCCGCTTGATCTCCGCATAAAACCGTGACACTCCGCCCTGCAGCGAATCCAGAACGCAGATGGAAGCGCCCACCGCCAGCGGCGACATGCGCAAACGCCTTGCCCGCACCGGCGCGCCGCATTGCGCCAGCACCGCATTCACGCCAATCCCGCGCACAAAGGTGCTCTTGCCAGACATGTTCGGCCCGCTCAGCACCATCAGCTGCAGCCCGTCACCCAGCTTCACGTCATTGCGCACTGCCTTTTGCTCCGGCAGCAGCGGATGCGCCAGCGCCTCCGCATCCAGGCACGCGCCATCCTGCACAAACTCCGGCCACACATCCCGCGGATGCTCAAACGCGTAACATCCAAACGCCGCCAGCGCCTCCGTCTCGCCCACGCTCGCCAGCCAGCCGCGAATCGCAGGTCCAAACTCCTTGCGCCACTCCTCGGCCGCCAGCGTCCACTGCACTGAATAGAAAAGGAAGCTGTTGATGCCGAAGCCGCGCACCATCATGTTCCTCCGCTGCTCCAGGTAGTTCGTGATCCTGTCCAGCCTCTTCACCGCCTCCGACGGCATTCTCCCATCCGCAGGTAACGCCACCTGCAGCCCGCGCAGTCTCTCGCAACCAAACGGCTCCGTCTCAACAAGCCGCAGAACTTGCACCAGCAAGTCCAGGTCAGCAGTCGCTTTCTCCGCAGCTTCCGCCCTTTCGTCCAGCTCCTTCAGCCAGTGTCCATTCACAAAGTAGTTGATCGAAGACATCGCCAGCAGCGCGTAGTAGGAGCCGCTCGCAAACCCGTACGCCAGGCTTGCCAACCACGCCACCGCAAGTCCCGCCGCCGCCCATTTCACGGTGCGCGCGTTCGCTGGACCTTGCTGCTCGCCCCACTCCGTCAGCGCCTCCGGATGCAGTCCAAGCCGAGCCCTGTCACCGGCTGTGAACAGCTTCTCGCGAAACTCCGCGCGGCCCTTCAGCTCCCGCGCCGCGGCCTGCCGCTCGCCAACTTCCTCCGGCGCCGCTGGTTCCAGCAGCCACCGAGCCAGCGTTTCCTCGCCTGCCCGTGTGCGAAAGATGCAAAGCAGCTCAAAGACGGATCCCGCACCAAACAGGTCCAGGTCGCGCGCATACGGGTGCGCATCGTGCAGGAAGCGCTCCCCGCCCTCGCCGGTCCCGGCCCAGCGATCTTCCAGCCGCGCCAGCCCGCGCTCGTAAAAGCCAATCAACGCGCGTGTGCTGCGAATTCGCGCCAGTAGTTGGTCGTGCAGCACCGCAAGCACCGCAAACACCGCCGCGACGATCAGCAGATATTGGAATCCGTGCAGCACCTGCAGATAGCGCAAGACGAAGAACGCTGCCAGCAGCCCAAGCCCAACCTTGCTCAGTCCCAACTGCCGATCTTTGCGCTGCTGCAGTCGCAGTCGTTCCCGGCTCCGGCGCAGCAGCTCGTCATACGTCTCATGCGGAGTGTCTGCGTTCAGCCCGCCTTGGTCTGCATCCATCTCTTGGTTCCCACCGTTGCAGAAAGGTTCATCATACGCTCCCCGCGCATCGCCCCTTGTCGCCACGGCGCCACGCGAGACATGCCGCAACGCCTCGTCTCATGTGTATTTTCCCCATCGCTGTCCAAACGCAAAAGCCGCCCGAATCGCACGCGGCGACCCGGACGGCTTTTGTTGCTGATGGCGGCTTTACCGCACCGTTCAGGGCTGCATCATCGGCCCAGGTTCCTGCCGGCCCAGCGTGTCATACAAGGGCTGCGCCGGAACCGTTTGAGGATTCTCGTCGGCCACGGAGATGGCCAGGATCCGCACATTGTCGTTCTTAGGCAGCGTCACCGTGCTCGCGCCGCGCGGCAGCTCCATCGAGTAGCCGAACAGATACGAGTACGAGTACGCCACATTCTTGCCTGTCGCGTCGTGATGATGATCGCAATACCACGCCAGGCTCGCCCGCTTGATGAAGCCCGGGCGAATGCCGATCATCTTCGCGTAGTCGTCGGTCTCCGTGTGAGCCGGTCGTCCGGGCCGAGCCGGAATCGTCTCCACCTTCGAGGTCCATTGCCGATCGTCCCACTGGCCGATGAACCCGCCCCAGTCTTCGATCTTCAGCGTGTGCTCCGCCTTACCCACCTCGAAGGTCGCCTCCTGGTCGCCATCCACCGCAGCCGCCAGAACGAACACGCGGTTATAGTTGCCCTTCGGCAGGTCGATCGTCTGTCCGTCGGCCACCACTGCATTCGCTTCGCCTGTCTTCGCCGTTCCCAGGTGGAAGGTCACTCCGTTGTAGTCGATCGAGCCCGGCAGCATCTCAGCCGGCAGCGCGTTGCCCTTGCCGTCCATGCCGCCCGTCTCCGCCGCACCGTCGTTCGTAGCCGTGGCCAGGTCATAGTGCAGCGCCACCGCTTCTGAGCGAACCGGAGCCACGTGCACCTTCGCCGGATCCAGCGTCAGTGCAAAGGTCCGCGGCTGATATGCCGTGAACGACGTCACCAGTTCTCCCCCGCTCACCTTGGCCTCGCCCACCGGCTGCTCCTGGCCGTTCACTTCGCGCGCCTTCACAATCGGCGCGGCAAAGCGCACGCGCACATTGGCCTCAGGCTTGCCGTCCGTCTCCACCATCCGCAACACCACTTCGTTGCTCTCTTCGGCCCGCTTCAGCGCCATGATGCGCACCCGCGGATTGCTCACCTGGATCAGCGAGAACTCGCGTCCCAGTCCGCCCACGTGCTTCGCCGTCGCAAAGGCAATCAGTGGATCGTTCAACCGCTCACCCTGCCAGTCGGTCTCACCCGCGCGCCAGCCATCCGCGTGCCCGGCCAGTCCGTACACAAACTCGTGATGGCCCAGGTCCTGCGTCGCCTGGTCCGGATATCCGCCGCGAACCCCCGGAGTCCGAATCAGCGTGAGGCGAATCGTGTTGTCGTTCGGCTTGTCCGATCCATTCTTGCAATCGGTCAAAATCGTCGTACCCCACGCGCCGCTCTGGTCCGTCAGGTCAATCCACTGGTGCGACATCGCCTCAAACTTCTTCGGGTGGGCGTTGGGCCGCTTGATGGTTCCGATGTCCAGGTTGTACGTGGCCATGCGGTTTTCCGCGGTTAGCGCGAACACTGCCTTCAGGTTTGACTCGCGCGTGTTCCAGTCCACTGAATTGCCAATCTCCACACGCTTGCCCGCGTCTCCGGCGGAAAGCATAACGGTCTGCACAAACTTGGAGCCGTCCGTCTCGCGCGTCACCTGCAGTGCCACGCGTGCCGGGCCATCCTCCACAATGCGCATCGTCGCCGGCCCGCTCACATACGCCTTCGGCGCAGCCTGCTCCTGGTCCCAGTCCATGTTCCAGGCCGGCCACTGCGAAGGATTGTCATACGAGATCGCCAGCCGCATCGGCGTCGCCAGCAGTTCCTTGCCCAGTTGCTTGTCGAACACGCTGGCAATGTCGCCATCGCTGTTCAGCGTTACGCGATAATATGCATTCTCCAGCGAGTGCTCCGTTACGTGCAGCGTGGACCGCTCCGCGCCCTTGGCGCCGCCCGCATGCACGCTGTAAACGGCATAGCCCACCGAAGGCGCCTTGGCCAGGAACAGCACCTTGCCTTCGGTGATCTGCGCCGGAACTTCTTTGCCGTCCGGGCCCGTCACTGAGACTGCGCTCGGCATGCTGCCGGGGAAGTCCACCTTGGCTTCCACCACGTCCTGCCGCGCAATGTTCAGCGGGTTGTACACCACAATCGGCGTGCCATCCGTTTCCGTGTTCAGCCCGGCGGCCACCGCCTGCGTTGCGTCGTGCAGCACGTCGGCAAACTGGTTCATCGCAATCACGTCGTCGTTCCATGCAAACTCATACGACTTGGGCGTCGCAGTTCCCGCCGCCAGGTCGTGGAAATGTGCGGCCATCGCCAGCGTCCATGCATGGTTCAGCCGGTCCATGGGATACGTGCGCGCGCCCAGCCACTGGGCCGCCACGGACGACTTCTCCGCTGCATCGGCAAGCAGCTCTTCCTTGCGAATCCAGCGCTTCTGGTAGGCCTGTGAGGTCAGCGAGCCGGCCGAGTGGTTCGTCAGCTCCATCTCGCCCGTGTACTCCGGCAGCTTCGCTTCCTCGGCCGGTGTAATGTCCTTGAACATCTGGTCCGCAGTAGACGAAACCACGTTCACCGGCCCGTCGCCCACCGTAACCGCAGGGAACTCTTCCTTGGCATGGCGGCCAAATGAGACGTATCCGGCAGGCGGCATGCCCACCTGCCCCTTGGTCACAATGGCCTCCAGCCGCTTCACCGAATCTTCATCCGGGGCGCCGCCAATGTCGCCCGTTCCAAAGTAGTGATAGTCCGTGTACACGCCCGTTACTTTGCCGTTGTTCTCCACGCGCGCCGCCCAGTCACCCTGGAAGTGGTTGAGTTCCTGGTCCTGCCTGGCCTTGGTGAGCGCGTCAATCTCGTTGCGCAGCGATTCATACTTCTGCATGTCTGCCTGGGACAACTCATCGCCGGCCATGTACGCCTTGCGCAGCCGGCTTTCCAACTGGTGGAACTTGTCTTGCGCCTCGGTCAGCGCGGTGTCAGCCGGCAGCGGCGGCATCGGCTTGCTCAGGTCTGTATAAATTCCGCCCGAGTAGCTGCCCGGGTTTAGCCCAGCCAGCACGCTTTCGCCATCCGGACCCACCCACACGCCCACGTTGAAGGGTGTGCCTTCCGGCGTCTTCTCCGGATAATCCGGCCCGCCCTGGTTTGCCGAGGAGCCCCACGTGAGCTTCTGCGTCGAAAATCCCTTCACGCCGGAGGACGCCAGAATCGTCGGCAGCGATGCCGGAAATCCGAAGCAGTCCGGAAGCATGTACTCCTCGCTCGCCTTGCCAAACTCCTTCCGGAACCACTCGTTCCCGTAAAGAATCTGCCGGATGATGGCCTCGGCACTGGGCGCGTTCACATCGCCTTCTTCCATCGACGAGCCTGCCGGAAACCACTGCCCCGTGGCCACGTAATGCTTCACCTTGGCAAAGTCCGCCGGGTAGTACTCCTTCATCATCCGGTAGCGGTTGGCGCCGGAGAAGTTGAAAATGTAGTGCGGGTATTTCTGGAACAGCGAGAAGTTGTCCTCCATCGTGTTCTTCAGATACTCGTCGATCACCTGCGGATATTCCCACCGCCACTCGGTGTCCAGGTGCGCATAGCCCACCACGTAAAGCGTGGGCTGCTTGGTCAAATCCGGTTTCTTCGCCTCTTGCGCATGGGCCACGCCCAGCATGGCGGAAAGCAGGAAAGCGAGGGACAACACACTAGCGAATCGACGTGACATGATTTTGCTCCAGAAAAGTATTTCCATCGTCTCAGCTGCGGCGGGCGCGCAACCGGCTCACCGCAGGGTTTCAAGGCCCGGTTCCTTGCACTTTCGCGCAAACGGAGGCTGCAATTCTCGGCTACTTCGCGCTCCCCGGCTCAAGAGTGGTAACGATTCCATTCTCAGCGCCAAAGCCTAAGCCTTCACCGAACACTTGTCAAGCAGGCCGCCGTTTCCCCGTGTTCATTCATCCTGAAGACGCCACCCGTTGCGGCGACTTCCATAGTTTCAAAAGACATCACCCAATGTGCCACAGCCCGACTTCCAGGTCGCGCTCTGCCTGCCGCACACTCTCCGGCCTGCCCAGGTCTCGCCAGTGCGCCGGCCCCGCGTCCGATGCAAAAATCCGCTCGCCCTCCGCGGCCATGCGCAGATACGCCGGAACAATCGGGAATGCGCCTTCTTCCTCCAACTTGGCAAAAATGCCGGGTGAAATCACATGGATGCCGCAGAAGGCCAGCGCGCGCACTCCAGTCGCAGGCCGCACCAGCTCCAGCTCGCCTACTGGCCCGGCCCGCCGCCCGCACAGCTGGCCGTCCGCATCAAACAGCAGGTAGCGCGATGTCTCGCGGTCCTTCACCGCCAGCGTCGCCAGCGCGTCGCGCTCCGTGTGCCGCCGCACCATCTCCGCCAAATCGATCGTGCTGATTACGTCCACGTTGTGCATCAGAAACGGCTCGTCCCCGCTTTCCAGAAAAAACGCCGCGGTCTTCTTCAGTCCGCCGCCAGTGTCCAGCAGCAGGTCCTCGTGCGAGATCGAAACATCCATGCCGAAGTTGTTATGCTCGCGCAGGCAATCCGCAATCATCTCCGCATGGTGATGCGTGTTCACCATCACCTGGCGCACGCCCGCCGCGCGCAGTCGCCGCAGCGCAATTTCCAGCAGCGTGTGCCCGGCCACTTCCACCAGCGCTTTGGGCCGGTCGTCGGTCAGCGGGCGCAGCCGCGTACCCAGGCCGGCCGCCAGCAGCATCGCCTTCATCGGCTCAGCTTCTCCGCTTCCAGTTTCTCCGCTTCCACATGCCGCACCACCACATCCACGCCCGTTCTTCCCCGCAGATGCTTGGCAAGCTGCTCGGCCAGGTACACCGAGCGGTGCTGCCCGCCCGTGCATCCGAACGACACCATCAGATTTTTAAAACCGCGCCGCTGATACGTGCTCACGCTCGCATCCACCAGCGACTGCACGTTGGCCAGAAACTGGTGCACGCTCTCCTGCTGGTCCAGATACTCCTTCACCGCCGCATCCTTGCCCGTCAGCGGCTTAAAGCGCTCTTCCCTTCCCGGGTTCGGCAAGCTCCGCGCGTCAAACACGAACCCACCGCCATTGCCGGATTCATCCATAGGCGCCTCGCGATGAAAGGAGAAGCTGAAGATCCGCACCGTCAGCGTCTCCGCAGGCGCGGCCAGATTCTGCAGCTTCTCTGCGCCCAGCATGTCTTCAAACGCCTGCATCAGCGACGGAAGCGCCACCGGCAGCTTAACGTGGTGCGCCAGCCAGCGCAGGTTCTTCAGGGCAAAAGGCACGCTCTGCAAAAAGTGCGCCTTGCGCTCGTAGAACCCGCGAAACCCATACGCCCCCAGCGCCTGCATAATGCGCGCATACACATAGGCGTAGTAGTACTCCAGGAAGGAATCGCGGTCCACGCGCACATAGCCTTCAAGGCACTCCAGATAGTAGTCCAGCAGCTCCTGGCGCAGCTCCGGCGGAAGGTCCGCCTTGCCGTCAAACAGCAGCGACGCAATGTCATACTGCAGCGCGCCTCGGCGTCCGCCCTGGTAATCCAGAAAGTACGGCGCCCCGTCCCGCAGCATCACGTTGCGCGACTGAAAATCCCGATAGAGAAAGTAGTTGTGGTCCGCGGCCAGCAGCAGCTTGGTCAACCGATTGAAGTCATGCTCCAGCGCCTGCTCGTTGAACGGCACGCCCGCCAACCGCAGAAAGTAATACTTGAAGTAGTTCAGATCCCACGCAATCGACTGGCGGTCAAAGCTGGCGCGCGGATAGCACACCTTGTAATTCAGGTCGCGCCCCGCCTCCACCTGGAAGCGCGGCAGCACCGCCACCACCTTGCGATAGGCTTCCACGGTCTCCGGCGCAATCTGTTCGCCGTCGCGGTGAGCGCTCAGATACTCAAACAACGTCGTATCGCCAAGGTCCTCTTCCAGGTAGGCGCCCTGACTCAGGTCTTCGCCATAGATTTCCGGCACGGGCAAGCCGTGCCGCCGAAAGTGCCGCGAAAACTCCAGAAACGCGACATTCTCCTCGCGCACCGAATACAGAATCCCGATGGCGCGGTGACTGCCGCCGCTCACCCGCACAATCACGCGGCCTGAGCCGCCCAGCTGCCCCTGCAGCGACTCTACTTCCTCCGCCGGCGCGCCGAAATGTCTTTCAAACAACGTTCGTAAAGCGTCCATTCATCGCTTCCCGCAACGGTCATCTGTCGCTAAGCCAAGATACTCATCCCCGCACGTCCCCTGCAAGGCAGCCGCGCGGTACATGAATCAGCCACACGGTGGTAGCCTTTCTCTGTTGCCAAAACAAGAGGGGGAACCTGTGTCTGCTTCCTTGCATTCCTTTGCCGCAATCGCCATACTCGCCTCCACCGCCTGCGCTTTGCCGGTCTTTGGCGCGTCGTCGGCCCCCACGCCGATGAAACAGTCTGCCCGAACCGCACGCATCGAGCCCCCTCCCGGCGACTACAACCCCGTCGCCGACCCCAAGGCCGAGGTTGTGCTGGGCCATGCCCGCTTCACCGTCCTCACCCCCCAGCTCATCCGCATGGAGTGGTCCGCCAACGGCCACTTCGAGGAACATGCCTCCTTCGTCTTTCTCAATCGCCGACTGCCCGTTCCTAAATTCACGGTGAGCAAAGAGGAAATGGGCGGATCGCAACATCTGACGCTCAAAACCAGCGCCCTCACCCTCACTTACTCGCCCTCTGGCGACGGCAACTTCACCCCGGACAACCTCTCCATCACCCTCACCGTCGACGGCAAGCAAGTCACCTGGCATCCTGGCATGCCCAATCCCGAAAACCTGCAAGGCACCACGCGCACCCTCGACGGCGCGCTCGGCAGCAAAACCAGGGAGCCCATCGGCCAGGGACTCGTCTCCCGCTCCGGCTGGGCGCTTGTGGACGACTCCACGCGCCCCCTCTTTGACTCTGCCAACTTCAGCTTTACTCAGGGCGAAAAAAGCCCCTGGCCATGGGTGATGGAGCGCCCCGCCGACGAGCACGCTGGCGCCTACGACGACTGGTACTTCTTCGGCTACGGCCACGACTACCGCCAGGCTCTCGGCGACTACGTCAAGGTCGCCGGCCGCATCCCGCTGCCGCCGCGCTTCGCCTTCGGCGCCTGGTGGTCCCGCTACTGGGATTACACCGATCAGGGCATTCTGGATATCGCAAAAGGATTCCGCGAGAACGACACACCGCTCGACGTCTTTGTCATCGACATGGGTTGGCACATCAGCCGCGAGCAGCTTGAGGCGCGCGGTGAGGTCGATCAATCCAGGCATTCTCTCGGCTGGACCGGCTACACCTGGAACAAGGTGCTCTTTCCGGATCCCACCGCCTTCCTCGACAAGCTCCATGCCGCCGGCCTCAAGACCAGCCTCAACCTCCATCCAGCCTCCGGCATTGAGCCATGGGAGGCCGACTATCCCGCCATGGCCCGCGCCATGGGCATTGACCCGGCCAGCAAAAAGTACGTTGCCTTCGACCCCACAAATAAAAAATGGGCTACCAACTACTTCAACCTCGTCCTCCATCCGCTGGAGAAGGAAGGCATCAACTTCTGGTGGCTGGACTGGCAGCAGGAGTTGAACACCAAACTGCCCGGCGCGAACAATACCTGGTGGCTCAACTACCTCCACTTCACCGATCAGCAGCGCGAGGGCAAACGCCCGCTGCTCTTCCACCGCTGGGGCGGACTCGGCAATCATCGTTACCAGATCGGCTTCTCCGGCGACACCATCTCCGTCTGGCCCTCGCTCGCCTTCCAGCCCTGGTTCACCGCCACCGCGGCCAACGTCGGTTACGCCTATTGGAGCCACGACATCGGCGGCCACATGCCCGGTATTGTGGGCCCGGAGCTCTTCACGCGCTGGGTGCAGTTCGGCACGTTCAGCCCCATTCTGCGCACCCACACCACCAAGAATCCTGATTCTGAACGCCGCATCTGGGCCTATCCTGAGCCGTATTCCTCCATCCTGCGCTCGGCCTTCCAGCTTCGCATGGCCATGCAGCCTTACATCTACACCGAGGCGCGGCATACCTATGACACCGGCGTGGCCTTCTTCCGCCCGCTCTACTACGACTGGCCGGAGGCCGATGCCGCCTACACCAACCGGGACGAGTACTCCTTCGGCTCGCAGATGATCGTCGATCCCGTCGTTGCCCCTGCCGACAAAGTCTCCGGCCTCTCCACCGAATCCGTCTGGCTGCCCAAGGGCGAATGGATCGAGTGGCCCACCGGCAAACACTTCACCGGCCCCGTCACCGTCCAGCGCAGCTTCTCCATCCGCCAGATTCCCGTCTACGTGAAAGCCGGAGCCATCATCCCCATGCAGCCGCCCATGCTCCACACCGGCGAGAAACCCGTGGATCCGCTCATCGTGAATATCTGGCCGCTCCAGCCCGGCACAAGCTCCAGCTACTCCGTCTATGAGGACTCCGGCGTCGCGGTCGAATATCAACGAGGGGTCTTCACCCGCCTTCCCATCCGCGCCACGCAATCCGGCGATACACTCAAGGTCGAAATCGGCCCTGTGCAAGGCAGCTTCCCCGGCATGTTGCAATCGCGCGGCTACCAGCTGCGCCTGCCCGCCGACTGGCCGCCCTCTTCGGTTACCGTCGATGGCGCCGCAGTCAAGCAGGCTGGCCCGCTTGGGAAAGATGGTTGGTCGTTCGAGGGCAGCACGCTCACCACGGTCATTCCCGTTCCGCGCCACAGCGTCCATGGCATTGTCACCATCGAGGTGCATCGCGCCAGAGGCCTCATCGCGCGCCGCGCAGAGCTTGACGGCTTTGCTGGCGAAATGACCCGCCTGCGCGAGGTCTACGACGCAATCAACAAAACGCTGTCTGTCGCCGCTCCGCCCGACGTGCTGATTGAAGCCATGCAAACCGGAGACCGCATCGGCTACCACCCTGGAAGCACGGCAGAGGAGATCGCGCGTTTCCAACAGACGCTGCCCCAGGCTCAGGCCGCCGTCCAGAAGCTCGCCGCCGGCTTCCAGCAGCGCTGGGACGCGATCGCGCCTCGGTTCAAGGAGTTTATCGACTCGTCGGACGGGCGAGTGCACTCCGATAGCTGGAAAAAGGCCAGGCTCCATACTGAGGGACAGCAGCGCATCAACGCCATGGCGCAGGCGCAAGCGCTCGCCGCGGATTTCACCCAGTGAAATCCGCTTGCTCCCCTTGGTGGCCGGAGACACTGCGTGCTCTCCGGCCGCCGTGCCGGAATTGCGTGAAAGCGTTTGCATAGCTTCGCCGCATCAGTTACGATGCGGCCCTATGAAGAATCCTGCCCGCTTGCTCGCTCTGTTGTTCCTGGCAACTCCGCTGGCCTTCGCGCAATCCGCCTCCGCGCCGGCATCCGCCTCTGCCGCCACCGCCAATGACCCGCTCGCGCCCACCCGCGGCGTCCAGTCCGCAGAGCAGATTGACCAGGAATGGCAGAAATCCGTCGCCAAGTATGACGGCGAGCGCAACCGCCTGCTGGCCGAGGCCAACAAGCAGGCGCATGACGGCCCGTTCCGCCCAGACTGGGCCACGCTCATCAAGTACCAGCAGCCGCAATGGTACAAGGACGCCAAGTTCGGCATCTTCATCCACTGGGGCGTCTACTCCGTGCCCGCCGCCGAGAACGAGTGGTATCCGCGCAACATGTATCGCCCCGGCGAAGGCGCCTATAAGAACTTTCGTGAGCACTTTGCCAACGGCGACCCCTCGCGCGGCTACAAGGATCTGATCCCGCTCTTCAAGGCGCAGAACTTTGACCCCGCCGCATGGGCAAAGCTCTTCAAGGATTCCGGCGCGCGCTACGTCATTCCCGTCGCCGAGCACCACGACGGCTTCTCCATGTACGACTCCGGCCTCTCCGACTGGACCGTCGTAAAAATGGGCCCCAAACGCGACACCCTCGCCGAGCTTGAGAAAGCCGTGCGCGCCGACGGCCTTCACTTCGGCCTCAGTTCCCATCGCGCCGAGCACGACTTCTTCTTTGCCGGCGGCCGCGCCATCCGCTCAGACGTGAACGACCCCAAATACGCTTCGCTCTACGGCCCCGCGCATCAGTGGTTCGCCGCACCCGGCGATGCCCACGGACTGGAAGACGATTGGACCTATGTGAGCCACGCCTGGACCAACGACTGGCTCGCACGCGCCACAGAGCTCGTCGAGAAATATCACCCGGACGTCGTCTACTTTGACTGGTGGATTGGTCAGCCCAACTTCCGCCCCGCAGTCACGGAGTTTGCATCCTTCTACTACAACTACGCCGCAGCTCACGGCTACACCGGCGTCATTGACTTCAAGGACTACTCCCTGAACTGGAAGGCCGGCGTGCGCGACTTCGAGCGCGGACAGGCCGACCACATCATCCCCGAGCACTGGCAGACCGACACCTCCATCAGCGACAAGAGCTGGGGCTACATCGAGCACGACACCTTCAAGTCCTCCGACTTCTTGGTGCATCAGCTCATCGACATCGTCAGCAAGAACGGCAATCTGTTGCTCAACATCGGCCCGCGATCCGACGGCACCATTCCCGAAGAAGATCGCGAGCGGCTGCTCGACATGGGCGCATGGCTCAAGGTCAACGGCGACGCCATCTACGGAACCACGCCCTGGAAGACCTTCGGCGAAGGTCCCACCCAGGTGGTGGGCGGCGCATTTCACGACACCGACACCAAGCCCTACACCGCCGACGATTTCCGCTTCACCGCCAAAGGCAATGCCGTCTACGCCATCGGCATGGCCTGCCCCAAGGACGACAAGGCCACCATCCACTCCCTCGGCTGGGCGCATGAAGGCGCGTCCATCCCGGTGGGCAATGTCGAGTTGCTAGGCTCCACGCAGAAGGTCACCTGGGCGCAGGATGCCGATGCTCTCCGCGTCACGCTGCCTGCCGGCGCCGCCTGCAAATACGCCTACGCGCTCAAACTCACCCCCGCGGCAAAGTAGCGCCTGCTCACCCATCGCGGCCACTCCGCGTCCAACTGCGAGGTACGCCCGGCAATCGTTCCGGGCGCATCGGTACGCCCTGCACGTCTGCTGCCCTTTTGCCCTGGTTTCATTTCAGGTCCATGAGGTGTCTCAATGTCTCACAAGGCGTATCTTTCCCTCATCGTTCTCAGCCTTCTCGTTGCGCCCGCGCTGCTCTCCGCGCAGGTCGCACGCGACCGCCGTTCCGTTCCCAACACCGAGCTCTACGCCGGATACTCCTACGTCGTGAAGTCCTACGACCAAACCAACCTCAACAACTTCAGCGGCGGCATGAACGGCTGGGATGCCTCGCTCAAAGTCCCCGTTCCCTTCTTCGGCTCATGGCTCGGCGCCAAGGGCGAAGTCTCCGGAACCTATCGCTCTGACCAGCCCAACTTCAATCCGCACTCCTACTTCTTTCTGCTCGGCCCGCAGGTCTCCGCACACCTCGGCCGGTCCACGGTCTTTTTGCATGGTCTGGTAGGCAGCGCCCATCTCAATGACCAGGCCATCCCCAATCTCAAATCCAACAACACCTTCGCCGTGGCCGTCGGAGGCGGTCTTGACATCGGCCTCTCCCGCAACTGGGCATGGCGCATCCAGGGCGATTTCTACAACACCAACTACCAGTCAACCGACACCAACATCCGCCAGATCGTGAACTCCAACGGGCGCATCTCCACCGGCCCTGTGCTGCGCTTTTAGGCGCTCGGCCGCCGCGCGCCGTGTGCTCCTTCCATCGTTTATAGTGGGCGCTGGACAACTTGTCCTTCCCGGGGGGTGCGCAATGTCGTTTGTGTCTCGCGTTCTCGATCGACGCACGTTTCTGCGTGCCTGCGGAAGCGCCGGCGTGGCGTCCGCGCTGCTGCCCACGCTTGCCCGCCGCGGTTTCGCGCTCGCCGCCGCACCCGACGTCGCGCACGACCCGCTGCGCCCCGAGTACCACCTGATGCCCCCGCACAACTGGATGAACGACCCCAACGGGCCCATCTGGTGGAAGGGAAAATACCACCTCTACTATCAGCTCAATCCCAATGCAGCCGTCTGGGGAGACATGCACTGGGGACACGCCATCAGCACGGACATGATCCACTGGCATCATGAGCCCATCGCGCTCGCTCCCACTCCCGGCGGACCAGACAGCGAAGGCTGCTTCAGCGGCTCTGCCGTCGTGTACAAGGGCGTGCCCACCATCCTCTACACCGGCGTGCGAAACGCGCAACCGGACAACGTGACCCTGCACGACGCTAGCAACAAGCTGCGAGAAACCCAGATGCTGGCCACCGCAGAGGGCGCCGAGCTGCTGCACTGGAACAAGGACCCCGAACCCGTCATCGCCGCGCCGCCCGCAGGCATGGACGTCACCGGCTTTCGCGATCCATGCCCCTGGCAGGAGGCGGACGGATGGTATCTCGCAGTCGGCTCCGGTGAGCGCGGCAAGGGCGGATGCGCGCTGCTCTACCGCTCGCCCGACCTCCGCCGTTGGGAGTACCTGCACCCGCTCGCGCAGGGAATGCCCACCGGCAGCACCGCACCGGACCCCGTGGACAGCGGCGACATGTGGGAGTGCCCCGACTTTTTTGAAGCAGACAAGCAGCACTGCCTGCTCTACTCCACGCAGCGCAAAGTCTTCTGGACCACTGGCAACTACGACCGGCACACGCATCGCTACGCGCCC
>DATKTQ010000065.1:0-10399 GCA_035531055.1 Occallatibacter sp. | reverse complement strand
GGATGGCGAGACCGCGCAGCCCGTCCAGTTCAGGCAGGTAGCCGGGCAGCCAGGTTGGGCGTTGCGTCGTCAAACTTGGCCTGCCTATCCCGCTGCCAGCTCCTTGGCGCGCTGCGTGGCGCGCATGACGGCCTTGATGAGCGTGACGCGGAGGCCGCCTTCTTCGAGTTCGAGAATGCCGTCGATAGTGCAGCCGGCGGGGGTGGTGACGGCGTCTTTCAGCAGCGCGGGATGATAGCCGGTTTCCAGCACCATCTTTGCCGAGCCGAAGACGGTTTGCGCGGCCAACTGCGTGGCGATGTCGCGCGGCAGGCCCACCTTTACGCCCGCCTCGGCCAGCGCTTCAATAATGATGTAGATGTATGCCGGACCCGACGCGGAAAGCCCGGTGACGGCGTCCATGTGCTTTTCGTCCACGATGACGGTGCGGCCCACGGTCTCAAAGATGCGCTGCGCCAGTTCCATTTGCGTGGCGCTCACGAATCGTCCGCGGCAGAGGCCCGCCGCGCCTGCGCCCAGCGCGGAGGGCGTATTAGGCATGGCGCGAATCACCGCAATGTCCATCCCCGCGGCTTCTTCAATGGCGCGCGTTTTTACGGATGCCGCAAACGAGACCAGGGTCTTGTCGATGCTCAGCGCGGGGCGAATCTCCTCCACCAGGTCGGGCACCTGGAAGGGCTTCACGCCAAGCAGAATCAGGTCGGACTGCCGGGCTGCGGCCAGGTTGTCGGTGCTCACGTCTACGCCCCATTGCGTGCTGAGCGCCACCGCGCGCTCGGCGTGGGCCACGGTGGCGTGAATCTGATCCGGCGCAAACAGGTTCTGCTTCAGGAAAGCCTGCAGCAGGATGCCGCCCATTTTTCCGGCTCCCAGCACGGCAACGCGAACCTGGGGCAACTGCGCGGGAACTTGGTTGGCCTCAACGGCAATGTCAGTCATGCTTTTCTTCGTCCTTTTTGCTTGTTCTGCGTGAGGGGTTGGGTCTTTCGTTCAGCATACTCGCCTCGCGGCGCGGATTCCACGCAGCGCAGGGTTGAGCTGTTACTTTGCAGCGCCCTTCTGGCTGGCAATCCACGCATCCACGCGTTCGCTCAGCATGTCCAGCGGGATGGAGCCAGCGCTGAGCACCTCGTCGTGAAAGGCGCGGATGTCGAACTTGCTGCCCAGTTGCTTCTGTGCGCGGTCCCGCAGCTCCAGGATTTTCAGCTGGCCGATTTTGTAGGAGAGCGCCTGCCCGGGCCAGGCGATGTAACGGTCGACCTCTGCCTGCACGTCGGTTTCGTCAATGGAAGAATGGGCGTGGAAGTAGTCGACCATCTGCTGGCGGGTCCAGTGCTGCGAGTGGACGCCGGTGTCCACGACAAGGCGGATGGCGCGCCACATGTCTCCCTGCAGGCGCCCGTAGTCTTCATACGGATCCTGATAGAAGCCCACGTCCTTGCCGAGTTGCTCGGCGTAAAGGGCCCAGCCCTCAGTGAATGCGCCGTACATCTGATAGCGGCGGAAGGTGGGCAGACCTTTCATTTCGCGCTGCAATGAAATTTGCAGATGATGCCCGGGAATGCCTTCGTGATAAGCGATGTCTTCCACGTCGTAGAGGTTGCGATCCTGGAAGTTGTAGGTGTCGATATTGAGCCGGCCGGGGCGGCTGCCATCGGCGGTTCCCGGCTGGTAGTAAGCAGTGGGTGCGTTCTTTTCGAGATAGGGCGGAACGGCGACGACCTCAAAGGGAGTTTTGGGCAGATGGCCGAAGAGCTCGGGCAGCTTGGCCTCCATCGGCTTCAGATAGCCGCGATAGGCGTCGAGCAACGCCTGGGCGGATGCGGGATGGAATTTGGGATTGCTCTTGATGCTGGCCTGAAAGCTTTTCAGATCCTTGAAGCCGAGCTTTTGCGCGATGGCCAGCATGGCGGCTTCGTCCTGCTTTACCTGTTCGAGGCCAATCTGGTGAATCTCGGCAGGCGTCATTTTCGTGGTTGTCTCGCGGTCAATGAGGAACTGGTAATACTTGTCGCCGCCGGGGATAGACCAGATGCCGGGTTCGGTGCGGCCGGCGGGGATGTAACTTACCCGCAGAAAGCGCGCAAAGAGTTTGTAGGCGGGCAGAACCTTCTTGGCCAGGACGGCGAGCATCTCCGTCTTGATGCGCTCCTGGTCGGCGGCGGGGATGGAGGCAGGGAAGTGCTTGAGCGGCGCGGCAAGAGGCGAGTCTTCCGGTTTTGCGTTGGCGAGCAACTCTACCTGCGGAAGTGTTTTTTCAAGCAGGAATTTCGGAGGTACCCGGTGGTCTTCGATGCCGATCGCCATGTTGTCCGTGACTTGATCAAAGGCGTGCGGGAGGGCGCGGAGCCGCGCGATCCAATCGTCGTAGTCCTTGACGGTTTTGAAGCTGAGTTGCGGGGCGAGTTCGGGATAGAGGGAGTAGATGCCGCCCATCTGATTGACGGGCATCTCCCACTCCTTGTAGTCGGCGGCTTCCAGATCGTCGGTAAACTGGCGCAGCAGCAGCTCGCGGCTGGTGTTCTCCTCGTCGGTAAAGCCGGTGGGGTCAATCGCCGCCAGGCGCATGAGGTAGTTCTGCTCCTCGGCAAGCCAGTCGTTTTCGGCCCGGACGGAGAAGTCCTGCACCTTGTCATTGAAGCGCTTGTCGCCAATGGTCGAAGCGAACTCTGGATTCCGCGCGAGGTAAGCGTCCCAGTACTCGGCAAACAGGCCGTTCAAGGCGGCGCGGCGCTGCTCCAATGAGGGTTGCAGGGCGGCCTGCGCGCGTGGCGCGGCAAACACGGGCAGCAGCAGGACAGCAAAAAGGGCGGGGAAGGCGAATCTCTTGAGCACGGCAAACCTCAACGGAAGACAACAAGCGTTCCCGTTGAGTGTAGAGCACGAAGGGCGTGGCGGGCATGTGGTTGGCAGATGGGCGGCAGCCTGAGGATGCCGCACGCGCCGGAGCCGCCTAGTGCGCCAGAATCGCTTCGCTGCCCAGGATGCGATAGAGCGTGGATCGGCTGATGCGCAACTGGCGTGCCGCGCGCAGCTTGTTGCCGCGGTTCAGGTCCAGGACGTACTGGACGTGGTGTTGAATCACCGTGTCCAGTGCCAGCCGCTCCGGGTTTACCACCGGCGCGGCATTGGGGCTGACCTCCGCTTGCACCGGCATCAGCAGGTCTTCGGCGCGGATGATGCCGTGGCCGGCTTCCAGCAGTGCAGCTTCCAGCACGCTGGAGAGCTCGCGAATGTTTCCCGGCCAGTGGTGCTGCAACAGCCGAGTGAGCGCGCCGGGCCCAAGAGCCACCGGCCGAAGCTGGTATCGCGCGCAAATGCGCTCCAGCAGTGCCTGCGCCAGCGGCGCAATGTCTTCCCGGCGCTGCCGCAGCGGTGGAACACCGAACCGCACCGCCGTCAGCCGAAAGGCCAGATCCGGCAGCATCAGTCCCTGCCCGGCCATCTGCCGCAGCGAGCACTGCGAGGACGCCATCAGCACAAACCGGCTGGATGGCCTGTCCTGCAGCGCCTTTAGAACTCCCAGCAGCAACCCCTGCCCCGGTAAAGCCAGCAGGTCCACCCGGTCCAGAAACACAAATCCGCTCAGCGTGGTCGGGTCCGCTTCCGTCGCCAGCCACTCCCGCGCATCCCGCCGCAAAAAGCCTGACCGCGCCACTTGCGAACGGCTGTGCAGATAACGCGCCAGTGTCTGCTTGCCCGTGCCCGGCTCGCCCTCCACCGTGGCCACTTGTACGTGCGGCGCCACCATTTCCGCCTGTACCAGCAGCTTGCGCCAGGCCGCATTCATCCCCACGAGCTGCACCCCGGCGAACGAATCGGGCTCCACCAGTTGGGGGCCGGACCCGGACGGTTGCATTGGAAGGTAAGCTCTGGTTTGCATGGAGTTCGATGCACCTCGCTTTGGCGGCCAGTTTCTGCACCAGCGCCGCCAACCGGTTTATCGGCGGCTGCCGCAAGAACGTGAGCCGGGAAGACATTTGTCTTCCCGGCCCGGGCGTTGCGCTTGTCTCCCGCACTCAGCGGAAGCGCTTGGAAGGCTCATCGGAAAAGATTTGTCCGTCGCGGATGTGCACCACGCGGTGTGCATAGTCGGCAATGTCCGGCTCGTGCGTCACCAGCACAATCGTGTTTCCCTTGGCGTGCAAGGTGTCAAAGAGCGCCATAATTTCTACGCCCGTCTTGGAGTCGAGGTTGCCTGTAGGCTCATCGGCCAGGATGATGGAGGGGCTGTTGACGAGGGCGCGCGCGATGGCCACGCGCTGCCGCTGTCCGCCGGAAAGCTCGTTGGGCTTGTGATACATGCGGTCTGCGAGGCCGACGTTGGTGAGCGACTGCTTGGCGCGCTCCACGCGCTCGGCTGCGGGCGTGCCGTTATAGATGAGTGGCAGCTCGACGTTGTGCAGCGATGAGGCGCGGGCCAGAAGGTTGAAGGTCTGGAAGACGAAGCCGATCTCCTTGTTGCGGATGCGGGCGAGCTCGTCGTCGTCCAGCTCGCTGACCAGCTGGCCGTTCAGCCAGTAACGCCCCTTCGACGGCGTGTCGAGGCAGCCGATCAGGTTCATCAGTGTGGACTTGCCCGAGCCGGAAGGCCCCATGATGGCCACATACTCGTTGTGCCGGATCTTCAGCGAGATGCCGCGCAGGGCCTGCACCTGCTGCTCTGAGCCCATGTCATACGTGCGCCAAAGGTCTTCCACCACAATGACGTGCCCGTTCGGCGGGGTCTTCTGCTCCACTTCGGCCTCGGTACTTGTCATGTTCAAAGTCATCCGCTTCTCTTCCTTGTGTCCGCTGATCGAGCGATCCCTGCTGCCAAAGTAGGGCTGGGTCTGTGCTGCGCCCGCCCCAGGGTTGCGGCCTGCTGCATGCCTCCGCTCAGGTGCCCAGCGCCGCCGAGTTGGAGGCCGAGGTCTTCTCCTGCTTCAGGAGCGCCCCGTCCTTCAACGTGCGCAGCGTCTTGTACGGCCCAATCACGATCTCCTCGCCCTGTTTCAGTCCGGAGAGCACTTCGATGTCCGTTGTTCCCGTAATTCCGGTCTTTACCGCCACAAATTTTGCGCGCTTGCGTCCGTGGTTATCCTTCTGCACCACAAAGACGCCCTGCTCGCCGGGGGACTGGGTCCCGTTGTTGGTCGCCGCCTCCACCTTGCCACTGCCGCCCGGCGGGGGCGGCGTATAGAGGGTCAGCGCCTGGATGGGCAGTGCCAGCACGTCCTTCTTATGCGCCGTTGTAATCCTCGCCGTGCAGGAGAGCCCAGGCTTCAGTTCCTTCGATGGGGCGACCAGCGTGACAATCACCTTGAAGTCCTTTGCCTCTTCCGTACCCGTGGTGGACTGCGACGTGGCCACGCCCGTGGAGCGCAGCAGCGCCTGGTCGCCCACCAGGGTTACTTTGCCCTTGAACACCTTCCCCGGAATCGCGTCCACCGTCACGTCCGCCGGCTGGCCCAGCGTCAGGTTGATGATGTCGGTCTCGTCCACCTTCACCTCGGCCGTGATGACGCTCATGTCCGCCAGGGTCATCAACGTGGAACCCTGGGCATTCTGGATTCCCTCCACCACGGTCTCACCTTCGCGGATGGGCTCGTTGGTGACGATGCCGTCAAACGGTGCGATGGCGATGGTGCGGTTCAGGAGATCCTGGTTGGCACGCAGGGTTGCTTCCTGGGTCCGCAGGTGGCCGCGGGCTGAGTCCGTGTTGGCCTTGGCCTGGTTCACCTGAGCCTTGGCCTGCGCCAGGGATGCCACGTCGGTGTCATAGGCAGCCCTTTTGGCGTCGTAGTCCTGCTGGGCCAGAATGCCCGCCTTGAACAGCGCCTGGGCCCTTGTCCAGTCCAGCTTCTTCTGCTCCAGGTCCGCCTGCGCATGCTCCACGTTGGCCTGGGCGGTCTTCACCGCGGCCACGTAGGAGGCAATATCGGTCCGGGCCGCGGAAATCGCCGCTTCCTGTCCGCTCACAGATGCCTTCTGCTGCACGTTCTCAATGGTGGCCACGGTTTCGCCCCGCGACACGTGGTCGCCCTCTTTCACATACAGGTGGGTCACCCGCCCCATCGCCGTGGCGCCCAGGTTGACATACGTCTTCGGCTTGATCTGGCCTGTGCCGCTCACGATGGTCGAAAGGTCCCGCCGCGCAAGCTTGGCGGTCATCACCTTTGTATAGCCTGACTGTTGCTTGTAGACAAAAAAGCCAACGAGTCCGGCAGTCACCAGTACGGCAAGAATGATTAGCAGTATCTTCTTCATGTGCAGTGGCTGCTCCGGGTTGATTCCCTAGTCAGTTCAGTGTACGCAACAAAACTTCAGTAGGTTCCCGCTGGAAGGCAAAATTGCTCCAGGGAGAAACCTGCCGCGCTTCAGTCCCTCCATTTGCCGGCAGCCTGTTCTGATGCCGTATGTTCCGCATGCCGACAGCGTTGCGCCGGCCCGTGAGGTCCTTTCGGAAGGTGGAGAAGGTCCGTATATCTGACGTTTGAGTGCGCTTCAGGGTCTCATTTTCTCTCCAGCGGGGGGTACTTTCCTTGCCATCCCCCGGACATAACGTTTGCCGCCCGTTTTCGTCCAAACAGCGGGTAAGTGCGGACGAAGCTTGCTCAGCCCCTTTGGGACTCGTAAAATAAGGTATCGCAGGAGTGTTCCAAGGAAATGATGTTTAACGGCCGTACTCTGCTTAGTGTTGCTCTGGGTTCCAGCCTTCTTATCCTCCCCGCCTACGGGCGGCATTCCCACAAGTCGCAGGACCAGTCCGACCAGACCCAGGCGGACTCCGGCCAGGCTGACGCTGGTCAAAAGAAGCAGGTCGACCCTCTGGATCGCCCTCGCTCCGACGAGGAGAAGTTCCGCGCCCAGAAGGAATACAGGCAGGAACTGAAGGGCGCCTATAAGACCTGGCTCAATCAAGATGTGGCCTACATCATTACCGACCAGGAACGGCGCGCCTTCAAGAACCTGAGCAACGACGAGGAGCGCGAAGCCTTCATTGAGCAGTTCTGGGCCCGCCGCAATCCCAACCCCGACTCGCCCGACAACTCCTATCGCGAGGAGCACTACCGCCGCATCGCCTATGCCAATGAGCACTATGCGGCAGGCAAGCCGGGCTGGAAGACGGACCGCGGGCGCATTTACATCGAGTACGGTGCGCCGGACTCCATCGAATCCCATCCCTCCGGCGGCTCCTACCAGCGCCCCATGGACGAGGGCGGCGGCGAAACCGCCACCTTCCCCTTTGAAGAGTGGCATTACCGCTACATCCCCGGCATCGGCGAAAACGTCAATATCGAGTTCGTGGATACCTGCATGTGCGGCGATTACCACTTCACCATCGACCGCAGTGAAAAGGATGCCTTGCTGCACGTCCCTGGCGCCGGCCTCACCCAGTGGGAAGAGATGGGGATGGCCAAAAAGGCCGACCGCTTCAAGGGCGGCAATGAGAACCTGGGTCTGGGCCCGCTGTCAGATGCGAACAAATCCAAGGAGTTTGACCGCATTGATCTGGCCGCCAAGCTTTTTGCGCCCCCGGTCATCAAGTTCGCCGATCTGGACAACTTCATCTCTGAACACAGACTGCTCACCGGCCCGGTCTTCCCCTTTGACGTGCGGACGGACTTCGTCAAGGTGACCGATAACACCGTGCTGGTGCCCATCACCCTGCAGATCAAGAATCGCGATGTCACCTTTGTCACCAAAGATGGCGTCTCCAAGGGCGTGGTCAACATCCTTGGCAAGGTCACGACCATCACCCACAAGGTGGTGCAGACTTTCGAGGACACTGTTCAAGTGGAAGAGCCGGCAGAACTGCTGAAGAATTCCCTGGACCACGACTCGGTCTACTGGAAGGCTTTGCCTCTGCAGCCCGGTCTCTATCGCCTGGACATCGCTATCAAGGACGTCAACAATCCCGACCACGTGGGCCTGTACGGTCGCGCGTTGAGCGTGCCCGAGTTCCACGACGAAAGATTGGAGACCTCCAGCCTCATCCTGGCTGACAAGATGAGCCCCGTCGATTCGCACGCCATCGGCAGCGGCAGCTTCGTCATCGGCAACACCTTCATCCGGCCCCGTGTGGCCAACAACCCCGGCAAGCCCGTCATTTTCAAACGCGACCAGCAGCTGAACTTCTGGATGCAGGTCTATAACCTCGGCATCAATGACACAACCAAGAGTAACAATGCCACGGTTACCTATCAGATTATTGATGCCAAGAATAACAGCGTTCTCTTTCAAAAGCAGTTGGATTCAAAGGATTTGGAAGCCCACAGCGATCAGCTGACGTTGGAAAGATCGCTCCCCATTGCAGGATTGCAGCCCGGCAGTTACAAGGTAATCATCAAAATCAACGACGAAATCTCAAAACAAGAGATTGCGCAGTCGGCACCTTTTGTCGTGGAATAGTAGACACCCTTTGCGAACTGGTGACCCGGCCCTAGATCGGGACTCCTGCATCGGGAAATTTGGGACGAAAACTGCCAGAGACGCTGCCAGGTCACCATATCGAGTGAGCATGCGCAGGCCCCATCTCGCGTTGTTTTTGGTCATGATCGCCTTGGGTATTGTTCCGGCACGCGGAGCAGCCCAGGGAACGGTCAGCGGAGAGGTGCGCAACTCCCAGGGAACCCCGCTCATCGGCGCAGTCGTACAACTCCTTCGGCCGGACCTGAGCATTGTTGCCGCCGTCTACACAGACAGCCGCGGCCGCTTTTCCATTTCGCAGATCCTGCCCGGCCGTTATGCGGTCAAGGCCATGGGCACGTCCTTCCTGCCGGCCCTGCGGGAGAACGTGCGCGTCCGTCATCATGCCGTGGTGGATCTCACACTCAACACCCTTTATGAAGTGATGCAGTGGCTGCCCGCCCAGCCACGTGCCGCCAGCGCGCGTCAGGACGATTGGGCATGGACTCTGCGCGCGGCCGCCAATCGCCCGCTGCTTCGCTGGCTGGAGGATGGGCCGCTTGTGGTGGAGACGGACCGCGCCGGCGCACGGCCCCGCCTCAAGGCCCGAATTATGGCTACCGGCCAGGAGGGCACCTTTGGTGAGAGTGGACAGCGCCTTACCGCTTCTTTGGAAGAAACGCCGTCCGACAGCCGGGAACTGCTCGCCCGCGTGGACTTCGCGCCCGGTACGGATGCCAATATGGAATCGATGCTCGGCTTCCGCCAGGATCTCGGCTTTGCCGGATCCGTGCAGACGGTAGCTGCCGTCGCGCTACATCCGCAGGTGGAAAGCGATAGCGCGTCCGGGATGCAGGAGGCAGTCCTCCGCACCTGGGAAACCATGAACTTTGGCGACACCATCCAGGCCGAGGCTGGCGCGGAACAGGTCATCGCGCGCTTCGGGCAGGACTCGCCCAATACGATCGTCACCGCGTTGCCCTTCGCCTCCGTCGGCTGGCGCCAGGGCAACACCGAAATTCGCTATCGCATGACCACCTTTTCGCCTGGCTCGTTCACCGGCGATGAGTCCGAGGCGGGCTATTGGATGCCCGCCATGGGCGTGCGCAACGGCCGGCTCACCCTCCAGCGCGGCTTCCACCAGGAGATTGGCTGGGAGCGCCGCACGGACGCTTCCGGCATGTCTGTGCTGGTATACAGCGACGACGTGCAGAGCCCGCTCATGGAGGCCCAGACCCACTTTGCTGCCGGCGGCATGCCCCCCGCCATGGCAAATCTTCTCCTCGACCGCGCCAGTAACCTGCTACGTATGGTGGGACCGGACTTTTCCACTACCGGCATGATGGCCACCGTCGAGCGGCGCGTTGCCGGAAATCGCATTCGCATCAGTTACGCCAACGGCGACGCCCTGGTGTTGCCCGCCGTCACCCATCCTACGCCCATCGCACAGCTCGTCAGCGACGCTCGCCCACGCCGCGTGCAGACTTACGCGATTGCGCTCTCTGGCACGCTGGACGGCAGCGGCACCCGCTGGCGCGCCACCTATCGCTGGCAGCCGACAAACTCCGTCACTCCCGTGGCGCCTTACGCGGAAGACGCCGTTGAGCCCTACTTCAGCCTCCACCTTCGCCAGCCCGTGCACGTCCGCCGCGACGGCGGCAGCGGCATTGAGGCGCTACTCGACGTGCAGAATCTCCTCGCCCAGGGGTACTGCCCCTTCGTGCTCAGTGACGGCTCGGTACTTGTCTTCGCGCAGGGCCAGCGCAGCATCCGCGGCGGCCTCGCCTTCACCTTTTAGCGCTTCTCCGGCGCCCTCGCCGCAGCGTTTGGTTTCCACCCGCGTGTGTGCTATATTTTTCAAGAGGCGGTGGGATTTCCTGCCTGCCCAGGCCGCCCAAGAATCGCCCACGGTGCGGCTTATCCAGCCTCTCTGGACGCGTAGCTCAACTGGCAGAGCATTCGGCTCTTAACCGACAGGTTGTAGGTTCGATTCCTACCGCGTCCACCA
>DATKTQ010000064.1:0-18621 GCA_035531055.1 Occallatibacter sp. | reverse complement strand
GACAACACACCACCCCCAGAAACCGTCCACGTCACACCGTTCGTCACACCACCCGTCACCGTCGCATACAGCCGACGGACGCTCCCCGGCAACACGCTAAATCCCATCGCAGGATGGACGATCGTCACCGTCGCCGTCGAGGGATTTGCCTTTGCGGGAACGGACGTCCGCGCGCGGACGAGCGATGGATCGAGCGCGACCATCGCGAAAAAACCAGTGATCGAGAGCGTGCAGCAAACAAGACTACGTCGCGTCATTCGGAATCACCTCCAGAGACAATGCCAGGCAGAGGCCGGCGGGGATTGGATTTCGCGCTGGGCACGTGCGCAACCAGCGAGAGGAAGGAGTCGAGTGGGCCGGCAACCGATGCGGGAAGCGCGGAGGTGAGCATCACGAAGCGGTCGCGATCCTGCGGCTCGAAGACGCGGAGTAGATAAAGCAGGGTGAAGAAGACCGCGAGCGAAGAAGTACCGCCGAGCAGGATGGCCCAGATGGGCGAGAAACGGGCAACGACTGCGAAGGCCGTGAGCGAAGCGAGCGCGCTGATGAAGCAGACCTTGAGCAGATGGGCCCAGTCGAGCCGCACCTGGAACAGCGCGATGCAGACAGCCCACATGGTGCCGACGGCCATGATTTGTGCGATGCCACTGCCGATGCAGGCTCCGACCGCGCCGTGGGCGGGAATGAGATACCAGGCGACGCCGATGTCGACGATTCCGGCGAAGATGGTGGCGCCGATGACCCAGACCTGGCGCTCGGCACTTTGCAGGAGGCTTTGCGCGGGACTGAGGAAAGCCTTGGGCAAACAGAGCATGGGCGCAATGGTGACGACGGCCTCAGCGCCGCTGTACTTGTCTCCGTAAAGCAGCAGGAGCGCGGGCACCGCCAGCGCCGAAGCGATGGCGTGGAGAGGAATGGAAGTGAGCGTTAGATAGCGGAAGGAAGTGGAAACGAGCGCAGGCAGGCGCGACTTGTCGCGGCCATATTGCGCGAAGATGGTGGCGCTGGAGGCTTGGCCAAAGATGGACGCGCTGACGAGGAGGCGATCAGCCATGCTGAACGCCACCGAATAGAAGGCGAGCTGGCGAATATCTGCGCAGAGATGCTTGAGTAGGAAGAACTCCGAACGGTCCCAGACGATGAGAGCGAGAACCATGGAGGCCACGCTCTGCCATGCGAAGGTAAGCATGCGCACGCCGAGGCCTTCCGGGTAAACATGCTCGGTGCTCCATGAGTGGGTGCGACGGAAGGTGGGGAAGAAACGGACGAGGAAGTCGACCGAGCGCATCGCCAACATGGACGCGCCGACGCCGATGACTCCCCAGTGGAAGACGACCGTTCCCATGATGGCGAGAAAGAAAACAACGATGGAGGCGACCGAGCCGGGAAGGTTGGCCGATAGCTGCTCCGCGGCGACATTAGCCTGCGCGGAGATGGAATTGACCATAGAGGGCCAAATGCTGAGCGCGATGAGGGAAGAAGCCAGCAGATAACCCGGTTGCGCGTCATGGAAGATCCAAAGCAGAATGCCCGCGGTGGCAACGGTGGCCACACCTGCCTGCATCAGTAGGGTGCGCATGTAGATGTAGCGGGCCGTTCCGGAATCGCCCATGCCGAGGAACTCGGCCATGTATTTTCGTGTGGTGGCGGGAATACCCATTCCACCGAGGCTGCTGACAATTTGGGCGATCCACATCACGTAGATCATGTAGCCCATCTTGGTGGGGCCAAGATAGCGCGCAATGGCAATTGAGGTGAAGAGCGTGACGATGAAGCTGATGCCGCTCTCCAGCCCGTACCAGCCGGTGTTTCTCGCGATGGTCTTCGTATTAGACATATCGGTATCGGCCTGAGTAAACGGTGTGGGAAAAGTGGTCAGTCGATGGCATCGATATGCGCATTGAAGGATTGCATCCGGCCACGGAAGTGCAAGCAGGCGCCCAACCGCAGCCGCTAGGGGTTTGAATCTTAGCCGAGCGCCTGCAGGGCCGATTGGGCGCTGGCCGCGGTTGGCGTTCCTTTGCCCAGTGTAACCGCCTTCTTCAGGTGGAGCTCAGCATCGCCTTTGTTTCTCAGCTTGGCGTAGACCATGCCGAGGTGATATTCCATGGTGGCGCTGTTTGGATTTTCCTTGAGCGCCCCTTCAAGCAGATCGCGCGCGAATCCGAAGGTTCCCTTGTGGTAGTATGCCCACGCCAGCGTATCGGCTGTGCTGGGCGAGTTCGGCATAGCCTGGCGCGCGGTCTGCGCAAGGGAGAGCGCGACGTCCACATTGCCGCCTTCCTGGAGCATGAGGTAGGCCAGATTGTTGGCGGCGATGGGCTGCTGCGGCTGAATCGCAAGTGCACGACGATAGTTGGCCTCGGCGGCCTGGCGATTGCCGGTGGCATCCTGAAGTGTGCCCAACAGCGCGGTGGCGTTGGCATCGCTGGGATGCGCGTTGACCCAGGATTGCCAGACATTGATGGCGTCGGCCGTTTTGCCGGTGCGCACCGCCACCTCAGCGAAGAGTGTGACTGCTTCAGGATCCGCTGGATTCAACTTGATGGCCTTCTGCGCCGTGGCCGCAGCCTGGTCCAACTGATTTTGGCTGATCTGCAAACCGGCCAGCATATCCAGCAGTCGGCTGTCGTTGGGACTCTTCTGGATCTGCGCGTTGATAAGCGCAAAAGCCGCCGCAGGCTGCTTACGGACGAGGTCGTAACTGACGAGCAAGTGCAGTGCCCGAACCATTCTGGGATCGTATTGCAAGGCCTTTTCGAGCAGCGCCTGGCCCTCAGGGAATCGCTTCTGCGCGAAGCGAATTCTTCCCAGTTCGAAATAGGCCTGCGGGCTGGAAGGTGCAACGCGCATGGCTGTCTCGAGATCAGCCTGCGCCTTTTCGATGGAGCCCTGACTCCTCTCCGCAATGGCGCGCCACACATAGCCGCCGGCAAAGTTCGGCAGCGCCTTGATGGACTTGTCTGCCACGCTGGACAAGAGGCTTGCGTCGCCCTGCCGCTGCGCCAGCTGGGCCAACTGGTCAAGCGCATCCACCGCGCCGGGATGAACCGCAATAACCTTTTGGAAGCTGCTCTGGGCCAGAGACGAATTGCCGTTTCGCAAAGCGGCAACGCCAAGCCAGTACTGAATGAATGGGTCCTGGGGAAAATCTTTGGCGCCGGTCTGGAGCGCGCTGACGGCGTCATTGGCCTTGCCTTCATTCAGCAGGACGATTCCATTGAGGGCCACCACTTCCGGGTCCTTCGAATGCTCCTTCAGTAGGCTGTCAGAAACGCTTTTGGCCGTGTTGTAGTCGTGAACCTGAAGCAAAGCGCGCAGGTAGCCTTTCTGCAGATCGACGTTCTTGGGATACTTGGCGACGAGCGCGGCGAACTCGCTCCGTCCTTTGTCAAATTGATGGGTCGACATGTAGTAGTCGGCCAGGATGCGGACGCCTTGCGGATCGTCTGAGAGGTCCTGCGAGGCCTTGCGAAGTACGGTCTCAGCCTGCGCGCCGTTGCCTTCCTTCAGATAAATCTGAGCAAGACTGCGGCGGGCCGCCAGGCTTTTGGGGTCGACGGAAATGGCGTCGCGGCTGGTTTGCTCGGCCTGGGGAAGCTGATCGATGCTGGCATAGTATGCGCTGAGCAGGAGTCTTGCATTGACGGATTTGGGGTCAACGGCAATGGCCTTCTTGAAGCTTGTCACCGCTTCCGCTTTCTGGGCCGGATCCCTGGCCTGCATCAGGCCCAGATTGTCCCAGAACGCAGCTCGATTCGGAGCGAGCTGCAGCGCGCGGCGGATCTCATCCATTGCCTTCTTGGAGTCGCCGCGCTTGAGCGCGATGGCCGAAAGAAGTGCATGCAGATCCGGGTTATTGGGCTCACCGGCGAGAACCGCCTTGGCCTGCTTTTCTGCGTCATCCACCTTACCGGCGGACATCAGCATGTTTCCCAGGTCGATGCGCGCCTCATAATTCGTCGGTTGCAGATCAACCGTGCGGGAGAACTCGCGATAGGCCGCAGCATAGGAATCCATGTGCAGGTAAGCCTTGGCAAGCGCGAAGTGCGCAGGAGCAAAGTTCTTGTCCGCTTTCAGGGAATTCTCGTACTGGATGGCGGCTTCGCGGTACTTGCCCTCGGCGCTAAACCGGTCTCCACTGGAGAGATACTTCTTTTTGCGGACATTCGGGTCAGTGTGGCAGCCGGCCACCAGACCGACGACCAGGGCGAGTGCGACAATTCGGATCAATCTTTGCTGTTTCATCTGCACACCTATGGATGAGATTCTGTTGCTTCGCATTGGAACGAGGTTTCTCATGCGATTCAGTTTGGAATGAAGCGAGGCAGCACGGGCATAAGCTGCCTGGTGAAGGTTTCCACCCTCGCCTTCGCCGCCGCGGTTCCCTGCGATGGATCAATGGGTGACAAGACACGAATGAGCGAACCATCGGTCCGGTTTGTGCGCATGGCATCTGCCACCAGATAGAACTTGGCCACGTATTCGCTGGCGACGCTGCGGCCATGCGCGAGATACCAATAAATGACGAACTGCCTCTGCTCGCCGTTGGAAATGATGTACTCCCCAACCTGGTGCCTCTTGCCAGCCGCGTCGGTCAGGTTCACATATTTCGAGGATTCAAAATACCAGCCCGCGCCGGGCAGGCAGTGCTTGGGCGAGTGGATGGTGACGCCGGTGCGCTGCGAGGGGAAGTAAGCAATAAACAGGCCGACAGGAGTCTGGGAGCCGGGCCGTGTATACACCCTGGTGAGAAAGTCGCCCGCGCCGAGGACATCACGCGTCTCCTGATCGATGGGGACGTCACGGCCCATGTAGCCATCGACCACCTGGGGAAACTGCGAAAGCCCCTCGCTGGGCGGAATAACGTCCGCATCGCGGTGTACGCGGAGCATGAGCACGGTGGCCAGCAACAGTGCCACAACGGCAATGTAACGCATGCCTTTCATGAGTGCTGCCTCCTTGCCGGAATGAGATTGAGCAGGCGATGGAGAAGGAACAGGCACATGAGCGAAACGAGGAACATCACCCATCCAGAGAACTCGTGGAAGAATCCGACCGCTTTGTCAGGATTCCAGTAATGGACGCACAACCCGGTGCCGAGAATGCGCAGGGCATTGGCGGCGATGGCGATGGGAATGCTGGACAGGGCCAGGAGAACCCGCCTCCAGGGAACGGTCTCAAAAAAATAGCCATAAAAGACGGCGACGGTGAGCAGGCTCATCAGAGAGCGGATGCCGCTGCAGGCTTCAGCGACTTCCAGCGTCATGGAAGGCAGTTGAATGATGTTGCCCTCGCGAAGCACCGGAACGCCGAAGATGGGCAGCAGCGCGCTGGCCAGCTCGGAGGCCAGCGACTGCAGCGGGAGCGTGATCTGGGTGAAGATAATGGCCGGAATGGGGATGGCCAGCAGGAGTACCAGGATGGGGAAGCGGAGTTCCCGCAGAACCTGTGGACCGCCGAAGGCCAGCGCAAGGCCGGCAAGCAGAAGGACAATGGAAAACCGGGAGAGAAACAGCTCGGCGCCGTAAATGCCGACCATCAGGGTGAAAAGAGCGAAAGCGACCAGCACCACCCCGCCCCAGGAAGGATCCCTGCGGGTCTTGCGCAGCTCCTCGCGGCGGACCCACACTAGATAACCGGCAAAGATGGGAACCAGAAACCCGTGAGAAAAGTCCGGAATGTTCCACCAGTCGGAGACGAGCTTGGCGACTACCTGGAAGTAGATAAGGATCAACAGTCCGCAAACCAGAGCAGCCCGCCAGGCGAAGCTCACCCTCCGTGCAGTCCAGAAACTTCGCGGGGAGGCTGAGGTCGGTAGTTCTTCGGTCAATTTTTCAGGCATGATTTCCCTGTTCGGCTTGATCTCGCCTTGGTTGTTAGCAATCGGGATGCCGAACTTGAACCCCAAGACAGCAAAGGAATTCCGCAGAAAGTCCCCACAATGGGGAAGAAAGTGTCCCGGCAAGTGGAAGTGTTTTTCCACTCTGAAGGGAACAATGTATCCTCTTTGCATGCCAAGAGAGGGAAAACTTGTGGGATTTCTGGATGCCAGTGCCCTTCCCGTGCGGGTTCCAGACGGAGTTAAGCCCAGGGAAGGCGGTTTGACTGTGGAAATGCATGTTTGGAACCGCCCGTGCTAAGGAGAGGGGGAAAGGCCGAGTACCCTCTATGGCAAGTAATGGCATTCTTCAAGGTGGAAAGCGGCAAGTCAAGGTTGCGTTCCCAATGGAACCCCGGATCCGGCGCGCGATCACGAGCCTGGCGGAGAGTGACTTCCCGGTTCTGATCGCCGGCGAGACCGGCGTGGGAAAGCGGTGCGCTGCCGAGCTGCTCCACGCGCTGTCGCACCGCTCGCGGAGCGCCTTCCGGGAGATACGGGCGGCCGAATGTTCCGCTCCGCAGCTTATTGAGGCGCTGTCCGCGCGGGGAACCATCTATCTCTCAGAGGTGGGTAACCTGAGCGCGGCGCTGCAGGATCTGCTGGCGGAAAAGTATTTCGGTACCAAGGAGACACAAGTCTGTCGGCTACTTTGCGGAACCAGCCGCGAACTGCAGGACGAGGTAAAGTCCAGGCGCATGAAGGAGCCTTTCCTGCACCAGATCTCCACCGTCACCTACCGGATTGCGCCGCTTCGGTTCCGCAAGGCCGATCTGCTTTCCATGGCCGACGAGCTGCTGTCGCAGTACTCGCGGCAGTTCGACCGGCCCAAGCCTGTGCTGAGCCAGGAGAGCATCGGATTCCTGCTGAAGCACAACTGGCCGGGCAATCTGACGGAACTGCAGACGGCAATCAAGACGTTTGTGGCCATCGGGGATGATTCGGTTTCACTGGCGGCACTGAAAGCGGCCGCGCCAGCCTTCAAGTTCCCCGGACTGCAACGTCCGTTGTCTCTGAAGCAGGCGACGCGGGCCGCCTCCAACGAGGTGGAGCGGCAGCTGATTTCCGAAGTTCTGACAGCGACGGGCGGAAACCGTAAACGCGCAGCCGACGAACTGGGCATCAGCTACAAGGCGCTTCTTTACAAACTCAAGCAGGTCGACACTGCCGCTCAGACGACCATCAGCGGCAACGGAGTTGGACTATGAAATTTCGCACGATTTTCGTACTGGCAATGATGTCCGGCGCACTCTTTTGCCAGGCGCAGGACCAAAAGCCCAGCGAGACCGCGGCGCAGCCGGGCGCAACTACCGGCCCAAATGCGGCCGCGCAGCCGGGCAACGCTCCCGGCGTGAGCGATAGCTACATCATTGGCAACTCCGACATGCTGAGCGTGACGGTATGGAAGCAGCCAACCCTCTCCGGCCCGCTGCTGGTGCGGCCGGACGGAAAGATTTCCATGCCGCTGCTGGGCGACGTCGAGGCTTCGGGCCTGAAGCCGATGGTGCTGGCCGCGCAGATCACCGAGAAGCTGAAGAAGTTCATCAAGGACCCCCAGGTCTCCGTTGTTGTGACCTCGATTCACAACAACTATGTATATCTGCTTGGCGAAGTGGGAAAGAAAGGGCCGGTGGTGATGACGCCGAATATGACGATCCTCGAAGCGCTATCCAGTGCCGGCGGCCTCACCGACTTCGCCAACAAAAAGAAGATTTACGTGCTGCGCACCGTGGACGGCAAGCAGCAACGTATTCCCGTGAACTACAAACGGGCGCTGAAGGGGTACGCGGACTACAACATTTCGCTCTCTCCCGGCGACACGATCGTGGTTCCCTGAGGCGCTGAACAATGAAGAAGAGCCTACAACTCGCAGTTATACTGCTGGCGCTTTGCCCCTTTGCCGCGGCCCAGGTTGAGCCTGCCGCGTCGGGAGGCCCGCACGCGCCGGTCCTTCCCAAGAGCCTTGATTATTCGCTGCGTTATGCCCACACGATGGAATTTGGGAAGAGCCTTGGCAACTGGCAAAACAGCACGATTTCCGGATCGCTCAGCTACACAAATGGACGCGAGCGCTTCCCGTTCAGCATGGAATACGGCGGTGGCTACTCCTGGAACATCACCGGACCCGCCTATGGCAACGGCGCCTTTCACCGCCTGCAGCTTTCCCAGGGCTTCACCGGGCGCCTCTGGAATCTCCTGGTAAGCGACAACGTGAGCTATTCGCCGGAAGCGCCGACTCTGGGGTTTACCGGCATTCCAGGCATTGGCGAACCGGTGGGAGCGCCGCCCCCCAGCCCGACTCCGCCCGCTGTCAATGGGTCGATTTTGACCCTGAATACCCACGTCGTGAACAACACGGTCAACGGCTCGCTTGAACACCGCCTGAACTACGCGATGTCCATGAACCTGGGCGGTGACTACAACGTGTTCCGGTTTCCGGACGGCAACGGACTGGATATCAATTCAGAGGGCGCGAACGGCGGATTGAACTGGAGGCTGAACGGGCGCAATTCCCTGCTGACCAGCTACCGCTTCTCGGAGTTTACGTATCCGGATTACCTGTTCTCCTTCTACACGCACTCAGGCAACGTTGGATTCGAGCGGCTGTGGAGCAGGCGGATCAGTACCACCGTCACCGCTGGGCCGCAGTGGACGAGCAGTTCAAACAGCTCGCTTGTGCCGGACTCGTTGGGAGTGGCCGTGAATGCGATGTTGAATTACCACTCCGGATTTAATAACTTCTCGCTCAGTTATGCGCGCGGCGTAAACAACGGCGGAGGCTTCCTAATTGGCGCGGAAACCGACACGGCAACGGCAAACTATTCGCGGAGACTAGGCAACGCTGCCACTCTCGGATTCACTGCTTCCTACATGCGCACGGCCGGACTCCTCAACAACGGCGTCACAAACGCGAAATATGGTGGCGCGGAGGCTACGCGCCGACTGGGGAACCACTTGCAGGTCTTCGCGAATTACTCGCTGATCGCGCAGTCCTCAAGCTCCCAGCTTCCCGGAAACACGCTCGGCCAGGTGATTCAGGTGGTTGGATTCGGAATCGGATATTCCCCGCGGCGGAGAGAGCCTACACAGTAGGCCAAAAGGAGTCATATGCTTGGACATCGCGAATTAAGCGTCGAGGACTACCTCGATATCCTTCGGCGCCGCACCTTCTTGATCATCGGCTGTGCCGTGCTGCTGCTTGCTGCGGGAGTTGGATTGAGCTACGTGCTGCCGCCGATCTTTGAGTCGCAGACGCTGATCCTGATCCAGCAGCAAACGGTCCCGGAAGACTATGTGAAGCCGGTTGTGGACCAGAATCTGGACGCACGCCTGGCCTCTATGAAGGAGCAGATTCTGAGCCGGTCACGGCTGGAACCCATCATTAACCGGTACAACCTGTTCGCCGGTGACGGACGAAACATGGACGACCGCATCGCGATGACGCGCAAAGCGATCAAGGTGACGCAGATTCATTCCGCGGAGGCACGTGGCGGCATGCCAGGCTTTTTCGTGGCGTTTGACGCGCACGACGCGCGCACGGCGCAGCTGGTTTGCGGCGAAATCACCTCGCTCTTTGTGAGCGAAAACCTGAACGCGCGGGAACAGTCGGCGGAAGGGACAACCGACTTCCTGAAGCAACAGCTGAGCGATGCCAAGGCAACGCTTGACTCGCAGGACGCAAAGCTGGCTGCCTTCCAGATGAAGTATCTGGGCCGGCTGCCGGACCAGCAGTCGTCGAACACCAACGCTCTGCAGGCCATGACAACTCAACTGGACGCAACGACGCAATCCATCTCGCAGTTGCAGCAAAATGAGACGTTCCTCCAAACGATGATCTCTCAGCAGTCGCACGATACTCAGGCGGAAGGCACTCCGACGGCGGTCCAGCAGGACGCGCGCGAGAAGGAACTGCAAAGCCTGAAGGAGCAGAAGAAGCAGCTCCTCGCGCTTTATACCCCGGGATATCCAGACGTGATCGAAATTTCCCGCAAGATCTCAGACCTCGAAGGGGAGATCAAGAGCACACCGGCTGTAGCGTCGAAGAAGTCCACTCCGGTCACGCAAGTGGATTCGCCTCAGCTTCGCCAACTGCGGGCACAACTGCACGGGGTGCAGCGGGCACTGATTCCGGCGCGGCAGGAGCAGGCGCGCATTCAGCAACAGATCGGCATGTATGAATCGCGCATTGAGCAGAGCCCCATGGTGGAAGCAGAGTACAAGAAGATCACGCGCGACCATGACACAGCGCTGCAGTTTTACAACAGCCTGCTGACCAAGATGAATGAGTCCTCCATGGCAACTGCGCTTGAGCAGCGACAGCAGGGCGAGCAGTTCACCGTGATGGATCCGCCGAACTTGCCGGACGCGCCAAAGTTTCCAAACCACTTTGTCTTCGGAGGTGGAGGTGCAATGGCCGGACTGTTTCTGGGATTGCTGATTGTGGGACTTCTCGAGTATCGCGACACCTCCGTACGTAATGAAACGGACATCTGGGCTTTCACCAAGCTGCCGACCCTCGCCGTGGTTTCTCACGTGGACGGACTCAAGCAAACCTCCGGCGCCGGACCGGGCAAGCGGAGATGGTTCTCAAAGAAGCCGGAAACTCTGGAGGCCGCGGGCAGCTAGTCATGTACAAAAACTTCTTCGGCTTACAAGCACTCGCGTTCCAGTCAAGTCCCGATCCGCGCTTTCTGTGCATGACGCAGCGGACCAGGGAGGTGCTGGCCTGTCTGCAATATGGGATTGCGGAGCGCAAAGGCTTTGTCGTGATGACCGGAGAAGTGGGAACTGGCAAGACGACACTGCTCAAATCCGTGCTGAGTTGGTTTCCGGATCACCGGGTCTCCACTTCTTTTGTCTTCAATCCGCGCCTGGACGTCCTCGACTTTCTGGAAATCGTGCTGACCGACTTTGGCATCCCGCCGCGGGATCGCACCAAGTCCGGGATGCTGATCCAGCTGAACCGCTGGCTCATTGATCGCTTCCGAGACAATGCGCTGTGCGTGATCGTGGTGGACGAAGCGCAGAACCTTTCTCCGGATCTACTGGAAGAGATCCGGCTGCTGACGAATCTGGAAACTTCCGCGGAGAAGCTGCTGCAGATTGTTCTCTCCGGCCAACCGGAACTGGAAGCGATGCTTCGGTTGTCCAGCCTGCGCCAGTTGCGCCAGCGCATCGCTCTCTGGTGCCGTACGCAGCCGCTTCAGCCGCAGGAGACAGGAGTCTACATTGCCGAGCGGCTGCGCATTGCAGGCGCCAAGGAGCCGATCTTTGCTCCCGAAGCCATCGAGCGTATTCATCACTATTCACGGGGCATTCCGCGACTGGTGAACCTGACCTGCGAGCATTCGATGATTACCGCATTTGTGGAGCAGGTCAAGCCAATTCCGGCGTGGATTGTGGAAATGGTCGCTGTCGATCTTGAGCTTCACGACCAGCCGTACCTGGTGGAACCTGCGCCGCATTCAGAGCGGCTCGGCCAAACCAAAGCGGAACGATCGCTGAACATCGTTGAACCTGTTAAGGAAACCAGGGACTCCAAATTGGGCTCTCAAAAGGAACGTGGGATATGAGTCGCATTTATGAAGCTCTTCGACGTGCTGATCTCGAGCGGAAGACCCGGCTTGGCGCCGAGTTGCATCCGGTGGAGGAAACTACGGCTAACCTGGAATTCACAGAGCACCAGTCCTCGGTGTCCGATCCGCAGGCGCCGGCCGAGGCGCCCGCATTGGCCGGAGTGATGACCGCCGAGGTTGCCACGTGCGAATGGGAGCCGGTGATAGACGCGATTCCCTGCCTGCAGGAGCGTGGCGCAGTGGTGGAGCAGTTCCGCGGACTCCGCTCAAAGCTTACCCAGGCGCGACAGGACGCGGCTATCAAGAGTGTGCTTGTTTCCAGCGGCATGCCGTCAGAAGGCAAGAGCTTCGTGACCGTGAACCTTGCCATGAGCCTGGTGCGCGAAGGCGTGAATCGCGTGCTGCTGATTGACGGCGACCTGCGCCGGCCGACGCTCCACAATCTGTTGGGAACCTCCAACACACCGGGCCTTTCCGAGTACCTTGCGGGCAAGGCGGAACCACGCGAGATTTTGCAGCAGTGGAGGAAGGGCTCGGGCAACGGCGGATCGTTCGGGTATGTGCTTGAGCATCTCACCTTCATCCCGTCGGGAGCGTCGAGCGAGAACTCTTCGGAGCTGGTAGCCAACGGACGCATGGACGGCCTACTTTCAACACTGGCGCCGCATTTTGACTGGATTTTGATTGACTCGCCGCCAGTGCTCGCCGTGACGGATGCTGTGGACTTAGCGCGCAACTGCGATGCGGTGCTGCTGGTCGCACGCGAAGCGCGCACGCCCTACCAGGTGGTGCAAAGGGCACAGGCTGCATTCCGCCAGTCCCGCCTATTGGGCGTTGTGTTGAACAATGCCCGCAGGATTCAGCGTGACGGGTACAACTACTATTCGTACTACTACGGCTCAGCCGAGCCCAGAGAGCAGGGAAAGCGCAAGAAAAGAGCGCGGAGCAAGGGATGATTCGAATTCTCAACGCGTACTATCCCACCCGAACCCTTGTGCTTCTTCTGTGCGAGGCGATGCTGATCGTCGCGGCCTTCCTGGCCGCGACGATAATGCTGGTCGGGCCGGATACTTACATTGCGCTGGTCTATCAATCTGGAACCCTGAAGATCCTCTGCATCTGCGTCTTCACTCTCCTACTGTCTTATTACTTTGACCTCTACGAGCCGCAGCGCATCTCCATGAACTGGGAGATTCACTTCCGCCTGCTTCTTGTTCTAAGCGCCTTGTCGTTCTCGCTGGCAACGCTCGTGTACTTTTTCCCGAAGATTGAAATTGGCCCTCATGTCCTGGCTAGCGGCATTGCAATTCTCGCAGTGATGCTGCTGCTCTGGAGGTCGGCCTATGAAAGAATCATCGCCTGGCCCATCTTCCGCGAGCGTGTTTATGTGCTCGGCAATGCCCAGCGCGCGCATGCAATTGAGTCATTGCTTCGTTCTCGCCGCGATCTAGGGATGGAAGTGGTGCGAGGCATGCTAAGTGACTCCTCGACAGGCGGCACAGACCCGTTTGCTGAGGACTTGCACGGGTTTGACACGCCGAAGATCGGAATCGACCGCATCATTGTTGCACTCGAAGACCGGCGAGGCTCAATGCCTGTGCAGGAACTTCTCGCCCTGCGCCTTCGGGGAGTCGTGATCGAGGAATCAGGTGCGCTGCTTGAGAGGCTGTCAGGAATGTTGCCGCTTGATGGACTGAATCCCAGCGCGCTCATTTTCACCCATGGCTTCAATACGCGACCCTCGCTCCAGTTCGGACGCAGGCTATTCTCGATTACGGTCTCCTCTGTTGCGCTCGCCATCTGCCTTCCTTTACTTCCCTTCCTCATCCTTGCGGTGAGGCTCTCATCGCCGGGACCAATTTTCTTCCGGCAGGTGCGCGTTGGGTTTCGAGGTAGGCCATTCACGATTTATAAATTCCGCACCATGCGCCTGGACGCCGAAGCAAACGGCGCTGTGTGGGCCACCAAAAACGACCCGCGCATCACGCCCCTGGGCCGATTTATGCGCAAGACCCGCCTGGATGAGATTCCCCAGCTTTGGAACGTGCTGCGCGGCGACATGGGCTTTGTAGGACCGAGGCCGGAACGACCGGAATTCGTGCAATGGCTGGTGAAGGAAATTCCGTATTACAACCTTCGCCACATGATTCGTCCGGGCCTGACCGGTTGGGCACAAGTTCGCTATCAATACGGAGCGAGCCTTGAAGAAACCAAGCGCAAGCTCGAGTATGACCTCTATTACATCAAGCACCTCTCGCTTGGTCTTGACCTGCTCATCATGTTTGAGACGGTGAAGACGATTCTGCTGCGGAGGGGCGCGCAATGAAAATTCTTTTCTGGCTTTCCCTCGTCGGAATTGCCTACACCTACATTGGTTATCCGGTACTGATCTGGTTGATTGCACGCCTGTGGCCTCGACCGTGGAACAAGGCGCAAATCTCCCCCAGTGTCAGTATTGTGCTGGCTGTGCACAATGGAGCTAGTCTTCTGGATGAGAAGATTGAGCAGCTTCTTTCGCTCGACTACCCCAACGTGAAGGAGATCGTGGTCGTCTCCGACGGCTCCACAGATGGCACCGCTGAGATGCTTGCTGCCATGTATCATCCGCTGTTGAAGAGGATTTTCCTAGATGAGCACGGCGGTAAAGCTGTGGCGCTGAATGCAGGAATTACTCGCTCAACCTCGGACATCCTTGTTTTTGTGGACATTCGTCCGGAAATCGCACCGGGCTCAATCCAGACTCTCGTGAATAACTTTGCAGATCCTACTGTTGGATGCGTGGCAGGCGAACTCGTTCTTCGGCAGGAAGGCGCCGAAGCCACCACCCGTGCAGTTGCAGGGCTCTACTGGCGATACGAACAATGGATCAGAAAATGCGAGAGCGCCGTGGACTCCCCAGTTGGTGTCTACGGAGGATTTTATGCAATCCGCCGCGAGCTTGCACAACCGCTGCCGGAAGGCACGATTCTGGATGATATGTTTCAGCCTCTCTCGATTGTGAGGCAAGGCTACCGGTCCGTCCTGGACCAGAATGCAATCGTCTACGACGCATGGCCAAAGAAGGCTGGCGCGGAATTTCACCGTAAGGTGCGCACGCTCGCCGGCAATTTCCAACTGTTTCGGATTGCACCCTGGATGCTTACGTCCAGAAATCGAGTTCTCTTCCAGCTCGTTTCGCACAAAGTGATGCGCCTGGTGGTCCCGTATCTGTTCCTGACATTGCTTGCCTCCGCCCTTTTACTTGCCCCGGCGTCACATCTGTTTGCCCTGTTTGCCCTTGTGCAGATTTTGGGGCTGGGACTGGCACTCGCCGGACTGTTTGCGCGCATTCCACTTATTCACAGGTTCAGCTCACCGGCAGCTGCACTGCTCATGCTGAATACGGCTGCTGTCGTCGGGCTATACAAATTCCTCTTTACTAGAGGGCCGCTTTCTAAGATATGGAAGAGCGGCACAGTGACACGATCCGTCGCCCGGCAGGAGAATCTCGCGCCAAGTATTGCCGCAGATCAAGTCCCCAAGCCTCCAACAAGGGTGAGCGTCGACGGGCCCGAGGCCGTGCACGCGAGTTTGAAAGCCCCGCGCACGTGAGGAGTGACATGCAAACGACTCGGACATTTTTCTCTTTCTCTTCGCAGTTCGTTCACGGCTGGCCGCCGCTAGGCTGGACTGCGTTTGACGAGGAACAGCAGAGCGATCTCGCCGCGACCCGAGAGCGGGAGGGCCGCGAGAGAGCGCGCAGTGTGTGCCTATGAACAAGCTGACCGTTTTTGTGGGTGGTTCGGTGGGATCGGATCCGTGGTCTCCGCGGACCTGGTCCGGGGCATGTGCGCGACTGCTACACGCGCTGGAGGATGCCCATCTGCTGGACTGTGCCCAAGGCGTGCGCCTTCCACGCGCGCAGGATCTGCTGCTGCGAGCGAAGAACGTACATGTTGAACGCAGTCGATGGAGAGCCCAATACTACCTTGACCCGGCGTATCGCAGAGCGCTGACCCGGGCCGCGGCGCGGAGTTCCTGCGGAGGCGACGCGCTTCTACAAATCGGCCATATGTTTTCTCTTCCGCAGGCCTTCCCTGGGCGCACGTGCATCTCTTATCACGATGGCAACCTGGCAGAAAAGCTGAAGAGCGGATTCGGCCTGCGCGGGTTTCCTGCGCGCACAATTGATGCAGCTCTTCGCTATGAAGAAGTGGTCGCGGAACAAATGACCGCGATATTCACATTCAGCGAGTACCTGCGGCAGTCGTTCATCTCCGACTACCACGTTCCCGCCGAACGCGTCTTCCGCGTGGGAGCAGGCATAAACCTGGACCAGATTCCTGAAGATGGGCGAGCTAAGGACTACAGTATCCCCCGCATCCTCTTTGTCGGTGTAGAATTCGAGCGCAAGGGCGGTCGCGAACTTCTGCAGGCATTCCGTCGCGTGCGTGAGCGCGTTGCCAATGCAGAACTTCACATTGTGGGCCCGCACGCCATGGGCGCGCTTCCCCCGGGCGTGATATACCACGGGCATCTCTCGAAGTCGGATCCGGCGCAGCGGGAGAAGCTGGATTCGCTCTATCGCGCATCCTCGCTGTTTGTACTTCCGTCGCTTTACGAACCATTCGGGATCGCGCCGCTGGAGGCGATGCTGCATGAGGTTCCCTGCATCGTGACCGACGAATGGGCTTTCAGGGAGACTGTGCAACCGGGCGTGAACGGAGACCGTGTTGTGAAGGGCGACGCCGAGGACCTTGCAGACAAAATGATTCGCATGCTGGGCAATGCGGACCGGCTCGCCGCGATGGGACGGCGCGGGCGCGAAATGGTGCTGCGCGAGTACACCTGGACCGCCGTTGCCAGTCGCATTGCGAGTGCCTTAAATACAATCTCTAAGTGGAACCAACCGGGCCACAGCGCCAGCGCGGCGACCAGCAGCCTGTCAGAAGGAGGGGCGACGCGTGCCCGGCAACTGGGAATATAGTGAGGGAATTACGGTATTGGGCACGTCTTCGCCATTCCGCACGCGCAGTATATTGCCACGCAGGCGAACAATGCAATTATCGGAGCAGGTGCCACGAAAGTGCTTGCAGAATCAAGCGCAGTCCCTTTCCCGGGACACCAGAAGAGATCGTAAAGCCTATCAGGTCCCATGCGAATTGTGTATGTCAACCCCGCAATGCCCCTGGGCGCCAGATCAATTGTTTAGTCGCTCAACACTCACTCGAGGCAACTGATGTCAAACGTGATCGGATTCGTCATTCTCACCCACAGCATTCCCGATCAGACATTGCTCCTGTGCGAACGGCTTGCAACGCAATTTGAGAACCCTCCAATTGTCATACATCACGACTTCGGACAATGCCCTCTGGACGAGCGGCGTTTCCCGAGCAACGTGACCTTCGTGCAAGATTGGATCCGAACGAAGTGGGGCGGAACCGGAGTTGTCGATGGTCTCTTGAAGGCTCTTCGACTGCTGTTCGCGAATGAAGGCCCTGACTGGTTCGTCGTCCTTAGCGGCGCCGACTACCCAATCAAGCCTGCGCAATCCATCTTAGCGGACCTGACACAGGGCGGCTTTGACGCCTACATAGACCATCGAAAGATTTTGCGCTGCTCACTCACTTTGCCGGCAAATGGCTGGGGAAATCATAACTATACTCATCCAGCTTGGGTTCGACTGGCATTCGAGCGCTACATGGCGCTTGGGTTTGGATTCTTCAAGCTTGCAACTGCACTTGGATGGCGGCGCAAAGCCTTCTATCTTCGATCCGATTTTTTCATTCAGCGGTTCACTCCTTTTAACGGCTCGCTAAATTGCTATGCGGGCGACTTCTGGTTTACCGCTAATCGCAGGGCCGCACGCACATTGCTCGACGACAGTGAGGCAAACAGGAAGATCATTGCCCACTTTCGGAGGCGCCCCAATCCAGATGAGGGGATGTTTCAAACGCTTCTTTGCAACGCCGAGAATCTGAAGATTTCGTTAGACAACAAGCGCTTCACAGACTGGCATGGCTGCGTCAACCACCCGCGGATGCTCGGAGAGAAGGACCTCCCGACACTCGTTGCATCTACGGATCACTTCGCAAGAAAATTTGCCTTTGACCCTGATCTTCTCAACCGACTTGACCAATTGGTTGATACTCAAGCCATGTCAGGCATTTCCGAGGATCATAATCAATTGCACTCAGGCCCGGGCAAATCGCTCGACCAGACTTCTTCACCCAATTCATGAGGTGGATTGATCAAGATGGATAAGCCGCTGCCCCTCTTTCTCACCAGCCTGTCCCTATCCTCAAAAACCGCTCTAGGCGTGCAAACAAAGCTCTTGCTCGAACAGTTTCCACTCTCGGGACATCTCTTCTGGGACGCCTCAGAATTCAGGAGTCTCGACGAACGATCGGCTAGGTTGGAATCTATTCTTTGCGCTAGGTTCTCGATTTTGAGACGCGATCCGCGATCGTTACCAGCCATTGCGCTATCTACGCTGGGGCGCTCTTGGTGGAAGGGCAACGAACTGAAGCCTAGGGCTCAGAGAAGACTTGCGGAGCATTACGGTCACGCAATCTCAACTGTCTATGCCGCTCCGTGTTCGATCCGTGACAGTGAGCGAATGAAGTCGATCTTGATGCATCTGAACAGACCCTTCGTGCTTCATCTCTGGGATATACAAGACAAGAATCAGATCGACTCCCCCGCTTTCAGGTGGCTGGTCGAGCATGCACTCCACGTGCTGTGTCTCTCCGAGGAAATGATCCGGTACCTTGATCCGCTGCGACAGGGCGCCACTATTATGCGCTTTGCACGAAAGCCATCTTCCTATATTGCCGAAGCACCGAAAGATCAAAAGCTCCGTATCGCCTTAATCGGGAACTGCCGGCGTTATCGTGATGGATTGTCCCTGTTGGTGAAAGCAATGCACATTGCGAGGGCAAACAAGGTCGGAGTCACCGCTGTTTATGTTGGATCGAAGAAGAGTCTTAAGGGTGCTGAGGTTGACTTGGGGAGCGAAGTCGAGGTTACTGGATTTGTCGAATCTGATTCGACGCGTGATCTATTGCTATCGCAATGTCATGTCGCTTTTTTGCCGGGCCCTCTTGCGTCACCCTCATTGAACATGTTCAGCCGCTTCTCCATTCCATCGCGCATCCTCGATTTCATGGCCACCGGACTACCAAT
>DATKTQ010000063.1:0-4862 GCA_035531055.1 Occallatibacter sp. | reverse complement strand
TAATTCAAAATAAGAAAATTCATTAACTATAATTAACAGCTTATGGCATACTAGGCGAAAGCACCCCAGGGCGCTTGCCGGGAGAGCCATGGCCGCAAAAACCACACTTACAGTCGCGATTCGAGAACCCTCTCTGCCGGGGGTGAATTCGACGGTGAGCGTGTCGCGGTCGCCGATCTACTGGCGGCGGCTGCTGGGGTTTCTGGGGCCGGGATTTCTGATTTCCGTGGGGTACATGGACCCTGGGAACTGGGCAACAGACATTGCGGGCGGGTCGCGGTTCGGCTACACGCTGCTGTTTGTGGTGATGCTGTCGAACCTGATGGCGATTCTGCTGCAGAGCCTGGCGCTGAAGCTGGGTGTGGCGACGGAGCGAGACCTGGCGCAGCAGTGCCATGAGAGCTATGGGCGCACGACGAGCTTTCTGCTTTGGATTGGGGCGGAGATTGCGATTGCGGCCTGCGACCTGGCGGAGGTGATTGGATCAGCGATTGCACTGAACCTGCTGTTTCACGTTCCGCTGCTGTATGGCGTGCTGATTACGGGGCTGGATGTACTGCTGATCCTGCTGATGCAGCGGTGGGGCTTCCGCTATGTGGAAGCGCTGGTGATCACGCTGATTGGCACGATTCTGGCGATGTTCGGGGTGCAGATGTTTCTGTCTCGGCCGGACTACTGGCCGGCGCTGCACAGTTTGTTTGTGCCTTCGACGGCGATTGTGATGAACCCGGCGATGCTGTATATCGCGATTGGGATTTTGGGCGCGACGGTGATGCCGCACAACCTGTATCTGCACTCGTCGATTGTGCAGAGCCGGAAGTATGAGCGGACGGCGGCGGGCAAGCGCGAGGCGATTCACCTGGCGAATGTGGACTCGGCGCTGGCGCTGACGCTGGCGCTGTTTGTGAATGCGGCGATTCTGGTGGTGGCGGCGGCGGTGTTCCACCGGAGCGGGCACTACGATGTGGCGGCGATTGAGGATGCGTATAAGCTGCTGAGCCCGCTGGTGGGCGCGGCGGGGGCGAGCACGCTGTTTGCGGTGGCGCTTTTGGCCAGCGGTCAGAACTCGTCGATTACAGGGACGCTGGCTGGGCAGATTGTGATGGAAGGCTTTCTGCACATGAAGGTGGATCCGTGGCTGCGGCGGCTGATTACGCGGGGCCTGGCGATTATTCCGACGATTGTGGTGGTGGCGCTGATGGGCTCAAAAGGCACGGAGAAGCTGCTGATTCTGAGCCAGGTGATTCTGTCACTGCAACTGAGTTTTGCGGTGATTCCGCTGGTGATGTTCACGGGTGACCGGAAGAAGATGGGCGAGTTTGTGAACGCACGTTGGCTGCAGGGGCTGGCGTGGGCGACGGCGGTGCTGATTGTGGTGCTGAACGCGTGGCTGCTGGTGCAGACGGCGATGGGGACGTAATGCTGGCCGGCTTGAGAAGGCCCCAGAGTATGGAGCGGATCAATAGGGAATGGTGCGAATGAAGGTGGCCGCTGTGCCGTCCTGCGGATCGACGAAGGTGACGTCGGCGGGGTGGCGCCGCGGAGTATCGACGGCGAAGACCACGAGGGGCCCCTCGAGAACCTCCGGGATGCCGTGAACGACGTTGCGCCGGAAGAAGAGTAACTGGCCGGGGCCGAGTTCGACCGGGCCGCGGCCCTCGACGAGGAACCGGGCACGCCCGGAGAGGACCTGCAGGTATTCGTCGCAGGTCTGGTGATAGTGGGCCGGGACCGGCTTGTAGATGCGGAAGAGGCGAGCGCTGGCGGCGGTCTCGTCGGTGAGGCGCATGTCGAGGAGCATGGTGTCCGCAGACTCGGGGAAGGTGCCGGCGAGCGCCGCGAGATCGAAGACGGACGAGACGGATGGGGAGCTTTTCGCGCTGTTTTCAGTCATTGGAGTCGTCCTCCTGGATGGCACACACCCCATTGTCGCGCATGCGGCAGAGCCAGGCAGCGATTGGGTGAGCGGGAAGCGCGACCGAAGGCGAACAATCGGAATACCATGAAGGCATGAAGGTTTTGTCGGCAGCCGAGATGGCGGCGTGTGACCGTGTGACGACGGAGCGGTTTGGCGTGCCGTCACTGAAGTTGATGCGTGCGGCGTCGACGGCGGTGGCGGAGTTTGCGCGGGAGCACTTTCGACGGGCGCGGCGGGTGACGGTGCTGTGCGGAAAAGGCAACAACGGCGGGGACGGGCTGATGGTGGCGCGGAAGCTGGCCGATGCGGGGCTGGAGGTGACGACGCTGCTGCTGGGCGCGCCGGCGGAGCTGAAGGGCGACGCGGCGGAGGCCTGGAAGGAGCTGGCCGGGCCGGCCTACGGGCAGATTTATGCAGTGACGACGGCGGAGGAACTGGCGCGGCACAAGAGCGCGTTTGAGACGGACCTGATTGTGGATGCGGTGGTGGGAACGGGCTCCAAGCCGCCGCTGCGGGGGCTGGCGCTGGCGGCACTGGAGCGGGTGAAGGCGAGCGAAGCGAAGGTGCTGGCGGTGGATTTGCCGTCGGGCTGGGCAGCGGACGGGACGGCGGCGGAGGCCTCGGGGCCGGTGTTTCCTGCCGATGCGGTGGTGACGTTTACGGCGCCGAAGCCGGCACATATGTTTGGACGGCTGACGCGGCGGTGGGACGATCCGGTGGTGGTGGCGCCGATTGGGTCGCCGGAGGAGGCTGTGGTTTCCGGGCTGCGACTGACTTGGGCCGGGACGGCGCTGGTGCAGGAGCCGCGGGCGGCGGGGGCGAACAAGGGAAATTTTGGGCATGTGCTGGTGGTGGGCGGTGCCTTGGGGAATGCAGGGGGCAGCGCGGGCGGGAAGACGGGCGCGCCGACGATGGCGGCCCTGTCGGCGCTGCGTGCGGGCGCGGGGCTGGTGACGGCGGCGGTTCCTGCGGCGGCGCTGCCGCTGGTGGCGGCAGCGGCTCCGGAGCTGATGACGTGGCCACTGGCAGCGACGGCGGCGGGGCAGATTGCGGCGAAGAATTTGTCGCCGAAGGTGCTGGAGGCGGTGCTGGCGGGCAAGACGGTGCTGGCGATTGGGCCGGGGATGGGGCAGAGCGCGGCGACGGGAAAGTTTCTGGCGGGACTGCTGCGGGCGACGAGGATGCCGGCGGTGGTGGACGCGGATGCGCTGAACCTGCTGGCGCAGGATGGGGAGTTGCTGGCGGAGTTGTCGCGCGGCGGCAAAAGGACTGTGGTGCTGACGCCACATCCGGGGGAGATGGCGCGGCTGGCGGGAACGACGACGGCGGTGGTGCAGGCGAACCGGCTGGAGGTGGCGCGGGAGTTTGCGGAGCGGTGGGGCGTGACGCTGGTGCTGAAGGGATGGCGGACGCTGGTGGCGCATCCGGATGGGCGGGTGGCGGTGAACACGACGGGGAACCCGGGAATGGCGAAGGGCGGCAGCGGCGACGTGCTGACGGGAATTGTGGCGGGGCTGCTGGCGCAATATGCGAGCGAACCGGCGCGGGCGGTGGAGGCGGCGGTGACGCTGCACGGGCTGGCGGCGGACCTGGCGGTGCGGCGGATGGACGAGCACACGCTGCTGGCGACCGATACGCTTAAGGAACTGGGGCGGGCTTTTCGCTTTCGCCCACGGAGCGGAAACGGGTATGGTTGGTTGCAGGGGATGCCGCGCGGAGACCACCGGGCGCGCGCACGCCGCGAGGACAAGGCATGAGCCAGGAAGCTGCAACCGCTGCGGGGCGGAGCTACGAGTTCACCACGCAGAGCGGTGCGGACACGATTGAAGTGGGGCGGAAGCTGGCGGAGCTGCTGCGGCCGCCGCAACTGCTGATGCTGCGGGGCGACCTGGGCACGGGCAAGACGACGCTGGTGAAGGGGATTGCGCTGGCGCTGGATGCGGCGGAACCGGACGAGGTGACGAGTCCGACGTTCACGCTGGTGCACGAGTACGACGGCGCGCTGGACGGCAAGGCGGTGAAGCTGTTTCACCTGGACGTGTACCGGCTGGAAGGCGAGCGGCAACTGGAGACGCTGGGGCTGGACGAACTGCTGACGCCGGATGCGCTGGTGCTGGTGGAATGGGGCGAAAAGTTCAAGAGCATCCGCAAGAAGGCGACGGGCGAGATTTCGATTACGTCCAAGGGCGGCGACGCGCGGCGGATTACGGTGACGCTGAAGGATTAGACCGACGAGGCGCCCGTTGCGGGCGCAATGCCCGCAGGAGTATCGATTGCAAGCCTCGACGAGTTCCACGAAACGCATTCCATTGGAAGAATTGCAGCAGACGCTTGCGGGCGTGCTGGGGCAGCTTGGTTTTGCATGCGAGCGGGCGCAGCTTTGCGCGCGGCTGTTTGCAGAGACGACGTGCGACGGCGTGTATACGCACGGGGTGAGCCGGTTTCCGCGGTTTGTGGCGACGATACGGAACGGCAGCGTGGACCCCGGAGCGGAGCCGCTGCGGATGGCGGGATTTGGCGCGGTGGAACGGTGGGACGGAAACAAGGGGCCGGGCAATGGGAACGCGCAAACGTGCATGGCTCGTGCGATGGCGCTGAGCCGCGAGCACGGCTTGGGCATGGTGAGCCTGGGAAACACGAACCACTGGATGCGCGGCGGGAGCTTCGGCTGGCAGGCCGCGGAGGCGGGGCTGATCGGAATCTGCTGGACGAACACGATGCCGAATCTGCCGCCGTGGGGCGGACGGGAGGCGGCGATTGGAAACAATCCGCTGGTGATTGCGGTGCCGAGAGCGAAGGGGCCGGTGGTGCTGGACATGGCGATGTCGCAGTTTTCCTATGGTGCGCTGGAGCGCTACCGGCAGCGTGGTGAGCCGTTGCCAATGGAGGGTGGCTTTGATGTCGAGGGCAGGTTGACGCGGGATGCGGGCGCGATTGAGGCGTC
>DATKTQ010000062.1:0-10528 GCA_035531055.1 Occallatibacter sp. | reverse complement strand
CCGAAGGTGATGTACGTGGCGAGCGGCGAGGGGTTGCACCGGCCGGACCTTTCGGTGGGCGATGGGATCTATCGCTCGGAGGACTCGGGAAAGACGTGGACGCATCTGGGTTTGCGCGAAGGGGAGCAGATTCCGGCGCTGGCAGTGGACCCGCGCGACCCGAATCGGCTGTTTGCGGCGGTGCTTGGGCATCCGTACGGGCCGAACGCGGAGCGGGGCATTTACCGCTCGATGGATGGCGGCAAGACTTGGAAGAAGGTGCTCTACAAGGACGAGAACACGGGCGGATCGGATGTGGTGATCGATCCTGCGGATCCGAATGTGGTGTATGCGTCGTTGTGGGAGTCGCGGCTCGGTCCGTGGGAGGACGGGAACCAGTATGACGGGACGAGCGGCGGGCTGTTCAAGTCGACCGATGGCGGCGAGACTTGGCACAAGCTGACGAAGGGGCTGCCGGAGGACCTGGTGCAGATCCAGGTGGCGATTGCGCCGAGCGATCCGCAGCGGCTGTACGCGACGCTTTCCACGACGCACGAGGGCGCGTATGCCTCGGGCGTGGGGCTGGGCGTGTATCGCAGCGACGACGGCGGGGAGAGCTGGACGAAGGCGACCGAGGACCCGCGGCCAGCGATGAAGATTGGCGGCGGCGACCTGCCGATACCGGCGGTGGACCCGAAGAATCCGGACGTGGTGTACAGCGCGAGCATTGTGACGATGAAGTCGAGCGACGGGGGCAAGACGTGGATGGCCCTGCGGGGCGCGCCGGGCGGCGACGACTACCAGAACCTGTGGATCAATCCGGAGAATCCGAAGATTATTTTGCTGGTGGCAGACCAGGGTGCGCTGGTGACGGTGAACGGCGGGCGCACGTGGAGCAGCTGGTATAACCAGCCGACGGCGCAGCTGTATCACGTGGCGACGACCAATGAGTTTCCGTATTTTGTATGCGGCGGGCAGCAGGAGAGCGGGTCGGTGTGCATCTCGAGCCGCGGGAATGACGGCGAGATTACGTTCCGCGACTGGCACCCGGTGGGGATTATCGAGTACGGCTATGCGGCGCCGGACCCGCTGCACCCGGAGATGGTGTACGGCGCGGGGCGAACGGAGGTTTCGCGTTTTGACCGCGTGACGGGCGAGGTGCAGAACATTACGCCTGTTCCGGGGAGAGATCCCTCAGTGCGCGCGGACCGGACGGAGCCGATTTTGTTTTCGCCAGTGGACCCGCACCTTCTGTTTTACGCGGCGAACAAGCTGTTTGAGACGCGGGACTACGGGCGTACGTGGAAGACGATCAGCCCGGACCTGAGCCGCGAGCACACGGGACAACTGGAGACGCTGGCGAAGCTGCCGGAGAAGGATGCGGCGAAGCGGCGCGGAGCGATTTACTCGGTGGCGGCTTCGTACAAAAATACGCAGACGATTTGGGCGGGTACCGATGACGGGCTGGTGTGGCGGACGACCGACGAAGGTGCGCACTGGAAGAACATTACGCCGCCGGGAATGACGCCGTGGAGCAAGGTGACGCAGATTGACGCGTCGCACTTTGACGATGCGACGGCGTACGTGTCGGTGAGCCGGATGCGGATTGACGACATGCGGCCGTACATCTATCGCACGCACGACGGCGGCGCGACGTGGCAGGAAATTTCGGCGGGGCTTCCCGGCGACTCGCCGGTGAACACGGTGCGCGAAGACCCGGTGCGGAAGGGGCTGCTGTTTGCGGGGACGGAGACGGCGGTTTGGATGTCCCTGGACGACGGGACGCGGTGGCAGCCGCTGGAGTACAACTTGCCGCACACGTCGATGCGCGACCTGGAGGTGAAAGGGAACGACCTGATTGTGGCGACGCACGGACGGGCATTCTGGATTCTGGATGACATTTCTCCGCTGCGCCAACTGGCAGAGAAGACGTATGCGGGGCCGGTGCTGTTCCGGCCGGGCGGGGCCTACCGGGTGCGGCGGGACACGAACACGGACACGCCGTTGCCGGCGGACGAGCCAGCGGGGCAGAATCCGCCGGACGGCGCGCTGATTGACTTTGCGCTGCCGGCGGGGACGGAGGGTCCGGTTTCACTGGAGATTCTGGATGCGGCGGGGCGCGTGGTGCGGCGCTTTGCGAGCACGGACGCGCTGGAGCCGACGCGGGAGGAATCCGAAAAGCAGCTGATTCCGATGTACTGGCTGGCGAAGCCGAAGGTGCTGCCGGCGAGTGCGGGGATGCACCGGTGGGTGTGGGATTTGCGCTACACGACGCCGACGGCGACCCAGTATGCGTATCCGATTGCGGCGGTTCCACACCGGACGCCGCAGGAACCGCAGGGACCGCTGGCGCTGCCGGGGACCTACCGGGTTCGGCTGAAGGCCGACGGCAAGGTGCTGACGGAGCCTCTGACGGTGACGATGGATCCGCGGGTGAAGGCGACGGCGGCGGATCTGGAAGCGCTTTTCCGGCTGGAGAATGCGCTGGCGGACGAGGTGACACGGAGCGCGGAGGCGGCGCTGGAGGCGCACTCGGCGCGGGAACAGGTGAAAAAGCTGGCGCCGAATGCCGACCCGGCGATGAAAGAGACGCTGGAGGCGGCCGGAAAGGCGCTGGACGCGCTGCTGGACGGCAAGAAGGGCGTAGAGGGCAAGGAAGGGACGCCGGGGCTGGATGGCGTATCCCAGGAGGTGGACGGGCTCTACGGGCAGGTGGGCCAGGTGGACGCGGCTCCGACGGCGGCGCAGGAGCAGGCGGGGCGGCACGCGGGCGAGGAAGTGGCCGAGGTGCTGGCGAAGTGGAAAGAGCTGAAGGCTGGTCCGCTGGCGGAACTGGACGGCAAGCTCAAGGCAGAGCATCTGGGCGGAATCGACCTGACTCGGCGGCCGGAAACGATGCCGCAGTCGGGTGACGAGGACTGAGGCGGACGAGGAAGGCCCCGGCCGCGGCGGGTTAACAATCACGGGGCGCGGTGCTATACTCCGCCTCACGAGGGCTGGCCATGCGGCGGACGATTCTTCTCAGCTTATGTCTCAGCTTGTGTGGGCTCCTTGCTGTGAGTGAGGCAAAGGATGCCTGTGCGCAGTCTCGCGGCGGTACTGGGCATGGCTATGGCGGAGCCGGGCACGGCTTCGTTGGTGGTGGGCATGGCTTTGGCCGGAATGGCGACGCTTTTCGCGGGGGCCGTGTGGGGCATTTGCGGGGAAGCCACGAATTTGGGCGCGGAGCCGGCCACATTCGGGGAGGCTACGTTTCCAACCGCACCCGGGGCGACTCTCGCTACGGATTCGGCTACGGATACGTGCCCTACTACTCCGGCCTGCCCTACGACTACGGCGCCGCGTACGCGGACCAGGAACCCCAGCCGGTGGTGTACGTTCAGCCGCCGCCCGTGATCGCGCAGAAGCCTGAGCCGCCCGCCGTGGAGCCGCCGGCGGAACCCGTGATCAAAGAGTACAAATGGCCCGTTGCGGAGGTGGCTTCTTCCCACTCCAATTCCGAGCCCCAGGTTTTTGCCATTGTGCTCAAGGACGGTTCGACCCTTTCCGCCTTGACCGTCTACGCCTCTGACGACGCGCTGCACTATGTCGACCCCGGCGAAAGGCACCTGCGTGTTGCCATGAGCGAGGTTGACCGCGCTGCAACCCTCAAGCTGAACCGCGCGAGAGACCTGAATCTGTATCTTCCTGCCGCGGAGTGAGGCGCGGCAACCTGTGCCGCTCATCGGCAGGCGAACTGCCCGCATGTTCTGATGGCGCTGTAGGATTCCTTTCGCCAAGTAACTAGCTAATCCAAAAGGGAGATCCCCCGGCTCTGCCTGGGTGGCAGTAGGACTTTTGAGAATTCCGGGAGTATACCTCCCGCTGTTGCTTTCGCTTTTGCCGGAACCAATCGCTTAGCAACCCTCCTGCTGTTGTGGCTGCTTTTGCTTTTCCAATCCGTGGACATCACGAGGGTCAATATCAGCCTGCTCGGCAACGACTCTACCCGGCGTCCCCGTGGCAGATCGCCACAATCGCCGCCCCGTAGCGTTCCGCTTTCGCCGGCCCGATACCATGAATCGACGTCAGCTCCGCCATCCTTTGCGGGCTCGCCACCACCACTCCTCGCAGCACCGCATCCGACAGCACAAAGAAGGCCGGCTTGCCCGCAGCCGCTGCTTCGGCCTTGCGCCACGCCCGTAGCCGGTTCTCCAGCTCCGTCTGCGCGGGCGTGAATGCTGCCGCCCGATCCGCTCCGTTTTCCAAAGCCGGCGCCGCACCCGCCGGCTTCTTCTTCCGCGGAGCCGCCGCCGACACGGCACCCTCGCCCGTCGCCCGCAGCAGTACGGCCAGCGGCTCCGGCTCCGACCAGCTTCGCCCCTCGTATGTCAGCGCCGCCTTGCGGAACGTCACCTCCTGCCCCTCCGGATTGGTCCACGCCTCCGTCGTGAGCGTCACGAGGCCAGCCCGCGCCAGCCCATCCAGCAGCGCGTCAAAGGCCCGCCGATCGCCCTCGACGCCCGACTCCGTCTGCAGCCGCCCCACCGACCTCGGCCCGCCCTTCTGCAACTCCCGCAAAATCCGCCGCAGTTGCCGTGCCTCGTGCGGCCCCGGATGCACAAACGGCACCGCCACCGCCGTCTCAGGGGAACAGAAATCGCAGTGCCCGCACGGTGAGCCTGGTTTATCCCCGAAATGTCGCACCAGAGCCGACATCCGGCACTGCGCCGTCTCCGCGAACGCCACCATGTTGTCCAACTGCGCCCGCCGGTGCTCCCTTTGCGCCTGATACCCCGTCCGCCACCGGCCCGCATCGGTCGTCCGCAGCAGCCCTTGCACCCGACCCTCCACATCGAACGCCGCCGCTCCCTGTGCCGCCAGCTTGTCCACCGCGCGCCCAAACACCTCGGGATTCATCTTCAGCTTCGCCCACAGATCCTCCGGCGGCTGAAACTCCTCCGTCAGCACCCGAGCCACGCGTGCCAGGTCCTCCGCCGGAGGATAATCCCGATCGAAAAAGCTCTCGTGCATCTTGCGATCCGCAAAGCTGTGCAGCAGAATCGCCCGCGACCGTCGCCCATCGCGCCCCGCCCGCCCAACCTCCTGGTAATACGCCTCCACTGACCCCGGAAGCGCCGAGTGAATCACCGTGCGGACATCCGCTTTGTCGATCCCCATCCCAAATGCGATCGTCGCCACCACCACTTGTAGATCGCCGGCCAGGAAGCTCCGCTGTGCCCGCTCCCGCACCGCCGGCTCCAGCCCCGCGTGGTACGAAGCCGCAGGAAACTGCCCGTTCAACTCCACCGCCAGCTCATCGGCCGCCTTGCGCGACGGCGCATACACAATCGCCGGCCGCGTCTCCGCCGCCTCCAGAAACTTGCGGATAAACTCATTCCGCCGCGGTTTCGACATCTCCACGATTTCCAGAGCCAGGTTCTCCCGCCGGAATCCATGCACGAACAGCGCCGGTTCCACCAGTCGCAGTTGCGTCACAATGTCTTGCTGCACCCGCGGCGTTGCTGTGGCCGTCAGCGCGATAATCGGCGCCGGACGCAACAACGGCAACCACTCGCCCAGCGTCCGGTAGTCCGGCCGAAAATCGTGCCCCCACCCGGAAATGCAGTGCGCCTCGTCCACCGCGATCAGCGCCGGAGTCCGCCGCGCCAGCATCTGGGCAAACCCCGGCACCCGCAGCCGCTCCGGCGCGATGAATAGAAACTGCAGTGTCCCATCGAGATATTCCCGGCATGCCTGCCGCGCGTCTTCGCGTGACAGGCCCGAGTGGATCCGCGCCGTCCGCAGCCCGTGAGCCGCCAGCCGCGCCGCCTGGTCGTCCATCAGCGCAATCAGCGGACTCACCACCAGCGCCGGGCCGCCGCGCGCCACGGCCGGCAACTGATAGCAGATGCTCTTCCCCGCCCCCGTCGGCATCACCAGCAGCGCGTCGCGCCCGCCAGCCACCGCGCGGCAAACCGCTTCCTGATTCTCTCGGAATCCTGGAAACCCAAACGTCTTCTTTAGCAGCGAAACAAGATCCATGGCGCTTGTTTCATGGTGACACATCCGGCAGAGTACCAGGAGGAATCACAGGAACGTACCTGTGCCCCAAGCGCTATCGCAGAAACAGAACTACTCGGAGGCTATTGCCGTAGCGCCCGCCGCGCAGCGTCTTAGTGCAATCGGACTATGCTCCAAGAATCCCCGGCCGGGCACTGCTTCCAGAAAACGAACGCAGAGTGACTTGCCGTTTCTGATTGTCACCATTCGCGGTATTCGGACCCGACCGTCTGCACGCCTTGCAAGGGAATTGCCGTGTGGCAACCAACGATCAGGCACTCACCTGGGCTTGCCCGCACCCATCAACACAAGCGATCGCTGCGCAAAGGGTGAGTAGACCAGCAGCGTTGTGCAGGCCAGCGCCAGCCCAAAGTTGATGTGGTGGAGAAGCAGGAAGGGCGACAGAGCCCAGAACTCGTCGAACAGCAGCAGAACCGGCCAGATCTTCAAGAGCTTTTCTCTCACGCCGGGAGCATGAAAAAGCGTGGCCGAAAGGATGAATGCGCGAACAGGAATCAGAATTGCCGCCGTCACGACCAGGATCGTGACGATGTGCGCCGATTTGGTCAGTGGCGAGAGCAGCTCCTGAATCTCAGCGAGATTTGCCAGCGCGCCCACGTAAAACGCCAGGTACATCAATTGAAGTAGGACATAGAGCGTTTGCACGACCGGGTACGGCGTGTTGGGTAACTCATGGGGTGAAGCGAGAATGCCGCTGCGAAGGCGCTTTCCGGAGGGCGGAGCGTCGGAGGGCGCATCAATTAAGGCCGCGCCTTGCGTTGGAGCCAGACCGGCAGTTGGCGTTTGCGATTCCTCTCCCGATGGAATGCGTTCGACAGGCGCGACAAATCGGTATCCTCGCCTGGCCAGGGTCTCAATAAAGCGCGGGCTGCTCGCCGTATCGCCTAATGCCTCGCGGATGCGGTTCACGGCCGAATTCACGCCGTGGTCATAGTCGACGAAGGTGCCATCGGGCCAAAGCTCGCTCAAAATCTCCTCGCGGGTGAGCAGTTCGCCGGGCCGGTCGAGCAGGAGGCACAGCATCTGGAAGGGCTGAGCGCTCAGCTTTACGCGGATGCCCTGACGGCGCAGCTCGCCCGTCGACGCGTCGGCTTCAAAAACGCCAAATCGGTAACCTCGGGCTGGCTGCCGGTCATTCATGAGCTCGATAGGTTCAGTGTATACGATGGAGATTTCCGCCCGCGCCACGAGCGTCGAGTGAGAGTTTGCCGCAAGTAGCCTATTTAGATCACCTTGCCCGGTGAGGATTGTTTGCGCTCGTTTGAGGTTTCATGCATTGCGCTCATGCGACCAGACCGGGCACAGTGGAGTGCATGACGCAGAGATGGTCAGCTTCGAGATGGGTTGCATGGGCAGGCATGCTGCAGGTTTTGATGGCGCTCGCGTGTGGCATCTGTCGCGCGGAGCAGCCTTCAATGGAAGCTGTCGCAGGGTTCAACACGTATGTTGGAGCGCTCGAAGCGCGGCTCGCGGCACAACACCGGCAGGATGCAGGCTTTGTCATCCTGGCGGAGCCTGCGGCGCAGACCGAGGCGCGCCTGCGTCGCGGCGATCTGATCATCGAGAACCTGACGCCGGCGAAGACCGATCTGCCGGGAGCGATGCTTTCCCACTGGCGCGGCACAGCATTTCTACCGGGCGCGACTGCGGCGGATTTCAAACGGCTCATGCGCGATTTCTCCGCTTACCCGCGCATTTACGCTCCCCAGGTAGTTGCAGCCAGAGTGCTCTCGCAGAACGGCGACCGTTATCAAGCGACGCTGCGCGTTCAACAGAAGCACGGAATCACCGTTGTAATGGACACAACCTACGACATCGATTTCGAACAGCTCGACGCTCGCCACGGTTGGAGCATCTCGCACAGCATGCATATTGACGAAATAGAAAACGCTGGGACCAAGAGCGAGCGCGTGCTCAGCTTAGCCGATCAGTACGGTTTCCTGTGGCGGCTGAATACGTACTGGACCTTCGAAGAGCGTGACGGCGGGCTCTATATGCAGATCGAGTCGGTTTCACTCACGCGATCCATCCCCACAGGGCTTGGCTGGATGATCGGGCCATTCGTCGAGAGCGTCCCGCGAGATTCGCTCGAGTTCACGCTGCGCGCCACATGCCACGCGCTGCGCAGATAGCGCGACCCAAATCAGAACCGTTTTCGAAAGGAGCTTCCATGAGTGCCATGGTTATGCGGGGGATTCTTGTCTTCCTTTTCTTTTCAGGAGTCGCAGGCGCCCAGGCGCAAGGACCCGTGCCTGCAAAACCGGTGCCGGAGTCTGCTGGTTCCGGGGCTTACAACTGGTTCGTGCGCGCTGGGCTGACCTGCGGGGTCGGAGCTTCGGAATCCACGGCAGCGGTGAAGCCGACTGTGCAGTGCGGAGGGATCGCAGGAATCATGCCGTTTCTCGATCTGGAAGTGGGCGTCATGGGCCCTCAGGCAAACAGGAGCCAGGTATCCGGCTATTTGAGCACAAATGCAGTGATCCCATTGATGCCTCCGGAGAAGACAAAGCTGGTGCTGCCGCTGGTCGTTGGCGGCTACACGCGGATGTTCGAAACCGGAAATGCACTGGACTACGGTCTGGCATTTGCGCACCCGTTGGACTCCTCGCATTCTCTTCAGTTCGAGGTGCTGGATTATTGGGCAAATGCGAATCCAGCTCAACACAACATTGTCTTCCGAGTTGTTTGGCTCGTTGGCGTGCCGGATTAGCCGCCGCCGGGAAATAGAGGAAGTGCCGGGAAGGGAGAAAAGCAATGAATATGAACTCGACGATGTATAAGAGTGGCACCCCGTTCCGCGCGGCGCAGCGCGTAAACCGGTCGCTGACAGCACAAGTGGAGAAGCGCGTATTGCTGTGCATGGCGGAACGTGCGCCGCGCTGGATTAGCTCCGACATGCTTACCGTACTAGGCCTGAGCGCGCAGATTGGTGCGGGCGTCTGTTACGCTCTCGCGCGATTTGACAAGCACTGGCTACTGGCCGTGATTCTCTGCCTCGCGCTCAACTGGCTGGGCGACAGTCTGGACGGAACCCTAGCGCGTGTGCGGAGGCAGCAGCGTCCGCGTTACGGATTCTATGTTGACCATATCGTCGACATATTCGGCGTCGTGGCACTCATGACAGGCCTTGGCGCGAGCGGCTTCCTGCATTGGCAGATGGCGATGGCTTTGCTCGTCGGCTTCATGCTGCTCTCCGGAGAGAGCTACCTGGCCACGTACACGCTTGGTTGCTTCGAACTCTCGCAGGGATTCTTTGGGCCTACAGAGATTCGCATCCTGCTCATCGTTGGCAACCTCGCGCTGCTGCGGAGTCCATATTCCACGCTGCTCGGCCACAGTTTTCTGCTCTTCGATGTGGGCGGAGCAATTGCAGCCGTAAGCATGTTCGCAACCGCAATCATCGTCGCCTTGCGGCATACGACTGAGCTCTACCGGCAGGAGCCACTACCTTGAACACTCTTGCGCGGTGGGGCAAATTCAACGCAGTAGGAGTCATCGGAGCGGTGGTGCAGCTTGGCTCGCTCGCCGTTCTCAACCGCAACATGCCGGGGCATTACCTTGTTGCCTCGGCCGTCGCTCTCGAACTCACACTGCTTCACAATTTTGTGTGGCATGTGCATTACACCTGGCGCGAGCGGCGGGAGCAGGCAACGCTGCTGCGGCAGTGCGTGCGATTCCATCTGTCGAATGGGTTGGTGTCGCTCGCAGGAAACCTCGCTCTGATGAAGGTGCTGGTAGTGGGTGTACGAATGCCCGTGTTGGCAGCGAACGGGATCGCGATTGTATGCTGCTCGCTTATCAATTTCTGCCTTGGGGAGATGTGGGTGTTTGGAGCAAAGCACCTGCAGCCCAAAGCAGGTTGAGAGTGGCGAGTTGTCCACCGTTCCGTACAGGGCCCACGCGCTCATTGAGATCCGGTTACGCTCAACTTTGAGAATTTGTCCCTGTAAACGCCCTGACTAGGGTCCGGGTTTGCCGGGACACGCACCGGGAGCGAATTCCTTGTGCATTGCCGACTTCACGGGACCTATGTGAGGAGCAGCCTGGATTCGGCGGTACTTCCCGATGGTCGACGGCCAGCAGCTATCGCGCAAATCAGGATTACTGGTGACATTCACACCAATATGTGAACTGCGCGACTGCATGGTTCCGCGTTTGCCCAGACAGAATTGACAAATTGAAGGGGAGCCTCGGAAGATTCCGATTCGCAGTCGCGGCAAACGCGCTTGCGGCTCATCCGCGTGCTTGGCGGGATCCTCGGGCGGATGATCGCTAGTTTTCAGGGCAACGGGCCGTTCATTCCCTTGGCATGCGATGACACGTTTCCAGGGCGGTGAACTCGGATGCGCCGGCCAGCAGTTCGAGAATGCCACGCCTGGAAGTTGTTCTCACTCGCCTGCCGGGGCTGCCTTCTTGTGCTCCACGAACTTGTGTGCTTGATGACAGCTCACACAGGTCTTGCCTTTCATGAATGGATCCGACTTCA
>DATKTQ010000061.1:0-26240 GCA_035531055.1 Occallatibacter sp. | reverse complement strand
TCGTCGTGCGAAAAATCGAGTTCGGGCTGGTCGTCTTTCGAGCCTTCGATCACGGGATAGACGATGTATGCCTGGCGGCCCTGGGCCACCTGCTTGCGGACAAAATCCCAGACGTCCTCGGCCCGCTCACCGGGAACGCGGCGGGTGACGATGGGGGTGCGGCCGGGGGGGAGCTCGTCGAGCACGCTGACGTCGAGGTCGCCATAGAGCGAGAGCGCCAGGGTGCGTGGGATGGGCGTTGCGGTCATCACCAGCACGTCGGGCTCGGGCTGGTTGGGCTTCTTCATCAGGCGGAAGCGCTGCATCACGCCGAAGCGGTGCTGCTCATCGACGACGACCAGACCGAGGCGGTCGAACTCGACCTTCTCCTCAATGAGCGCGTGGGTGCCGATGACCAGCTGGGCTTCGCCGCGGTTGATGAGGCCGCGGTTCAGGCGCTTGCGGTCTTCGTCCAGCGAGCCGGTTAGGAGCACGATACGGTAGTGGCGGGAGGAGCGCTCCAGCAGCTTGCGCGCGGCCAGGTAGTGCTGCGTGGCGAGGATTTCCGTGGGTGCCATGAGTGCGGCCTGGTAGCCGTTTTCCATGGCAACGAGCATGGCTTGCAAAGCCACGATGGTTTTGCCGGAGCCGACGTCGCCCTGCAGCAGGCGGCGCATGGGGCTCGGCTGGCGCATGTCGTCGACGATCTCGCCCAGGGTGCGTTTTTGCGCTGCGGTGGGATGGAACGGGAGAACCTCGCGGATGGCCTCGCGGACCTTGTCGGTGGTGGCAAAGCAGACGCCGGCACGCTCACGCAGGCGGCGGCGCTTGAGCTCGAGGCCCAGCTCAAGGAAAAAGAACTCTTCAAAGATGAGGCGGCGATGGGCGGGCGTGGCGCAGGCCTGCAACTGGGCCATGGGCGTACCTTCGGGCGGGTAATGCACTTCCCGCAGCGACTGCTCGCGGCCGGGCAGACCCAGACGTGCGAGCATGGCGTGCGGCAGGCACTCCGGCACGGCGCCACGCATGCCCTCCAGCAGGTGGAAGATGACTTTGCGCTGCCAGCGGGAGGCCAGGCGGCTGCCGCCGAGCGACTCATAAACCGGCGTGATGCGGCCCACTTCCAGAAGGCGGGTTTCGGCGTCGTCGGAGTGGTCGGGCAGCAGTTCCCACTGCGGCTGGATCATTTTGAGGTTGTGGGTAGAGCGGGAGGGCTCCACTTTGCCGTACACGGCGACGGTTTGCCCGGCCTGGAACTTGCCAACGAGATAAGTGGCGTTGAACCAGATGCACTTGAGCGCGCGAGTTCCCTGGCCGATGGTGAGCTCGAAGAGAGGCATACGGCGGGTGCGCAGCAGGGCCGAGCCGCGCACTTCCGCGATGACGCTGGCAGTTTCTCCAGGTTCGAGTTCGTCCAGACTGCGGGGATTCTGGCGGTCTTCGTAGCGGAAGGGAAGATGGTAGAGGAGGTCCTCGGCGGTGAGGATGCCCTTGGCGGCGAGCATCTCCGCCACGCGCGGTCCCACGCCGCGCACGTACATCACTGGGGTGTCGAGGCCGGGCACATTCTGGATGCTAACTCAACAGACCCCGATGCGGTGAGACGGGTGTACAGGGCGGCTTCGCGGTCAGATTGCCGTGATGGCGAAGCGCGCCGTGCGCACCTCAGCAGCCAGCACGCGCAGCACGCTCATGGACAACGAGGGCTTTTCCGCGATGATGTGGGAGAAGTCCTCGCGCGAGACGAAACGGAGTGTAGAGCCTTGCATTCCAATCGCCGTGAGCGAGTAGGGCTGGTTGCCGATGAGACCGGGAAGACCGAGCACAGAGCCGGCAGCAATCGGGATGCACATGATCTCTTCGCCCTGCGGCGTGGTCATGGAGAGCGTGGCCGTGCCGGACTGCAGAATGAAGAGGCCCTCTGGCTCCTCGCCCTGCGTAAACAGAATTCGGTCGGTGTCGCAGAAGACCGGTGTCGATCGCGTCTCCAGCGCCTCAACCAGTTCGTGATCGGCAAGGAAGGCAGTGGAATCTAACTTCAAGTTACTTCTCCGTGCGCGCGGGTAAAAAGAGGAAGAGCGTGCGAACCACTTTCCGTGCGCAACCTGTGAAGTCATGGTTGCATTGACCGGCGTCGCGACCTGTGATGCAAGTCACATATCGCTGGTCATCCATAAGGAGGCTGGACATGGACCGGGACGGGCGGAAACGCGAAACGGAAATGGGCTGGCAGGCAATTGCGGGCTGGGAGGGGCTGCGGAAAACAGCGGCGAGGTCGGGCAAGCCGGCCTCGCGCGAATGGTTAACGAGCCGTTGCGGCCGGGGCGCAGACCGGAGTGCCGGGCGTCCGCACAAAGAGGGTATAGGCAAGGTCGCCGGTGCCCTCACTGCGAACCACGGTCCAGCCGGGAGTGTGGTGCAGGAGGTAGGACAAGGCCTGATTCTCCTGAAGGAGAGCGTGGTCTACGTGGTACTTGTCCATCAGTGCCAGGCTGTTTCTGAATTGGACGATGTCAAGGTAGTCCTTGAGGACTCCGTGGTGCTCGAAGGTGTCAATCCTGGAATCGATGAAGGTGGGGCGTGATTCGAAGTCCATGATGCCGCCGAGGCCGTCGTTGTTGAGCGTGCGCCAGGAGGGCTGAATGGAGCGAATAGTCTGCATGGGAAAGTTATGTGTCATCTCCTTCTGCAGCTTTGCCTCAGCGGGGTAGTAATAAATGATGGCTCCGAGAGCGGAGAGCACCAGAATCATGTTGAATACGGGAATGGTTTTTTCGTCGGACTCAGTGCAGAAGGCGGTCTGGAAGTCCATGGCCAGCAGAGGAACCACAAGGACAGCGGCCATGAAAGCAAAGCGCGCGTGGTCGAATGCAGAAAACCACGCGAAGAGAACGATGGCCAGATCGAAGACCTTCCATTTGCGGCCGCGCAGGCTGTTGGCAATGACCGAAAGCATAATGGCAATGAGGGCGCCGATGCCGGAAACCATATGGAAGTTCAGCGGCTGCCACTCCTGGATGTTGGCGATGTTCAGCTTCTGGTTGAACATCATGTCGAGGGGATTCCAGACCAGCCGCCAGCCATAGGGGTTGATGATGGTGACAAGCACGGAGGCCAGCAGCACGAGTAGCAGCAGATTGCGATAGTCCGCGGAGAATCCATCCTGCTCAAAGACGCCTTTGCGGAAGGAGAAGAAGCCGGAGAGGATATACAGCACCAGGATGCAGATGCCGATGATCCAGGTACCGTGTAGATTGATCCAGACAATGAACAGCGGAGGCAACAGCCAAAGTAATCGTTTGTGGCCTCGCTCGGCGGCTTCCAGCAGGGCCATTTCGGCAGACATGGCGAGATAGGCAATGACGATGGTGCGCGGCCCGGCATTGACGATCATGAGGGCGATGCCGATCACCGAGGCCCAGAAGGCTGCCCCCGCATGGCCAGATCGCTTTACCGCGCGCCAGTAGACGAAAAGAATATTGGCAAACAGCGCCAGCAGGGCGACGACGTAGATACCTGCCAGTCCTACATGTTGGAAACCCTGCCAGTAGAACTCCTCAGAGAGCCACTCGGGATCGACCCAGGGCTTGCCGGCCACGGTGAACGAATAGGGCTCCGTGTGGATGAAGTGGTGGGTCGTGGCCAGGATGCGCGCGTCGGCAAGATGCCACCACAGATCCGGATCGCGGAGAATATTTCCCGGAACGCGAATGTTACCTGCCAGCAGGAAGAAGATCAGCACCAGCACGGAGGCGCTCATCAGGTGGCGGTTGAAGATGCGATTGAAGGTTTGGATCCACCGGGCCGAGCTTTGCACGGGGGTCGGTTCCGCAGGGGAAGTAGCTTGCTCTCCGGGTATATCCACCATAGACATACAGTACCTGCGTCAACCCCAGCGGGAAAGACAAAATCCACCTGGCAGCAACCAGGATGTAACGATGGAAGGACATATCTGATCGATTACGAGCGTGCGAATGTTTTCCATTTCGTGCTTCCCAGCGCAGAGCACACTGGTTATGATGGAGGCAATGCACAAGTAGTGACATTGCATGACAACCTCCAGCCCCGTAACAGAGCCTGGGGGGCGGAGCGCGAGACTTTCCCAGCTGCACACGGTTGATATGTGTTCTAAGTGCCTTTTCGGCGTTACTGTTACCTCTGTGAGGGGATCAAGTACCAACGTGGTATTGACCTTTGAAATCAGATCGTTACAGAATCACGTGCAAGTGAAGCCTCCATCAGGTTCCTGAACCAGAAAGAACCTGTCCCGGTTCCCCTTATGAGGTGTTTGGCCGGACTCTGTACCAGCACCATCTCAACGTCGGTCGACAAGGCACAGCGGCCGAGAGCCTGACACAGGCGTTACTGCAGGGACAGGGTGACGCAAACGAGAAAGAGACCTGTTACCTATGATTCGAATTGGGCTGCTTTCCGAAGACGACGCACTGCAACCCCTCTTGTCCTCTGCTTTGGGCAATGAGTTTCATGTTCGTGCAGTGTCAGAAGAAGAGTGCGCGAGTCGCATGCTGGGAGACGGGGAGTGCGATGTGGCAGTGCTGGATCTGAGTTCCAGCAGTCCGTCTCTGGGTGATCTGGTGGAATGCTCCCGGCGGATTTCGATGCTTCAGATTCCAGTGGTGGTGATGGCCGATGACAGCCTGCGCCCAACCGCAGTGGAACTGGTGCGGCAGGGAGCTTTTGGATTTTGCCGCCGTCCACCTTCCATTCGTGAGTTGAAGGCCCTGCTTTGCCGGGCAAAAGAGAATTCTGAGATGAATCGGCAGCTGCAGTCGGTTCCGCCGCCGGTGGACGTGCTGAACGGCTGTGACCGGCTGATTGGCTCAAGCCCGCAGATCCGGCAGGTGTATCAGCTGGTGCAGCGCGTGGCCAACCTGAACGCCTCCGTGATGGTGACCGGAGAAAGCGGAACAGGCAAGGAACTGATTGCGCGTGCCATTCATAATCTTGGTTCGCGCTCTGACCGTCCATTCGTGGCCGTCTCCTGCGGCGCCATCCCGGAAGCGTTGATTGAAGCCGAGCTGTTTGGCCACGAGAAGGGCGCCTTTACAGGAACTGTGGGCGCGCGCGAAGGCTACTTTGAGCAGGCGCGCGACGGCACACTGTTTCTGGACGAAATTGGCGATCTGAGCATTTACACCCAGGTAAAGCTGCTGCGCGTGCTGCAGCAGATGGAGTTCAGCCGGCTGGGAAGCGGCCGACTGATTCCTCTGCGCGCAAGGCTGATTTTCGCCACGCATCAGGACCTGTCCAAGCTGGTGGCCGAGGGCAAATTCCGCCAGGATCTTTACTACCGCATCCACGTGATGCGGATCGTCTCCCCGGCGCTGGCCGATCACGCAGAGGACATTCCGCAGATTGCGTCGCATTATCTGCACCACTATTCGAATATGTTTCAGAAGCCGATGCAGGGCATCGAACCGGAAGCAATGGCGATGTTGCAGGCCTTTCCGTGGCCCGGCAATGTGCGTGAGCTGGAGAATGCGATTCAGCGCGCCATCATCCTGGCGCCGGGGCAAATGATCCGGCCGGATGACCTGCCGCTGAACATGCATGCGGACAAGATCATCGACATCAGCGAGTACAACCCCGAAGGCTCCTTTGAGCGGCATCTCCGCGACTACAAGGTGAAGCTGGCCACGGATGCGGTACGGGAGAACAACGGGAACAAGACGCTGGCGGCGCGCAGCCTTGGCATCTCGCGCGCGTATCTGCATCGGCTCATCCGCCTGGCAGAGCCGGACATGATCTTCGAGCAGGACAACGTGAACTCGGCTTCGGCCTAGCTTTCAGAATCCGGGCTGAACTTTTGACTGGCGCACTCCGCAGAACCTGCAGGGTGCGCCGGTTTCTTTTTTGCAGGAGAACCAGCGACGCGGAACGGCTGCGCGCCGGAGGCAAGCTCCGGAGGTTCCCCGCACTTCCGTTCCTTCTCTATCCTCATGGAACTGGTATAGTTCTCTCATTATGACCAGGGGATTGGCGATTCTGCTTGCCTTGCTGGCTTTTGTTCCCGCACCCGCCCCCATGCAGGGGCAGGTGGCAGACAAGGCCGCGCAGAAGAGTGCGCCAAGCGCAAAACAAGGGACCACCCAGACACCCACGGTGCCGCCCGCGAGCACCGCCGAAGCGCCCAGCCAGGGCAGCACGGACGCGGACACCAGTTGCGGCGGCGGACCCTGCCCGAGCCAGCAGCCAATCGTGGTGACCAGCCCACCGCCTCCCGCTGCGCCGTGGACCTGGCATGACCGCGTGTTGTGGGGCGCCTATCTGGTGCTGGCGGTGCTGGGCTATGTAGGCGTTCTGCTGGTGCTACGCACGCTCAAGCGCATTGAGCGGCATGTGGAGGTAGGTGCGGCCACTGCCCAGGCCGCGCTGGATGCCTCCGATGCCGCGCTGGCGCAAAACCAGGCGATGGTGGAGGCGGAGCGGCCGTGGATCCTGATAACGATTGAGCCGTTCCTGACCATGGAAAACAGCTTCAAGGTGATGGCGACCAATCGCGGGCGGACGCCAGCGCGGATTGTGGGCACCGTCGACCTGGTGGGCGTGGCGCCGGACGAAACGCACCTGCCCGAGACGCCTGTGTTTGACAATGACGAGCCGGGCACGCTGCTGGAGCCGGTAATCCTGTTGCCGGGCGAGTCTCTGGGCATTCGGCGCTTCAGCCGCGGCGATGTGCCCTTGATTTGCAAGACCAGAGAAGAGATGGAAACAATCGAACGCTGGGAGGAGAAGATTTTCGTCTTCGGCCGCGTGACTTATCGCGACATGATCAGCGTGCCGGACAAGAAGCTCTATCAGACTGACTGGTGCTGCCGTTACATCCATGGAGAGAAGGAAAGCGCCATGGTGGTCAGCGGGCCTCCGAAATACAACAAGCACACGTAGCGCGCGAGCCGGCGCATGGCATGGAACGCGGGCGCATGCGCAGCAATGACCCGCTGCAGTGCCGCGCGCGGCGAACGCTGAACGCTGTCGCATGCTTTGCTAAACTCAGTGGCATCCGGATTCCGGACTCGCCCGAAAGCTGTTGTGTTGCGCTGACCAGGAGAATCGATGCCAGTTGTGGAACTTGCTGAAGTGACCAAGGCCTACGAGGCGAAGGTCGCCGTCAACCGCCTGAGTCTCTCGATTGATGCGGGGCAGATGTTCGGGCTGCTGGGCCCGAACGGCGCGGGAAAGACCAGTTCCATCCGCATGATGATGGGCATTACGCTGCCAGACTCCGGCCAGGTGAAGCTGTTTGACCGGCCGTTTGAGCGCAAGAGCCTGGAGCGCGTGGGCTATCTGCCGGAAGAGCGCGGCCTGTATAAAAAAATGAAAGTGCTGGAGCAGCTTGTCTTCTTTGGCGAGTTGCACGGGCTCAGCGCGGAGGAAGCGCGGAAGCGCGCGACCGGCTGGGCGGAGCGGCTGGAGATTGACTATGCGCTTCCCAAGAAGACCGAAGAACTCTCCAAGGGCATGCAGCAGAAGATTCAGTTCATCGGATCCCTGCTGCACGACCCCGGCCTGATCGTGATGGATGAGCCGTTCAGCGGCCTGGACCCGGTGAATGCGAAGCTGCTGGAAAAGACGCTGCTGGAACTGAAGGATGAGGGCAAGGCCATCCTTTTCTCCACGCATCGCATGGACCAGGTGGAGAAGCTGTGCGACTCAATTTGCCTGGTGAACAACGGTGAGGCGGTGCTATCCGGGCGCATGCGCGAGATCAAGTCGCGCTATGAGCGCAACCACGTGGTGGTGGAGTTTGAAGGAAGCGCGGAGTTTCTGAAGTGCAGCGAAATCGCCGAAGCCGAGAATTTCTCAGGCCATGCGGAGATCCGGTTGAAGCCGCACGGCGACGCGCAGAAGCTGCTGCACGAGGCTTCCGCCGCGGCGCGCATTTTCCGCTTTGAGCTGGTGGAGCCGTCGCTGGAAGAAATTTTTATCCAAACCGTGGGAGGCAAAGTGAATGCGTAACATGCTCCTGATTGCGAAGCGGGAATACCTGGAGCAGGTGCGCGGGCGCGCCTTCCGGATGACCACGGTGGGGCTGCCCCTGGTGTTCGCACTGATTGTCGGGGTTGGCTATCTTTCCAGCAAGGGGATCGGATCGAACCGGCACATGGCCGTGGCGTCCAATGACCCGGCGCTGGCCGGCCAGATACGCGACCAGCTGGAGGGCAACAAGTCGGCAAAGGCGCGCGTGGACGTGGTGGTTCCGGCCACCCTGGCACAACGCGACGCGCTGGTGAAGCAGGTGGAAAACGGCGCGCTGGACGGGCTGCTCTGGGTGCATACGCAGCCGGGCAAAACGCCGACAGCCGAGTACACTTCGGCTTCTTCGGGCGACTTTATTACCGCGGCGCGAATTACCTCCGCGCTAAACCATGCCCTGCTGGACGAAAAGTTGACCGCCGGCGGAATGCAGCAGAGCACCGCGGACGCGATGGTGAGCGGAGTCGAGCTGGCCACCTTCCAGGTGAAGAAGGACGGCAGCGTGGCGAAGAGCAACGCCGAGGCCTCTTTCTGGAAGGGCTACGTGATGGCCATTTTGCTCTCAATGACGACCATGATTTACGGAATGAACGTGGCGCGCTCGATCATCCAGGAAAAGACCTCGCGCATTTTTGAAGTGATGCTCGCCATCGCGAAGCCCGGAGATCTGCTGGCGGGCAAGCTGATCGGCGTGGGCGCGGTGGGCCTGACGCAGATTGCCATCTGGCTGGTGGCCGGCGCGGCCATCCTGTTTTCTCCGTTTGCCGCGGCCATGATGACCGGCCAGCTTGCGGTGCACTTCACGTGGACGGAGGCGATTCTGTTCCCGGTGTACTTCCTGCTGGGGTATCTGCTGTACAGCTCGCTGTTCGCGGGCCTGGCGGCCACGTGCGAAACCGAGCAGGAGCTGCAGATGTATATGCCGCTGGCGGCTGCGCCTACATGGCTTAGCTTTGCGCTCATCCTGCTGGTCATCAATGACTCGAACTCCTTCTGGTCGATTGCCGCGTCTCTGTTTCCGCCCACCGCGCCGGTCATCATGTTTCTGCGCATGGCCTCGGAGATTCCTCCGCTGTGGCAGTTTGCGGTCTCCATTGCCCTGCTGGTGGTCAGCATTGTGGGCGTGTTGTGGTTCTCCACGCGACTGTATCGCGTGGGCATCCTGATGTATGGCAAGCGGGCCACGGTGCCGGAGCTGCTGCGCTGGCTCCGCTACAGCTAGAATCGGGAGAATGACCGCAAAAGCCAGCCCCAGATTCACACTGGGCCAGCGCCTTGTGCTGGCGGTGGTGCCGCGCGTGGTTTGGGCGCTGCTGTGGGTTGTGGGGCTTACTTGGCGCTATGAGGTCATTGCCGAAGAGGGCGTGGAGCCGGTGCTTTTCGGCCAGCGGCCCGGGCCGGAGATTTACTGCTTCTGGCACCAATGCGTTTTGCCATGCACCCTTTACTTCCGGCACGCGCTCGCGGTGATTCTCATCAGCCGCAGCTTTGACGGCGAGCTGATTGCGCGCATCCTGCAAATGTTCCACTACGGCGCGGTGCGAGGCTCCAGCTCGCGGGGCGGCGGCGAGGGCCTGCTGGGCCTGAAGCGCGTGATTGAGTCGGGCCGGACCGCGATCTTCACGGCCGACGGACCGCGCGGACCGATCTATCAGACGAAGACAGGGCCCATCAAGCTGGCGCAAATGACCGGCGCGCCCATCGGTGTCTTCCACCTGGAACCGGAGCGGGCCTGGACGATGCGCTCGTGGGACCGCTTCCTGATTCCCAAGCCGTTCACGCGGATTTGCGTGAGCTGGGCACAGTGGACGCGCGTGGAAGCCGACCTGCCGGCGGAGCGGTTGGAAAGCAAGCGGCAGGAGCTGAATGACGCGCTCGAACGTGCGCGCATGCGAGCTCTGGCGCACTTTGGGCGGACCGCGCAATGAGTGGACTGCGGGTGTCGGACTTTGACTTTGCCCTGCCCGAGGAACAGATTGCGCAGGAGCCGCCGGCCGAGCGCGGGCAGAGTCGCATGATGGTGATGAACCGGCAGACGGGCCAGGTGCGGGACTCTACGTTTGTCGAGTTCCCTGCTCTGCTGCGCGCGGGAGACGTGCTGGTGCTGAACGACAGCCGCGTGATTCCGGCGCGACTCTACGCCAGGCGCACGGTGGTGCGGGACAGGCAGGCGCCCAGCGGGCAGGTGGAGGTGCTGCTGACCGAGCCGGCAGGCGAAGGGCGCTGGCGGGCGCTGGTGAAGCCGGGGCGCAAGGTGGGCGTGGGTGAGCGGCTGGTGTTTTGCGCTGGGGACGAAACCGCGCAGCCGGAAACTGCGGAGTCGGGGCCTGCCGAACCTGAAACAGAAGTGCTGGAGGCTGAGGTTCTGGAGCGGGGTGCGTTCGGCGAGCGGCTGCTCGAGTTTGCCCCGGTCAAGGACTTCTTTGGCGCACTTGAGCGCATCGGGCACATGCCTCTGCCGCCCTATATTCACCGCGCGGACCGGGCGCCGGACCGGGAGCGCTACCAGACGGTCTTTGCACGGGAGCGCGGCTCCGTTGCGGCGCCCACGGCGGGGCTGCACTTTACCTCGGCGGTGCTGGAGGCCGCGGCGGCGCGCGGCGTTGAAGTGGTTCGAGTGACACTGCACGTGGGACTGGGCACCTTCGCGCCGCTGCGCGTGGAGCGGGTCGAGGAGGTGCATCTGCACCGGGAGCGCTACACCCTGCCGGAGGCGACCGCCGACGCCCTGAATCGGGCAGGCCGGGAGAAGCGCCGCGTGGTGGCCGTGGGAACTACCGTGGTGCGTACCCTGGAGCACTGCGCGCAGCGGGCCGGGGAGGGCCCTCTGGAGGCCCACACCGGGCAGACGGGGATCTTTATCTCGCCCGGTTTCCGGTTCCGGGTGGTGGATGCCCTGCTGACCAACTTCCATCTGCCGCAGTCCAGCCTGCTGATGCTGGTGAGCGCGCTGGCTGGCCGGGATGCGGTTCTGGCCGCCTACGAGCATGCGATCCGTGGCGGTTACCGGTTTTTCAGTTATGGGGACTGCATGTTTGTTGGCTGAAGCGGCCGGGAAGGAACCTCACCGAGGGGGAAATGGGAGCAAGAGACCACTGCGACGCGGTGCAAAGTCACTAACGCTCGAAGAATCATACAGGGAGCTGTGGAAAACCGGAGTAGGAAAAATCTTCCTGCCTGTGTATACCGTGTGCTTCACCGGACAGGAATTCCCGTAAACATGCGTGTACAGTAACTAAAAAGGAGGAGGCTGTATCGCATTGAAACAAAACAGGCTTGACTTATCCCAAATTGGAGGCACAATTGCTAACAGTAAGGCAGCACGTAGGTACAATTTAGGCACGTTGGGGGTTTCTGCTTGGGTTCGATTGCGTGGTGGCCGATTCTTGCGCCGACACTGGCCGTCCTCGCCGTGGCGACATATACGGATATTCGGAGTCGGCGAATCCCAAACTGGCTGGTATTTCCCTTCATGGCTGCGGGCGTTGCGGTTTCCGTGTGGGTAGGCGGTTGGCCGGGCCTGGCCCGGAGCCTGGAGGGCCTGGGATTGGGTATTTTGCTTTTCGGAATTTTCTTTGTCATGGGCGGCATGGGCGCCGGGGACGTGAAACTGGCTGCCGCGATTGGCGCATGGGTGGGCCCACAACAGCTGATTCTGGCCCTGGTGCTGACGGGCATTGTTGGCGGCGTCATGGCGGTGGGCTGGGCGGTTTCGGGCGGTTTTCTTGGGGAGTTGTTCTCGGGCACAGGGGACGTGCTGTTTGGGTGGACCAAGCGAAAGGGAAAAGGGAATCCGGAGCTTACGCTGGCGAATCCCAAGGCACGCAAAATGCCCTACGCCCCGGCCATTGCGATTGGCACACTGTTGTCCTTCTTTGCACATGGGCGTTAGCGGACTGTGCAAGCAGGGGTCAGATGCGTCAGGATGGCAAGGGAAGGAAAAAGCAGCAACCCAGTAACGAGGGCAACAGAAATTAGGAGTTAGAGACCGGTAATGGCAAATATCATGCAAGATCCCGATTTCCTGAAGTCCAGTGGACTGTCAGTGGCACTGATTGGGCCGCACGACCAGCGGCGCCGCATTGTGGCCAGTGCGTTGGCGGGCGTGAATGTGACCCAGGTGCGGGAGTTTACGGCGTATCCCTCCAAGCTTTCGGACGTGCCGAGGTTGCTGGAGCAGGGTTACGACGTGGTGATCATCGATCTGGACAGCGACCAGCAGTACGCGCTGGAGCTGGTGGAAGCGATGGCGGGCGACAACGCGGTGACGGTGATGGTCTACTCGATGCAGACCGACCCGAACGTGCTGATGAACTGCATGCGAGCCGGCGCCCGCGAGTTTCTGTCGCAGCCGCTGACGGTGGGGGTGCTGAACGACGCCATCAACCGGGCGACGTTGCGTCGTCCCGCTACCAAGATTTCGAACAAGCAGGGCGGCAAGGTACTGGTGTTTCTGGGCGGCAAGGGCGGAACTGGAGTCACCACCGTGGCCAGTAACTTTGCTGTTTCTCTGGCGCAGGAATGTGCCCAAAGTACCCTGCTGATTGACCTCGATCTTCCCCTCGGAGATGCGGCCCTGAACCTGGGAATCAGCCCTCAGTTTTCCACTGTGGATGCGCTGCAAAACTACAGTCGGCTGGATTCCAACTTCCTGTCTAAGTTGTTGACAAAGCATAGCTCCGGCCTGTTTGTGATGGCAGCTCCGGGCAAGTTTCCACAGATGGAAATCAACAATGAGGCTGTGGAGAAACTCATCGCCATTGCGCGGATGGGATTCGATTATGTGGTCATCGATGCCGGATCGCGGTTTGATTTGAGCGGAACGAAACTGGTGGAGCAGGCCGATACGGTGTACCTTGTGATGCAGGCAGGCATTCCTGAACTGCGTAACTCCCACCGGGTGATCTCAGAGTATTTCAAGTCGGGCGGTTCCAACCTTGAGATCGTTTTGAACCGATTCATTCCCAAGGCGGGTGGCGTCGATGAGGAACATATTGCCAAAGCTTTGACGAGGCCCGTGCAGTGGAAGATTCCCAGCGATTATGTTGCGGTGCGGCGGATGCAGAATGAAGCCAGCCCGCTGGCCCTCGAGGACTCAATGATTGCGAGGGCAATTCAGGAAATGGCCCGCGCGGCGTGCGGCATGCCCGCCAAGGCAGAGAAGAAGAAGGGGTTCAGCCTGTTCGGCTGAGTCCAAGTTGTTGGCGATCTTTGACGATTCTTCAATTTTTCGGAACGGTGCAGCGTGGAACAACTGAATCTTGAGAATTTCAAATCGGAAGTACACCGTACTCTGATCTCCAAGCTTGATCTTGAGAAGCTCTCGCGGGTGAACTCAAACCAGGCGCGGCAAGCCGTGTCGAGCATCATCAGCGAGATCATCAGCGACCGCCGGGTTCCGTTGAGCTTTGACGAGCAGGAGAAGATTCAGACCGACCTTCTGGACGAAGTCTTTGGACTAGGGCCGCTGGAGCCGCTGCTGAAGGACCAGAAGATCTCCGACATCCTGGTCAATGACAAGGACCATGTCTTCATTGAGCGTGGCGGCCTGCTCACCCGGGCGGACGCTTCGTTCCGCGACGACCGGCACCTGTTGCAGATTATCGACCGCATCGTCTCACGCGTGGGACGCCGCGTGGACGAGTCTTCGCCGATGGTGGATGCCCGCCTTCCGGATGGTTCGCGTGTGAATGCAATTATTCCCCCGCTGGCGCTGGACGGCCCTTCGCTGTCGATCCGCCGCTTTGGAACCGGTCCTCTGGCGGCCAACCAGCTGGTGCAACTGAAGAGCATTTCCGCTGAGATGATGGAGCTGCTTTCGTCGGCGGTGCGTGCACGACTAAGCATCCTGATCTCCGGAGGCACGGGCGCCGGCAAAACCACCTTCCTGAATATTCTTTCGCAATACATTCCTCAGAACGAGCGCATCATCACCATCGAGGACGCGGCGGAATTGCAGCTGGCCCAGGAAAACATTGTGCGGCTGGAGACGCGGCCACCCAACGTGGAAGGCCAGGGCGCCATCCGGCAGCGCCAACTGTTGATCAACAGCCTGCGTATGCGCCCCGACCGCATCGTCATTGGCGAGGTCCGCGGCGAGGAAGCATTCGACATGCTGCAGGCCATGAACACGGGCCACGAGGGATCGATGACGACAGTCCACGCCAATACCGCGCGTGACGCGTTGACCCGACTGGAATCCATGGTGGCCATGAGCAACCTGAACCTGCCGGAGAAGACAGTCCGCCAGCAGATTGCATCGGCACTGACGGTTGTGGTGCAGTGCACCCGCCTGAGCGACGGCACCCGCAAATGCGTAAGCATCCACGAGATCACGGGCATGGAAGAGAACGTGATCAGCATGCAGGAAATCTTTGCTTTCCAGAAGAAGGGTATTGGACCGAACGGCAAGGTGCTGGGCGTCTTCAAGCCGAGCGGCATCCGTCCACGGTTCCTGGACCAGTTGCGCACCGCCGGAATCTTCCTGCCGCCCAGCCTGTTTGAGCGGGTTACGGAAGTGAGCTAGGGGAAAAGAGGTCTTCTTCGATGGTTTTGATTATCATCCTGGTCTTTGTCGGAGTCTTTGTAGTGGTTGCGCTGGTGGCCGCCGCCACCGGTATGGGCGCGACGCCGCAGGACAAGCAGATGCTTGCCCGGCTGGACTCCGCGCTTGCCACAGGCAAGGGCAAGGCGGAGATGGCAGATTTGCTGGTGGATGTCCGCAAGAGCGATCTGTTGAGCAACATCCCGTGGATCGACCGGGTGCTGCGCAAGGCGGAGGTCACGCCGAGGCTTCGTAAGCTGCTTTACCAGGCAAACCTGAAGTGGACCGTAGGCGGGCTGATGCTGATGTGTGTTGCTGCATTTGCCGTTCCGGCCTACATCATGTATCTCAGAACCAGCTCCATCCTCTTCGGTCTGCTCATCGGACTCGTCGTCGGTTCCCTTCCCATTGTGTTTGTGGTGGGCAAGCGCAATAAGCGGATGAAGAAGTTCGAGGAAGGCCTTCCTGAGGCTCTGGAACTGGTGGTCAGCGCGCTTCGCGTCGGCCACAGTTTGAACTCCGCGCTTGGACTAGTGACCCGGGAATGCCCGGATCCGGTTGGACCCGAGTTTCGAGTGACTTTTGACGAACAGAACTATGGCCTGGAGCTGAAAACGGCCCTCGACAACATGACTGCTCGCGTTCCATGCCAGGACCTGAAGATTGTGGTGACAGCCATCCTGATTCAGAAGGAGAGCGGCGGCAACCTGGCCGAGGTACTGGAAAAGACGGCTGAGGTGATCCGCGGGCGCTTCCGGCTGAAGCGGCAAATTCTGACCCACACGGCGCAGGGCCGCATGACCGGCATCGTTCTTACCTGTCTTCCCATTGGCCTCGGGTGCGCGCTGTATTTTATCAATCCGGAAATGATGAGGATCCTCTGGACACACCAGGTTGGGATTTACCTCCTCTGGGCCGCCGGTATCATGATCATCATCGGTGGCCTCATCATCCGCAAGATCGTCAACATGGACGTTTAGAAGGACGACATGGGAATTGCACTGATTTCGTTTATTGCCGTATTTCTGTTGATTGCAAGTGCAGGTCTGCTCATCTTCTACCGAGAGACTCTGCAGTCCCGCATTTCGGCAGTGATCAATCCGCAATCGCAATCAAGACAGCAGAAGTCGCTCAAGACAACGATCCTCGATACGCGCTCAGTGCTGGAGAACGTGGTGGAGCGGTTCGAGCGCGTGGTGCCCAGAACCGACGCGGAAACGGGCATGGTGCAGCAGCGCCTGATTCGCGCCGGCTACCGCGAGGCTTCCACCATCAAGTTCTATTACGGAGCCAAGGTCCTGGTGCCGCTCAGCCTCTGCGCCATTGCGCTGGTCACCGGCCTGGCCAGTTGGAATCCGCTTTTTATTTACATTCTTTGTCTGGGTGTTGGCTTCCTTGCGCCGGATCTCTGGCTGGGAAGATTGATTTCTCGCCGGCAGTTGGCGGCGCGCAAAGGCCTGCCGGATGTGCTGGACCTGCTGGTGATCTGCGTTGAGGCCGGGCTGAGCCTGGATCAAGCCACAGCGCGTACGGCCGAGGAGTTGCACGGCTCCCAGCCGGTGCTGAGCGACGAACTGAGCGTAGTGGCCTTGGAGCAGAGGGCCGGCGCCCCGCGGTCAGAAGCCTGGAAACACTTGGCCGACCGCACCGGCGTGGACGCCATCCGAAACTTGGTCTCCATGTTGATTCAGTCCGAGCAGTTTGGAACCAGCGTGGCCAAGACGCTGCGCGTGCACTCGGATACACTGCGGGTCAAGCGGGTGCAGGAGGTTGAGGAAAAGGCGGCCAAGCTGTCAGTCAAGCTGATCTTTCCGCTCGCATTCTTTATTTTTCCCTCGCTGTTCCTGGTAACGCTGGGACCGGCAATGATCATCATGCAGGAATCGTTCAAGGGTTTGTTCCATTGATTCGATAAGGAGAATATGGAATGGAAGTTATCACGATTATCCGGGTTGTGGCTGGCGTGTTGTTCGGCGTTGTGCTGGTCATGCTGATCCAGCGCCATCGCATTCGGGTAAAGTGATCGAGGCCGGACACTCTGGGGGCCAGAGAGCGGCTGGTTTACTGAACACTTTTGGTAAAACGAATCCAACAGAAGGGAAGGGAGAATTCCAATGGACAACACCATGATCATCCGGATCGTTGCCGGTGTGCTGTTTGTGATTGTGCTGGTGGTACTTATCCAGCGCCGCCGCACCAAGGCCAAGTAGCCACTTCCGCAACCGAAAGGGGAGGGCAGCCACGGATGGCACGCCAGACCGTAGCGCCCACCCTCACCTTTCTTCCGAGCAGGCTTGGCGTGCTCGATACCTATATTTTCACGACATTCAGAGCGGAAGATTTCTGAGGAACAGGCCCAGAACAAACCTTCCCTTGGGAGTTGGCGGGGGAGAGCAAGGTCCGGAGATGGAACGGTCACAGTTCCACGCGCCAGAGTTGTAGTTGGGTATCCGATTCTACCGTCGATTTGGATTGAGGTACGGCAGGGTTTGGAGCGCGCACCGCATGCCGACGGGTTCCAGGTGGGTGAGGGGACATGGCAGTCCAAAAGTTCTGTGTGTACAACCAAACCCGCGAAAGCTTCCTGAGCCTGGGAGTGACCGTCGCCAATGTCTTGCCGGCGATCCTCAAGGATATGCTAGGTCAACTTGACTTTCAGGCCGACGGCGGACTCTGGCTGACGCCCTTCCACGGAATGCCGTCCGTAGTGGGCATTACGCCAGTCGACCTGGTTTATCTCGACACTGAGTTTCGGGTCCTTAAGGAGGTCGAATCCTTCCCGACCATGGCCGCGGAGCCGCCAAAGGAAGGCGCGGCAACTGCTCTGGTACTCCCGGCCCACACCATCTACTCGTCACAGACGCAGCCAACCGACCAGTTGGTGATTTGTGTCGCGGAGGAGATGGAACGCAAACTGGAAAAACTCTCCGGCGCATTGAATGCTACAACGGGAATAGCCCCCACGGAAGCAGCGGCGAGATCCGATCCTGGCATTGGGAAATCCGACGTATCCCATTTGCAAAGTCCCCCAATCCACGTACAATCCACCTTTCAGGGGTCAGATGAGATGAAGAATTTCGAGCCGAGAACCGGCAGGCCGAACTCACTGAAAACCTGGCTCCAGAATTGGCTGTCCTCGGACCGGCGCCGCTCGTTGAGGCAGCCATTACCTGGACTGGTTGCCTATTACTGGACCGGCAGCACTCCGCGCGCCTACCAAATCTCCGACATCAGTTCCAGCGGCTTTTACGTGTTGACGGAGGAGCGCTGGTTTCCTGGCACGCTGGTTTTGATGACCCTGCAGCGGACCGACAGCCTGGGCCGCAACCTGGACGACTGCATTTCAGTGCAAACCAAGGTGGTTCGTTGGGGCAGTGACGGGCTAGGACTGGCGTTTGTGCTGGCTCGGACAGCCAGCTCCGACAACCCTAATAGCGCGCGGGAAAATGGCGCTGACCGAAAGACCCTGGAGCGGTTTCTGGAGCGGTTAAACGAGCCTGCAGATGATCGCATGCTGGTTCCCCGCTGATCCAATTCTGAACGCATCGTTTCGTGCTTGCCCTGAAAAGCAACACCGCATTCCCCCAGGCACTCCCGAGTGCCCTTCCCTCCTTACAGCTTTTCTTCCGCAATCGCGCAGCCGCTTTCTCCCCCTCATGCGGCTTTCCTGGACATTCTGCAAATGGCCAACGGACTGCGCTCGCAAGGTCACGCGCCGGGCGAAGTGTCGAGTCTTGGGAATTTCAATCCTCACCTGCAAGACACGCGGATTCCTCCACGCGCTTCCTGGCAGGTGCGAGGCTAGTGGCCTTCGGGCATGATCAGCAGAACCTCAACCCGGGTGGGCAACCCGTTCTGCTTGGCGGGGCGAAACTGCCACTGCTCCAGTGCGCTGATGAGTTGCTGCGTTTGCCCGTAGTGGGGCGGGATCATGAGCTCAAGATGCTCAAAGCGCCCCTTCTCATTGATGTAGCCATGGACCATCATGGCATTCGCGTTCACGTAGTCCGGGTCCACGTTGGGCCGCATCATGTAGTAGGGCCATGGAGCCTGCATCTGCTTGATGTGCCCGGCATTGGACGCATTGACGGACGCCGGCAGTGTGTACTGTAGAACCCAACTCTTGGCCAGGCCCACGTGCAAAAATACGGAGTAGAGCAGGCGCCCACCCCAGATGCCAGCCGTCTCAGGATATTGTTCCTGCATGGCCGAGCCGACTACGACCACACCGTACTGGCCGTTGAGGGGCAGCTTGATGGGCGTCAAGGTAAGCGAGGGACCGTCGCCGGCGCCAATGCCGGGTCCTGAGGAAGTGCCGGTTGAGGCGCCGTGCCCTGCGCCCTTTCCTGGGCCGCTTCCCTTTCCTGCTTCATGGCCAGCTCCGTTCTTTCCGCCGGATGCTTTGGGATCGTTGGCACCGTCAGGATTTCCCAATCCATCACCTGGAACGACGGAGGTTCCACGGCTGCTGGGATCGCCGTTTCCAGCGCGCATGGCACTGCCAGAGTGCCCGGGCGCCATGCCCCCGTCTTCTGTTCCCTGTGCGGTCTGGTTGGCGGGTGGCAGCGCAAAGGCTCCCTTGGTCATGTTGAGGTTGGAGATGGAGAGTACCGCAACGCTCGATGGCTCGTTCATTGAGGCCGAGGTGGTTTCCGGAACCAGTTCCACCGGCTTAGGCCCCTGCACCGTAATCGGGGTCGTGCTAGAAGGCAGCGGCATGGGCAGCGGCGATGAGAACGGCGTGGGCGTAATGGCCACATCCGCCAGGTGCTGTGCTGCGTTAGGCGGCGCCAGCGAGGCGCGAACATTGTTGAGCACCGGAGGCCGGAAGTGCGGCGGCGTCATCATGCGCACCTTGGGCTGTGGGGTGGACCACAACAGCAGTGCGGGCACCGGCGACTGTTTGATCTCCATCTTGATGGGCATGTCCGGCTCCACCACCGTTTTGTCCGCGAGTTTGAGACGGGCCACCTTGCGCACGCTGGATGCCGGCGCCTCCAACTGACCGTGGGCATTCGCGGCGTGCTGGGCGGAGTTCGCATCGGAATCGAGAGATCCGCTGCCAGAGGCTGGCTTGGGGTAGAACTGAGACTCGTCGATGTCTACCTGGCGCAGGATGTAGCGGTCGGCGGCTGCGTCCATGTTGATCCTGGGCGCATAAAGGAAACCGAACGCGACCATACCGACCACGCCAAAATGCACGATCATAGAAACCACAAAGGCCGAGGGCCTGTTGCGGGCCGGAGGTCGCTCCGTGAACAGCGAAATTGGACGGGAAGTCCTCATCTGCAAATCACAATCCCCCACTCCTCAACCGCTTGCTCCTACTTTATATGCATCCTTGCGGAATGCGGACGTGCCCGTGTTGCCGAAGCAGATGCCCCGGCTCAAAGCGGTAGACGTGGCGATACGAGATTGGGGAGGGAACAACTCGCGGTTTGATCCGCGAGGGTAAGGTTCAGCATTTATGTGTCTACTCTGTTCTAAGTGTATGGGCTTCTCCGTGCGAGCACCAGCGTCCGAGCCCACAAGGCACGGTACTTTGGCGTGGAATGTTAACCGCGCGCCTACATGGCCGCAGTTTCCTTTGGAATAGTGCTTGAATGGGCACAGAAAAACCAGTATCTTCGTGCCTAGCAATCCATGGGAAGCAAGTCGGCGCAACCTGGCGGGATATCCGTTCGCACACATTTTTTGCGCCGGCAACGAGAAGACAAACGGGCCCAATCAAAGGTAACTAGACAAAGACAATGCCGTCACGCATAGTTGCTGAACACGGATTGGGGTTTGGCAAGTTGTCTCGTCTGCCAAGCAGCGCAAGAACATGCTGCAAGTTCACTGGGCAACTCCCCTGTTCGCAATGAAACGGCGCTCTCCGGTCAAGGGCTTTTTGATGGAGTTTCTCCCGGGCTCGGACGCGTTTTGTGACCTGTTATCTTTGGCGGAACGTGGCTGCTGTGATGGGTTTTTTAGTTGACGGACTGCCTCAAGAATGGTGCTATACTTCAACGGCGTTAGACCTGATTTAGCGCTCATTGAAGTGAACCTCTAACTCGGCGTGACCCGTTTGCCGTTACCTTTCGCTGCCGCTTGTGCCAAGGTTCCGGGGAAGGCGAATGGCCGCATATCTGGTGAAGACAGGATTCTGAATGAACCGAAGACTGCTGATCATCCTCCTAAGTGCTTTTGTCGTCGCGGCCGTGAGTACCTTTGTTGTGGTGCGCATGGTCGGATCACGCATGACAGCGGCAAAACCGGTGGCTTCAACAAAGCTGGTTGCGGCTGCAAAAAACATTCCGCTCGGAACGGTGCTTGCCGCAGCTGATCTGACAAGCATCCAGATAGTGGGCCAGGCTCCGCAAGGGGCCATTCTAGACCCGAAGAACGCGATCGGGCGCGGAGTAATCTCGCCGATCTACACCGGTGAGCCGGTTTTGACCAACCGGCTGGCTCCTCTTGGCTCTGGCGGCGGACTGGCCGCAACGATTCCGACAGGTATGCGCGCCATCGCCGTCAAGGTGGACCAGGTGGTCGGTGTAGCCGGCTTCGTCACCCCGGGCATGCGCGTGGACGTGCTGATTTCCGGCGTTCCTCCGGAATCAAAGAATAATCAGCAGACCGAATCCCGAACCATCTTGCAGAACATTGCGGTGCTCTCCGCCGGTACAGATATCCAAAAGGATGCCGAAGGCAAGCCGCAGCAGGTTCAGGTGGTCAACTTGCTGGTATCTCCGGAGCAGGCTCAGGTGATGACCTTGGCGAGCAACGAGAAGATTCAGTTGGTGCTTCGCAACCCACTCGATACCAAGATTGCTCCTGTTCCAGACACGATGATGGCGAACTTGTTTGCAAGCCCCAATCAGGAACACAAAACCGCGCGGGTCGCAAGACGCGTCAAGGCGAAACCTCCGACCTTCACCATTCAGGTCTACAACGGTGCGCAGAAGACTGAAGAAAAATTTGCTTCTCCCGGGGGGAAACAGTGAAAGCCAGATCCAGCGTCACATTCGCCTGCATCAGTGCATTGACCTTCCTCTTGAGCACCACTGCGGCCTTCGGAGCTCAAGCTGCCAACGCAGCGGCTCCCAATGCCGCACTCCCCTCGCAGGATTCTTCCAACGACCTGTCGGTAGCCGTCGGCAAGTCGGTGGTTTTGGACTTGGCGCGTCCTGTGATCCGCATCGTCGTCGGTATCGGCGCCTTCGCTCAGGCCACGGCAATCAGCCCGACGCAAGTACTGGTGAACGGACAGAAATCGGGTGAAACCTCCCTCATTCTCTGGGACTCGGGCGGCGGCAGACAGTTCTTTAATGTGACCGTGAGACCCAGCACCTACGAGATGAACGATCACCTAGAAGGCGTGCGCCGGGAGTTGCGCATTTCCCTTCCCGGGCAGGATGTGAAGGTAACCGAGGAAAGCGGCACAATCTTCCTCCGCGGCGTAGTGGATGACCTGAACAGCGCCAACCGGGCTGTCACCATCGCCACCACTGCGGGAAAGGTGATCAACCTGCTGGATGTGAAGGTTCCGGAGGCCCAGCCGCAGATTCTCCTCAAGGTGCGCTTTGCCAGCCTGGACCGCAGCAAGAGCACCCAATTCGGCGTGAACCTGTTCAGCACGGGCTTTGGCAACACGATCGGCTCGACAACCACCCAGCAGTTCAGCCCGCCCAGCATCACGTCAGCGACCGCGGGCGCCACGGCAAATCTCACGAGCGACCTGAATTTGTTCGCCTTTTATCCAGGAATCAACCTGGGTGCCACCATTCAGGCTCTCGCATCAAAGAACATGATTCAAATTCTGGCAGAGCCGAACGTCTTGACGGAGAACGGCAAAGAAGCCAGCTTCCTTGCCGGTGGCGAATTCCCCTACCCCGTGGTTCAGGCCGCTGGTTCGGGCGGATCGGCTCCCATCACGATTCAGTTTAGAGAATACGGTGTGCGCCTGAGCTTCTTGCCGACCATCACGCCCCGTGGAACGATTCGGCTTCAGGTTGCGCCGGAAGTCAGCTCTCTGGACTACGCGAATGCCGTCACAGTTGCCGGATTCACGGAACCAGCCATCAGCATTCGCAGCGTGAAGACCGAAGTGGAGCTCAAGGATGGTCAGAGCTTTGCCATCGGCGGCCTTCTGGACAACCGCGATACCGAGGTATGGGAGAAAGTCCCGTTCCTCGGCGACATCCCAATCCTTGGCAAGTTTTTCCAATCGCTGTCCAAGACCAAGTCCAACACAGAACTCATCATCATTGTGACGCCTGAGATTGTGGAGCCCGTGAAGGCGGGTACGATTCCGAATCCCAAGTTCCCGGAATCCTTCATGCCGCCCAACTCGAACACGCCCATGCACACACCGGATGCAAAGACGCCCGCGACCACGCTGCCTCCTCCTCCTGCGACCATGCCGGTGGAGCAACTGATAGATAGTATGAAACCAGAGACTCAACTAAGCGGTGGCGGCGGAAGTTCCTCCGGAATGAGCGGAGGAGGTTCCGGCTCCTCCATGGGACCTCACTAAATCGAACAGCCAGGACAAGTCTGAACTTCTCCTGGCACAACAAGGCACTTCAAGTGAGCCCCGCCTCTTGGTGGGGCTCACTTATTCGCGGTCTGCGAAGCGCAAAGGACGACAGATATGTTGCAAGCGAAAGGGCAAACCGCACCGCCCATGGAACGCTCAAACATTGACGACAGCACGAAGCCTTCACTTCAAGAGAATGATCCAGCCTCTTCTCAAACTCGCAACCCGACAGATCGGCTTCAGGTTCTGAATGTCAATCGGCAAACGAAGCTCGCAGAGAACCTTGAGGTGGCGTCCAGCGGGCCTGCTCGCTCGAAGGGCCTTTTGGGCCGCAAGGGTCTGGAACCGGGAGGAGGCTTGTGGATTGTTCCTTGCGAGGCCGTCCATACCTTCTGGATGCAATTCCCGATCGACCTGGTTTATATTGACAGGAAGCATTGCGTGAAGAAAGTCCGTGGAAGCGTTCCACCCTGGCGACTCTCCGCCTGCCTCAGTGCGCACTCCATTCTCGAGTTGCCAGCAGGGACAATTCAAACCTCAGGAACCTGCCCCGGGGATCAACTGGAGTTTCAACCTGGCCGGCAGCAAGCTCCGCCGGCGCCCATCGAAGTCCCCCGATCCAGCTGAAAATCACTTCTAAAGGGGTACTCGTTGTCGCCCCGGGATTAGGCGCGAATCCATCAAAAGCTCGAAATCCGTAAATCTTTGATGAAATAGCTACTTACTGAACGTTTCCCACTTTAGTGTCATGTATACGGCCGATCGGTTCGGCATCAGGAACATGTAAACGGCTGTTTACACTCCCGAAAGCGGTGCCAAGCTGTAAGCTATTCATTTCATTGAAGTATTAGAATTCTAGAAGATTGGCAAGCAACGTGCAGCTAGTAGGGCAAACCAGCCTGCGGCTGGAACAAATCAAATCCTGGAGAAAAAAGACAAATGAATAACCTCATGCTTAAGATGTTCGTCAAGATGCAGACCCTTCTCGCCAACGAAGAAGGCCAGGACCTGGTCGAGTACGGCCTCGTCGTTGCTCTGGTCGCTTTCGGTGCCGTCGCTGCTCTCAAGAGCATTGGTTCGGAACTCGGCGTTCTGTTTAGCTCCATCAACTCGATCCTCACCAGCGCGGCCTAAGCAACACGGATCTTCGGCCTGGCCGAAGATCCGCATTGCAAGTCAATCACTGTTGGTTATCCTGAATCACCGGTAAAGCTCAGGATAATTACATTGACGGAATGCGGCCCCTTCCCTTACGGGAAGGGCCGGTTCGTTGAGGCAAAATATAGGCATGGTTCTGAACAGGATCTCACGAGCCCTTTCAGTCGGAGTCCAGTTTGGCCTGCCTCGCCATTTTGAATCAAGGTAGTGAGTCAAGGAATTCTGGGGCTGCTGTTTGGCAAAACCTGGGTTATCCTGAGTTGGCACAAAGACTCTCTCGCAGGTAGCTCCATGGAGGATAGCGTGATGAACTTGGTAGACAGATTTGTATTCCTTGTGGTTTCTCTCATCCGGCAGGAAGAGGCTCAGGATTTGGTCGAATATGGCTTGGTCGTTGCCTTGGTCGCTTTCGGAGCGGTGGCCGGGCTGAAAGAGCTTGGGTCAACGGCAGGTGTACTGTACTCAGCTATTAGTAGTGTGTTGGGGAGCGCAATCTAGAACCCGAAGTGAGCGTAGTAGGCAAAGTGGTCCACCAAGGATCTGCGTTCTCGCAGGTCCTTTTCTTGTGTGTGGAAGATTCCCCTTACTAAGGCCTAATTCACTCGTCGGCAAATTCCTGCCTTCTCCCCTGCTCAAAAAGATCGAAGGTCTCTCCGAACATTCCTCAGCGAGGGCTTCCGGTGACCAACCTTCACGTCGTCGGAGATCGCGATCCGTGCAGCTTCGGATTTCGTTCGCGACAAACCTGACTTAGTGCCATTCTCTGCTATTCTCGCGCAGAGCCTCAAACTGTGAATCCATTGGCATGAACAAGCTGCGACATCTCGGCCTCTTTCTCATGTTCTGCAGCGCGGGCCTTTCTGTGCTGTGGGGTCTGTCGCTGAACCGGAGTACCTCAGGGGGCATCATGGGATTCCCTGGGATTTACTACGGGACGCGTTGCCTGATACAGAAGTGCGATCCGTACAGCGTCATGGCTCTGGAGGGCTTCTATCGCCGGGAGAGCCCAGACTTTGCTCAGGAGTCCATTCAGCGTCGGCAATCTGTCACTTTGTATGTGAATCTTCCCACGACTTTTCTTTTCGTCTCGCCATTCGCTCTGCTTCCGCTCAAACTCGCCCAACTGGTTTGGTGCATGTTGATCGTGGGATGCTTTCTCCTGGCAGGGTTTCTGGTCTGGCAGCTTGCCGCAACCGCAGCGCCGGCGCTCACTCTCTTTTTGATCTGTTTCCTTTTGGCAAACAGCGAGATTGTCTTTGCAGGCGGCAATACCGCAGGGTTTGTCGTGAGCTTGTGCGTTGTGGCCGTTTGGTGCTTTCTGCAAAAGCGCTTTGAGCTTTTAGGCGTCCTCTGCCTGGCCATCAGCCTTGCCATGAAGCCGCATGACGGCGGACTGGTTTGGCTCTATTTCCTTTTGGCTGGAGGAACCCTCCGCAAGCGCGCGCTGCAAACCTTTGCATTGACGACGCTCTTCGTCCTGCTATCTGTGCTGTGGGTTTCCTGGACAGCGCCACACTGGATTCCAGAGTGGCGTGCAAATCTTGCCACAATTTCCGCGCCAAATGGCATCAATGATCCAAGACCGAATTCGATCGGCATCGGCAGCCCGGATATGATGATTCAGTTGCAGACGGCAATCAGCATCTTCACAGGGAATCCGCGCGCCTATAACGTCATCACGTACCTGCTTTGCGCGGGGCCCTTGCTCCTTTGGCTCATCACAACCCTTCGGAGCAAGATGACTCTGCAACGAGCCTACCTCGCGCTGGCCGCCATTGCACCACTGAGCATGCTCTTCACCTACCACCGGTCCTATGACGCCAAGCTGCTGCTGCTCTGCCTTCCGGCGTGCGCAGCCGTGTGCGCCAGGAGGGATGCACTTTCCTGGATTGCCGGCCTTTTGACGACGGCAGCCTTCGTGGCAACCGGGGACATTCCATTGGCATCCGTGGTACTTCTATCGAATCACTGGAATATGGCCGCCCTGGGATTCCTCGGCAAAGTGCTGACGATGCTGGTTCTCCGGCCCGCGCCCGTCGT
>DATKTQ010000060.1:0-15817 GCA_035531055.1 Occallatibacter sp. | reverse complement strand
GTCGAACTGCACTTGGACTTCGGGCGCGAAGGCGGGCCAGGCGGTGGCGAGGAGGGAATCTTTGGGTTCGCTGAGCTGAGGCGTGCCGTCTTCGAGTTTGTACTCGGGGCGGGCGAAGAGGTGTAGCTCCTCGCGGGCGCGAGTGGCGGCGACGTAGAGGAGGCGGCGCATTTCCTGCGATTCGCGATCACGAATCGCGCGGTCGACCCAGGCCTTGGCGGAGCTGCGGTCGGCGCCTCGGGACTGCAAGGGGGCGACAAGAAATTCAGTGACTTCTCCAGAGGGATCGGGACGGGCGAGGCCGCGCTCCAGCCAGGCGAAGAGCCGGCGCGAGGAGAGGCCCCGGGCGGTGCGTGCCTGCAACTCGGGGACAAGGACCACTTCAAATTCGAGGCCCTTGGACTTGTGGATGGTCATGAGCTGGATGCCGGAGTCGGTGGAGGATTCCGGATCTGGCAGGGCAGTGAGCTTTTTGAGTGCGGTGGCGAGCGCAGGGCCGAGGAGATCGAGCTCGCCGGCGGGCAGACTGTCGAGGCAGCGCCAGAGAAGGTCGAGGTTGGCGAGCGCGGCGGCATCGACGCAGGCCGCGCCGCCGAGGCGGAGCCAGACCTGCTGGAGCCAGGTGCCGAGGGTGGCGAGGGGCTGGGCGTCGCGGAGGGTGGGCGCGTCCTGCAGAACGCGAAGAAGGCGCTGCGCGGCGGCCTGGCCGGGAAGGGAGAGCGAGGCTAGGCGCTCGGCGAGGAGCGCGGGGATGGGGCGGGTGGCCTCTGCGGCATCGCCGGCGATGAGGTGGATATCCGCGAGAGAGAGGCCGCACCAGGGAGCGCGAAGGACGCCAAGCCAGGCGACGCGGTCCTGGGGGTGAAAGAGAGCGCGGGCGAGGGCGAGCGCGTCGAGGACTTCGGGGCGGCTGCTGAGGTCTTCGAGTTCGACGGCGCGGAAAGGGATGCCGGCCTGGCGGAGCGCGGCGGCGATGGGGGCGAGGTGGCGCTTGACGCGAGCGAGGACGGCGATGCGGTGTTTGGAGCCGTTATCGCGGGCGTGCTGGACGAGGGGCAATTGGCTCTGCAGGAGGGAGACGATGCGGTCAGTCTGCGCCTGCTGGGCGGCGAGGCGAAGTTGCTGGGCGTGCTCGCGGGTGAGGGCGGAGTGCGCAGACTGGGGCATGAAGGCGGGATGGAGATGGCGGCGCGGAGGCGGTGCGGGGTTGGGCTCGCGGGCGGGTTCGGCCGTGCTAAAGGTGACGCCGGAGCCCTCGTCCTGCGCGAAGACGAGGGTGAAGATGTGGTTGAGGTCAGTGACGAGGCTGGGGTCGGTGCGGAAGTTGGCCGAGAGGGAGACGGAGCGGAAGCGGAAGGGGTCGGCGCCGGGGAGATCGAGCCCGAGATCGCGGACGCGGGCGAAGAGCTCGGCATCGGCGTCGCGGAAGAAGTAGATGGACTGCATGGGGTCGCCGACGACGAAGGCGGTGCGGCCGTAGGGGTCTGGCCAGGCGGCGACGAGGGAGGCGAGGAGGCGATGCTGGCGGCGGCTGGTGTCCTGGAACTCGTCGACGAGGAGATGGCGGATGCCGTCGGCGAGGGCGATGGCTGCGTCGGAGGGTTGGCCATCGGGGTCGCGGAGGACCTGCTGGGCGATTTGGGCGACCTGGACGTAGTCGACCATACCGGTCTCCGCGAAGACGGTGAGGAGCTGACCGGCGGCGTGATGAAGCAGGGTGAAGCAGGCGCGGACGATGTGCCAGTCTTCCGGGGTGTAACGGACGGGGGGCAGAGTTCGGACCTGCGCGAGGGCGGACTGAAGGCCGAGGATTTCTTGGAGCTGTGCGATGAGGGCGAGGAGGCGGGCTTTCTCGGGTTTTCTGTCGGCGGGGAAGCCGGCGCTCTTGTTGATTTGCTGGCGGAAGGTGCCTGCGTTGATGAGAAGGAGATCAGCGACGGCGAGCCAGGCCTGGTGCGCGGCCTCGATGGCTTCGAGGGAATCGAAGGGTGCGGAGGGGAAGTCGGCGAGTTCGGCGAGGGGCTGATAGGCTTCGCCATTGGGCTGTTGGCAGGCGAAACGGGCGAGGCCTAGAAGCTCATCTGTTGCATGAGGGATTTGCTGGAGAAGATTGCTGAGTAAGGTGATGTGGTCTCTTGCCGCATTGGTGAAGGGCTGCTCGAGGCGGAGTCGGAGGGCATCCCAGTTGGGGTCGCGGTCGAGGACGAAGTCGTGCATCCAGCGGTCGCGCCGTTCGAGCATATCGACGAGAAGGTCTTCCATCTGTTGCCAGTTGTTGTCATGCCAGAGGAGCAGTTCGCGAAGTGCGCTGGCGAGCGCAGCGTTTGCGGAGTCGAGCTGCTGGAGAGTGCGGCGCGCGGCGCGGTGGTAGAGCTCGGCGGGCTGGGGGTGGATGTCGAGGCGGCCGCCGAGGCCGGTGAGGAGGGGCTGCTGGAGGGCAATCTCGCGGCAGAAGGAGTCGATGGTGGAGATGCGGAGCTGGGAGGGGACGTCGAGCAGTTGCCAGCCGAAGTGACGGGAGTGCGCGAGTGCGCGGGCGGCGAGGGTCTGCATGGAGATGTCGTCGCCGTCGGCCTGCGGCGCGGGTTCGACGGGCGGTGCGGCGGCGGCTTTTTCCAGTTCGGAGAGGATGCGGTGGCGCATTTCCGCGGCAGCGGCGCGGGTGAAGGTGATGGCGACGATTTGGGCTGGGTCTTCGACTTGCGCGAGGAGGCGAAGGAAGCGGCGGGTGAGGAGGTCGGTTTTTCCGGAGCCGGCGGGGGCCTGGACGAGGAGCGAGTGCTCGGGATGGAGCGCGTGGAGGCGCTGGTCGTGATCGGGCGGGAGGAAATTACTCATCGGTGTCCTCCTCGGATTCGGCGTCGTCGTCCAAAAGTATCTGGCGCTCGGCGATGCGGCAGAGAGATTGCAGGTCGCAGCGCTCGCAGGTATGCACGGGATCGCGTGGATCGACTTCGGCGCGGCCATCGAGGAAGTTGTGTGCGAGGTGGAGGACTTCGCTGCGCCAGTCGTCGAGCTGCTGCGCGGTGAGGGGATTGCGGACGAGGGTGCTGGTGCCCTTGAGGTCTGGATTGAGGGTGGCGCGGGCGTCGCGGAGGCGGCCTGCGAAGTCCGGCTTGCTGGTGCGGACCTGCGCAAAGACGAGTCCGCCGAGGGGCTCCTGCTGCGGGAGGGCGAAGAGGGCGTAGGTGGGGAGCTGCACGTCGTTGGGGCGCGGCAAGTCCCACTCGGAGGGTTTGCGCAGGCCTGATTTGTAGTCGATGACGAGCAGGGAGCCGTCGCTGAGGCGGTCGAGGCGGTCGAGACGGAGGCGGAGAGAAAGGCCGGGGAATTTGGCGGTGTGGGCGGCTTCGGTTTGTTCGACGGTGAAGGGCAGGCGGGTGGCCTCGAAGGCGAGCCACTCGGCGACGAGGCGCTGGAGGCGGAGGGCTTCGAGTTCGAGACAGGCGCGGGGCACGCGAGCGCGTACGTGCTGGAAGCTGGAGGCACGCAGGGCGGACTGGACGTGACTGGAGACGAGGGCGGGGAGATCCGGGCAGTCGAGCAGGTCCTGAAGGGAGCGGAGACCGTTGGGCGGCGGCGATCCCCAGACGGAGTGGAGGACATCGTGGAGGAGCTGGCCGCGCTCCGGCGCGGTGAGGCCGGGCTGTGCAGGCTCCCAGGACTGGGCGTCGAGGCGGTTGACGGCGAAGGCGCGGAATGGACATTGGGACTGCGCGGTGAGGAGCGCGGCGCCGCCGCGGACGGGCGTGCCGGGAGCGAGGGGGATGCGGGAATCGTCTGCGTAGGCAACGGCGAGCGGCTCGGGCGGCGGGGCCGGGGTGAGATCGGCGGCGAGAGGCTGGGGCGCGCCGGCGCAGGCGAGGATGAGGCGCGAGGGGCGGGCGTCGGAGTCGTCTTTTTGACGGGCGAAGCTGAAGTGGAGGACGGGCGCGGCGGAGAGCAGGCGGCGCGTGATGGCGTTGGCGAGGTCCCAGTCAAGCTGCGGCGTGGCGTGGGGCATGGCGAAGTCGCGCTGGATGGCGAGAGGCAGAAGGGGATGCGCGGAGGCGCGGGCGGGCCAGGTGTCTTCGTCGGCGGCGATGAACCATACGGCGCTGGCGGAGAGGCCGGCGGACTCGGCGGGGCCGGCGATGAGGATGGGAGCGTTGGTGGATTCGGTGGAGAAGAGGGTGTCGTCGAGGATGCGGGCGAGGGCGGAGAGGAAGCCGGACCAGTCGATGGGTTGATTGTCAAAGGCGAGGGAGGCGGCGGTGTCGAGTGCCTGCTGCCAGCGCTGGAGGGCCTGAAACTGGGCGCTGGAGAGGTGGCGTTCGCCGGGCAGGCTGAGGTCGGCGAGGAGCTGCGGAACGAGAGCAGCCCACTCGAGCGGGGACTGAGGCCGGCGGCCGAGGCGGAGGACGCGGTCGCGCGCGGACTGGAATCCCTGCGAGAAGGATGGCGACGGCGCGGAGGGTACGGGTGCGGCGAGGAAGTCCTGGAGGGTCCAGTGGGTGCGCTGGAGGCTGCGACTGCGGATCTGGCGCATGCGGATTTGCAGGGCTGCGGTTTCTTCTGCGTCGGCGAGAAAACCGGAGGCAAGCAGCCAGTCGATTTCGTGCTCCTCAAGCGGGCCGGTGAGCCAGCGGAGAAGCAGGTGGGCTGCGCAGGGAAGGGGCACGCCGGCGAGAGGGATGCCGAGGGAAAACTCGAAGGGCGGACGGGCCGCGGACGGTGCGGCGCGAAGAAAGGCGCGCTCGATTTGGCCTCGGCGGGTGGCGATTTCCTGCGTGAGTACGAGGATGTGGTGCGACGGGTCAGCGGCGAGACTGCGCATGCACCAGAGGGCGCAGGCGTCGAGTTCCGATGCGGCGTCCGGCGCGGCATGGAAGCGGATTTCGGAAGGGGATTCGGCGGGCTCATACAGCTGGTATTGGCCCCAGGCCTGGAGCAGATCGCGCTGGACCGGCAGAACGCGGTCAAAGCCGACGAGGAGCAGGGGTGGGCGCGGCACGGAATCGACCTGGAGCAGGGAGATGAGCTCCAGCGGAAGGCGGCTGGGACTGAGAAGGCGGTCGCGGAGGCAGATGTGGTCAAAGTCGGTGAGCCAGGTGCTGAAGGCGGCGGCATCCTGCGACCAACCGGCGCGCGCACGCGGCTGCAGGAGGCGCGGAGCGTGGGAGCAGAGGAGGCTGTGAGCGTCGGCGGCGAGGGCGGCGAGACTGTGGCGAGGACGGTCGAGGAGGGTGGCGAGGGTCTTCTCCTGGCCGACGATGCGCGCCCAGAGAGACTGCTCCTGCGCGGGGTTGAGGAGGAGGCGGTCGTCTTGCGTGCGCTGCTGCCAGGCGGCTTGGAGGAAAGCGGAGAGGGAGTGGATTTCCGGCTCTGGCCACGCGGTGAGGCCCTGCGCGCGGCGACGGGCATGGAAAGCGGCGCGGAGGGCGCGAGCGGCGCGGTCACTTGCGGCGAGGACGAGGCCGCCGGCCTGGAGCCAGTTGTCGATTTCCTCCGCCGAACGAGTTCCCATTCCAGCGTTATACGCTGCCGCGGCGGGGTGGCGCCACGCGCGGCGCAGAGTGCGATGCGGGAGGCGGCGACGGGTGCGGTTGTACACTGGATTGTCATGCGCAGACTACTTACTTCCTCTTTACTTCTCGTCGTTGCGCTGGCCGGCTGCCACTCAGGCCAGCAAGCTCCAACCCAAACCGATTACACGGTGTATCACCTTCGCGGGCGCGTGGTGGCGACGAATCCCGCGACGGGCGAGGTGACGCTGAACCATGACGCGATTCCGGGATTTATGGACGCGATGGTGATGCCGTACAAGCTGAAGGACCCGAGCATCCTGAGCGATCTGCACCCGGGCGACGTGCTGACGGCGGACGTGCTGGTGCCGAAGCAGGAAGGCTCGGGCAACGTGGTGCTGGACCATATTGTGGTGGTGGCGCAGGCGCGGCCGGACTATAAACCGGCGGTGATTTACCACGTGCCGTCGCCGGGCGACGTGGTGCCGGACTTTGCGCTGCGCAACGAAGACGGGCGGACGATCCACCTGAAGGAGTTTCGCGGCAAGGAACTGCTGATCACGTTCATCTATACGCGCTGCCCGCTGCCGAACTTTTGCCCGCTGGTGACGCACAATTTTAAGGTGATTCAGAAGGAACTGGCGAAGGATCCGGCGCTCTATAAGAAGACGCATCTGCTGAGCGTGAGCTTTGATCCGGAGCACGATACGCCGGCGCGGTTGAAGTCCTACGGCGAGGAGTACCTGGGCGGCGATGCGAAGCAGGGCTTTGCGCACTGGGACTTTGCGGTGGCGGGCAAGCCGGAGCTGATGGAGATGGCCAAGTACTTTGACGTGGGCATCACGTACGGGCCGAACGATGCGATTACGCACACGCTTTCCACTACGCTGATTGGGGCCGACGGGAAGGTGGTGCAGTTCTACCACGGCAACGAGTGGACGCCGGACCAGGTGTTGGCGGACGTGAAGAAGGCCGCGGGCGGCGCGTAAACGAGGCGGCTCGGCGGGCATGCAGCGATAAAAAAAACGGCGAAGGGCTGCGGAGTTTCTGCATCGCGGCCGGCGCGAAAACATCCAAGCAGGAAAGCAGCTTGGGGCAAACGAGGAGAAGGAAGCGATGGCGAAGTTGACCCTGGTGTTTGCGGGACTTTTGATTGCCCTGGGCCTGGTGGGATTTTTAGGAACGGGAAGCCAGCATCCGACGGCGCTGATTCCGGCGTGGTTTGGCGTGGCTCTGGGCGTGTTTGGGCTGCTGGCGATGAGTCCGAGCGAGAAACGGCGGAAGCTGTTCATGCACATCAATGTGACGATCGGCCTGCTGGGCTTTCTGGGCGCGGGGATTTCTGCGATTCAGGGGTATATGCATGCCAAGTCGATGGGCGTTGCGCCGGACATGACGGCACTTGAGTCAAAGCTGGCGATGACGGGGCTGATGCTGGTGTATGTGATGCTGTGCGTGCGGTCGTTCATCACGGCGCGGCGCAAAGGGGTGGTGTAAGGGATGGGTGGATTCCGCGGCGGCGGGATGGGCATGGGCATGCGCGCGGAGCGCACGCCGCGCGGGCGCGGAGCGGCGGGCTCGCAGGGTGACCTGCCGAAGCGCAAGCCGGACCTGAAGAAGCTGGGCCCGCAGGTGTGGGCGCTGGTGGCTCCGCGCAAGGGCCTGCTGGCGGCCGGGCTGGCGCTGATGGCTGTGAATCGCGTGGCGGGGCTGGTGCTGCCGCTGGTGTCAAAGCCGCTGCTGGATACGGTGCTGTCGCATTCGCATCCGCACCCGGAACTGCTCTCTCGCATTATTGCCGTGGTGCTGCTGGCGACGGTGGTGCAGGCGATCAGCTCGTATTCGCTGACGCAGCTGCTGTCCAAGGCGGGGCAGAGGCTGATTGCCGAGATGCGGCGCGAGGTGCAGCGGCATGTGGGCCTGCTGCCGGTGGGCTACTATGACGCCAACCGCACGGGCACGCTGGTGGCGCGCATCATGACGGACGTGGAAGGCGTGCGCAACCTGGTGGGCACGGGGCTGGTGCAGTTTGTGGGCGGGCTGCTGACGGCGGTGCTGGTGTTCTTCTTCCTGCTGTATCGCAGCGTGACGGTTACGCTGACGGTATTTGCGGTGGTGGGCGCGTTTGTATTCGTGCTGCAATACGGCTTCAAGGTGATCCGGCCGATTTTTCGCGAGCGGGGCAAGATCAATGCGGAAGTGACGGGGCGCTTGACGGAGTCGCTGGGTGGCGTGCGGGTGATCAAGGGTTACCACGCCGAGGACCGCGAGCACCGGGTGTTCTCTGCCGGAGTGGACCGGCTGCTGGACAACGTGATGAAGTCGCTGACGATGACCAGCGCGCTGGGATCGGTGTCGACGGCCGTGCTGGGCATTGTGTCGGCGCTGGTGATGTGGCTGGGCGGGCACCTGGTGCTGCACGGCACGTGGACGGTGGGCTCGTACTTCCAATACAACATGTTTCTTGCGCTGATGGTGGCCCCGGTGTTCCAGATGGTGAACGTGGGGACGCAACTGACCGAGGCGTTTGCGGGACTGGACCGGACGCAGGAGATTTTGGCGGAGCTGGCGGAGAACCAGGAGCCCGGGCGCACGACGAAGATGCCGCCGATTGAAGGCAAGGTGGCGTTTGAGGACGTGGAGTTTGCCTACGAGACGGACAAGCCGGTGTTGCATGGAGTGAGCTTTGCGGCGGAGCCGGGGACGGTGACGGCGCTGGTGGGGTCGTCGGGGTCGGGCAAATCGACGATCATCAGCCTGCTGTGCGCGTTCCACACGCCGGATAAGGGACGGGTGCTGGTGGACGGGTTGGACCTGTCGACGGTGGACCTGAACACGTTTCGCTCGCAACTGGGCGTGGTGCTGCAGGACTCGTTTTTGTTTGATGGGACGATTCGCGAGAACATTCTGTTTTCGCGGCCGGAGGCGACCGAGGAGCAGTTCCTGTTTGCGTGCCGGACGGCGCGCGTGGACGAGTTTGCGGAGCGGTTTCCGGAGGCCTACGACACGATTGTTGGCGAGCGGGGCGTGAAACTTTCTGGCGGGCAGCGGCAACGGCTCTCGATCGCGCGGGCGCTGCTGGCGGAGCCGCGGATTCTGATTCTGGATGAGGCGACGAGTTCGCTGGACTCCGAGTCTGAGGCGATGATTCAGGCGGGGCTGAGCGAACTGATGCAGGGGCGGACGACGTTTGTGATTGCGCACCGGCTGTCGACGATTCGCCGGGCGGACCAGATTTTGGTGGTGGAGCAGGGACGCATTGTGGAGCGGGGCAACCATACGGAGCTGTTTACGCTGGGCGGGCGCTACTTTGACCTGTACACGCGGCAGCACGGGCTGGAGGCAAACCTGTTTCTGGCGCCGGGCGAAGGGGACGCGGTGCCGGCCTAAGAGGGCAGGGGCGCGGCGGGCTTGCACGAATTCCACGAAGCGACGGGAACCCAGGACGAGAAACTCAAGATTGGCGAGGAGTTGAGGGCATTTGGAGGGCTGCGGGCGGCGTTCCGCAACTTGACGTGCATCTCATATCTTGAGAGACTGATTTTGTCTTCATTACTTGAAACAGGGGACCATTATGCGAGACGTTGCTCCACAAGGCACTTATAAGGTACAAGCCCTGGACCGGGCATTTGCTGTTCTGGATTTGTTGGGTGAGAGTGATACGCCACTGGGATTGGCCCAGGTGGCGTCTGCTCTGCAACTGCACAAGAGTACGGCTCACCGCTTTCTGATGGTGCTGGAACGGCACCACATGGTGGAGCGAACGGGCAACGGGAAGTTCCGGCTGGGACTGCGGCTCTTCGACTTTGGCAACCGGGCGATTGAGCAGTATGACCTGCGCGATCGTGCGCAACCGCATCTGCGGCGACTGGTGGCGGAGACGGAAGAAACGGCGCACCTGTGCATTCTGGAGCAGTCTCGGGTGATTTACATCGACAAGATTGAGCCGGCGCGATCGGTGCGCATGATTACGCGGATCGGGTCGAGCAACCCGGTGCATTGCACGTCTGTGGGTAAAGCGATGCTGGCATTTCTGCCGGAGGAGCGGTTCAACGAGATTTTGCGCAAGACGCGGTTTGAGCGGTTCACGCATCGGACGATCGCTTCTGCGGAAGCGCTGCGGGCGGAGATTGAAAAGACGCGGCGTCGCGGCTATGCGGTGGACGATGAGGAACTGGAAGAAGGGCTGCGCTGCATCGCGGTTCCGCTGCTGGATGCGCAGCGGCAGCCGGTGGCGGCGGTGAGCGTATCTGGTCCATCGTTCCGTGTGACGGCGCAGAAGCTGCCCTCAATTGCGAATCATCTGCTGCACTGCGTTCGGGGAATTTCGCAGGACATGGGCTTTACATCAGCGGGGCGTGGCAACCGTGCCTGGTCAGCGTAAATCGGCTTGAACGGATTGCAGACGCGAATTATTGCGCGGGAGTCCAGTTGGAGCCGATGAGGGCGCGTAGCTGTTGCGGCGTAGCCCAGGGGGCTTTACCGGTGAAGCGCTTGATCCATGCGGGGCCTGCGCCGATGCGCACACGATCTTTCGTGAACTCTGGCGAGAGGGCGTTGGCCATCAGCGCGTAATTTGCGCCTTTGTGCAGGCGGAGGGCCTTCCAGCAGCCGCCGGGAACGGCGACGACAGGGCGCTGGCCGGCGGCGACGTCGCGGCCGAGCGTGATCTTCTCCACATGACCATCGGGATGAAAGATGAAGTAATCGACGGGCCCTCCCTCGATGAGGATGTGTGTGTCGTCAGACGCGAGCCAGTGGAGGTAGTTGATGGGACGGTCGCGGGTGAGCATGTAATAGACCTGGCTTTGCACGGCGAGGGAGCGGCCGCCGACCTGGACGGTTTGCGCGGATTGGCCGATGAGGCCGAGGTAGCCGGATTCGCGCGGCAGCACCTTGAGGTGAAGGATGCGAATGAGCTCCAGCGCACGGGCTGCGGAGCCGGTGGGCGCGGCAGCGCGGAGTGCGCCGAGGGGAAGCGTGACCAGGCCGAGCAGTACGAGGGCGAGCAAGAGCGAGCGCTTCATGAAAGAAGAGTAGCGGAAATGGCGCCGGATGCGGCCGGCAAAGGTCGGTGCCGGCTTACGGAGCGGGGAGGGTGGCGGGATTCTGGGCATTGTGGCCCGGCAATTGATCGAGCAAGACCACGTTGAGCAACGACCTATGTACCTGAATGCGTCCGTTGTAGCTTATAAATCCGAGCTTGCGGAAGCGATTCATGAAGAAGCTGACACGGGACCGGGTGGTCCCGATCATATCTGCGAGTGTTTCCTGCGTAACCGGGGGGATGAAGGTGTCCGGTTCTCCAGGCTTGCCGAATTCCGCCATTAAAAGGAGAATCCTCGCCAGGCGCTTTTCGCTGGAGTTGAAGAGCTGATCGACGAGATCGGCCTGGGTTCGCATGCTGCGGGCCAGCAGGAACTTGAGGAATACGTCGGCAAATGAAGACTCGTCATGCATTACGCGGGTCATTTCATTTCTGCTGATTCTGAGTGCCTTACAGGTGTTCGTGGCGGTGGCGGTGGCCAAGCGCAGCCCCATGATTGCGGCGAGAGATTCCTCCCCGACAAAATCTCCAGCGGATAGGAGCGTGATTGTGGCCTCTTTGCCACTCTGCGAGACGACGGTGACTCTCGCCCGGCCCTTCTGCAGGTAGAAAACAGAGTCCGCCGGATCTCCCTGGCAAAAGAATGTTTGCGTAGGTTGCAATTCGACAATTGTGCGACCAAGCCCTGCATTTGCGAGAAATGTGGCGGGATCGAACGTAGAGTTTCTCGTACTGATCAAAATGTTACCTCGTCCTATTGGTCTGTCGCGACTCGGTTTTTCATGTCGAGTAAGTGGCCACTCCTATTTGGAATGACTTTGAATTGCATCAACTTGATGAAAAACCGAAGCGCAGAACCTAAGAGAGACAGAAAGTGCGATTTCTCGCCTCGTGATTCCGGCAACGTATCGCCGTTTCGTTTCTCGGAGCGCAAGCAAGATAGGGCCGGTCAACTCCAGGATGAGTCGCACCTATCACCGGCCTTGAACCATCATCGCCTGAAATCAATGTCAGGGTCTGGTCTAAATTGCTCAGGTGCAATGGGGGCACGCGAAAGCAGGCGCACTATGTCCCCAGAAATTACGCGATCCCCTGCTGTATTTCCTACATCCTAAGAAAGAAACCGCCTTAGGGCTCCATTGCACCGCAAAGTGCGGAGCTGCGCAGAGGCTCCGTAAACGTGCAAGCTTATGCGGGACTCTGGCCGTTCGGGGTCAAAACTCCTTCTAAATCACACAAATCGTCTGAGATTGCGCGAAGGCGATTGAGACTGGACTTTTGAGGGCCAGCGATGTGATGCGCTGAGTCTGCATAATTATCCAAATGCGATTCCAGGTGCGCCAATTTCAAAATGTCTCAACAGACGGTTCGGCGCCAGCAACCAATCTTACTGAGCGCCGCGCCCTACGTCCCGTGGCACGCGCGCCGGGGAATGCCCCGGAACCCATCGACGCTTCTGTAGCAAATTCTGTTTCGATCTGAGGCGAAGAGCCCCATGCCCTGCTTTTCGAAGGGTAGGTTTGGGGTTATTCCTGATGGCTCAATTGTCAAAGTGTTGACTTACTTCTGCTGCAATCTGATTCAAGTCTCTCACGGATGCTTTCCCGGCCCCGATGCCTATTTTTCTGATGCGAGGTTGTAGCCCTCGACGATGACCTGCGGTTGCTGGCCGCGGGTGTCTGCGACGTTGCATTGGGCGTGGATGATGTGGCGCTGGCCGGGCATGAGGGCAATGTAATTGTCACTGAAGAGCGCGGGCAGGATGGGATCGCCGGCCTGTTTGCGGACCAGACGGATGCGCACCATGAGCGCGGGCGCGGAGGAGACGTTGCGCAACTCGGTGGTGAACTGCCAGATGTCGCCGTGGCGATGGCTGCGGGTTTTGATCTTGATTTTTGCGGGCGGAAGCGAGCGAATGCCGGCGTAGTCGCCCTGCGTGAGGCCACGCAGATAGAAATTGGACGAGAGGATCTGTTTGCCCTTCGAGAGAGTGAGGCGGATGAAGTGCGTGCGACTGAGTCCGGCAGGGAACTGCATTTGGAAGGGTGAGACGGTTGAGTCTTCGTGGCTGTCGAGAGTGGAGGACTTGTCCCACTTGAGTGAGCCGTCGATGTTGAGGACTTCCGCGTGCGCGGTGAGGCCGGACTGGTTGCCGGCGCTGTCGTTGACGACCTCGATGGCATCGGTGGCGGCGTTCCACTGGATGTGGAGCGGCTCGGCGCCCTTCTTTGCGCCGTAGTAGCCGGCGTCAGTGTCAAAGAAGTAATCGTAGGTTTGCCAGAGGAGCGAGGGCCAAGCGGGATGGCTCATCCAGATGAGCAGGCCGAGGCGATTCTTGTTTTGCCCTTCGAACATGCCGCGGTAGGCGTTGTAATCGACGAACTGAGCGAGGCTGTCCCACTGCTGGATGTTGCTGGCGCCGCCGTATTGTTTGTCGATGGCGGTGGCAAAGGGATTTTTGGGATAGAAGTCGTGCAGGGGCCACTGGCTGCCCTGCGGCCAGAGAGCGGACTCGGGCATGGTGCGGCGGAGGGTGTCCAGCTCAGGAATGTTGGGCGAGCCCATTTCACTGTGGAATTTTTCCGGTGCGTGCTGGAAGTAGTAAGGGAGCGGCTCCACGCGATAGGGGCCGTGGCCGCTGACGGGTCCATCGGCAGAGCTGGAGATGTAATGCGAGCCGGGCGTGAGGGTGGCGACGAGCTGGCGCAGGCCCGCGTCAATGGGCGGCGGCGGGAAGCCCTCATTGCGTCCGCAGAAGAGGCCGAGCGAGGCGTGGTTGCGGATGCGGAGGAGGTAGTCCTTTGCGTTGGCGAGGAAGAGCGCGTTGTCGTCGGGGTTGGGGCCGTCCCATGGATTGGCGAGCCAGAAGTCCTGCCAGATGACGATGCCGTTGCGGTCGGCAGCGTCGTAGAAGGCTTCGTCGCCGGTTTGGCCGACCCAGTCGCGGACCATATCGAAGTGTTCGTCGCGGTGGTAGCGCATGGCGGTTTCATATTCGCGGGCGCGATAGCGAAGCATGGACTCGGGGAAGCCCCAGTTGCCTCCGCGTGCGATGAAGCGGCGGCCATTGATCCACATTTTGAGGATGTCGCCGTCCTCGGAATAAGTGAACTGGCGGATGCCGGCCTGAAAGGATGTGGCGTCACTGACGGCGCCGTGGACGAGGAAGGTGAAGGAGACGGGATAGAGGTTGGGATCGCCGTAGCCAACGGGCCACCAGAGTTTGGGGTTGGTGAGGTGCAGGTTGGGCTGCGTGGCGGGCGAGAACTGGACGGTCTGGGTGGCGGAAGGAGCGAGCGTGACCGGGGTTTCCACGGAGACGGAGCCGAAGTGCGCCTGGAGCACGCCGGAGACGGGCGAGGCGGAGTGGTTGGCGAGCGTGGCGGCGAGCGTGACGTCGGCGTGCGTGATGTCTGGCAGCGGGAGCGTGGTGGTGACGAGCGGGTCCTGCAGGGTGACGCTGCCGGAGGTGGTGAGCGAGACGTTGCTCCAGATGCCGGTGTCGCGGCCGCGGATGGTGGAGATCCAGTCCCATCCGATGGAGGCGTGGTAGGTGGGATTGTCGCGTCCGAGCGCGCCGCCGTTGAGGGTGGGGCCTGCTTTGTCCTTGGTGCTGCCGGGGTTGGCGTTTGCGAGGATGCGGACGGCGACGGCGTTGAGCGCGCCGGGATGAATGAGGGCGGTGACGTCAAAGCGGCCGCGCGTGAAGCCGCCATCGATGCGGCCGAGGGAGTGGCCGTTGAGGTAGACCTCGGCCTTCCAGTTGATGCCGTCGAAGTTGAGCCAGTAATGCTGCTGCGCGGGTCGGGCGGCGGGGGCGAGGAACTCGTTGCGATACCAGAAATCGGCGCAGAAGAAGGAGTCGGATATGGCGTACTGGTTGTCGCCGAAGTCGGGGTTGGGAATGGCACCGTCATTGAGGTAACTGGTGAGCACGGTGCCGGGGACGGTGGCGATCCTCCAATCCTTGGCGGCAAAGCCGGGCGTGGAAATGGCTGCGCCATCGGCAGGGACGAGCGATGCGCGCTGGAGACGCCATGCGCCGCCGGCGAGCGGGAGTGTGCCGTTGGGCTGGGGCGCCGCTGCGGGTTTGGGTTCGGGGACAAGACCGCCGCGGCCGAAGACCTGGAGCTCGCTGAGGATGTACTGGCTGCCGGGCTGGGAGGGTTTGGTCATGAGGACGCGGACGTAGCGGCCTTTGGCGGGATGAGCGAGGGAGATGTCCTGCTGGAGGCCGGAGCCGGAGGGCAGAGGCTCGAGGATTTGCCAATGGGTGGCATCGTCGGAGACCTGGAGGGAGCCTTCGGCGGCAGGGCGAATCCATGCGAGCGAGACGCGGTTGAATGTGGAGACGGCGCCGAGGTCCACGTAGACCCATTCTTCGCCGCTGCCAGCGCTCATCCAGACGCTGTGGAAGTGAGTTGGGCCGGCGACGCGGACTTCCTTATCGCCGTGGAAGAGCATGAGCTCGGCGACTTCCCAAGTGTGAACGGCGGCGGCGGAAAGCTGCAGGCGATATGCGCGGAAGCTGGCGGGCGCGGAGAAGGCGATGGTCTGCTCAAAGCTGGGGCCGGAGAAACCCATGGAGGGCCACTGGGTGCCGGTGGCGAGTCCCACCTGCTGCCAGTGCTGACCGTCGTTGGAGCCGAGGACGGTGTAGGTCCAGGGGCTGGAGAGATTGGGCACGTAGATTTTGCGGAGGTAGAGATCGATGCGGTCGATGGTGGGCGGAGGGTCGCCGCCTTCGAGATCGAACTCGACCCAGGGATGATCGCCGGAGACGTCGACGGAGGAAACGATGCCGCCGTCGAGGAAGAACTCGCGCTGCTGCTTGGGGAGGATGCCGGCGCTGCTGGTAGAGGTGACGATCCAGTGCGGGAGGGCGGACTCGACGATGCCGTCGGTGACGAGCTGCGCGGTGAGGTTGTAGTCGTAGGCGCTGGACTGGTAAGCGGGGCGGTTCAGGGCGAGGTTGCGATACGTGGAGCCGCCGGAGACGAGGGAAGGTCCGGTGTATTCGGCGGGATCGCCGGGGTAGACGCCGATGCCGCGAGTGTACTGCTGAGCGTGAGAAGCCAAAGGATGCGAGAGCAAGGAGACGGCAAGAATTAAAAAGGCGAAACGCTTCATATCTTCTCCAGAGACGCGAGCGACCAACAATGCGAACATGACGCCGGGCGAAGGAATTCCGTTGCGTGCAGCGGACGAGCGGCTGGAACGGACAGGCAAGTGTAAGGCGCGGTTGCGCGGCGGGGCAAGGCGGAGG
>DATKTQ010000059.1:0-4030 GCA_035531055.1 Occallatibacter sp. | reverse complement strand
CGCGCGGTGGAGGTGGTGACGCTGCGCGTGTTGGCCGTGGTGCACACGCCTGCGCCGTGCAAAGCGCGAGTGAAGATGGTACGAGGCGATGGCAGGCACGCGCGGCTGGGTGCGCATCGCGTGTTTGAGGGCGGGGCCTGGCGGCGTGGCGCGCTCTATGACCGCGCAAAGCTGCGGCCGGGCGAACAGTTCACTGGTCCGGCAGTGGTGACCGAGTTGAGCGCGACGACTTATGTGGCGATGGGATGGACGGCGCGCGTGGACGCGCAGACAAATTTGATTCTGGAACCGGCGGCGAAGCGCGGAGGCGGGCGATGAAGCAGGCTGCAACACGCGCGAAGCGACGGGCGAGAGCGAGAAAGCAGGCCGGGCCGGATGCGGCGGAGGTGGCAGTGGTGGGTCACGCGCTGCACTCGGTGGCGGTGGAGATGGGCGCTGCGCTGCGGCGGACAGCCTTTTCGCCGAACATCAAGGAGCGGCGGGACTACTCGTCGGCGGTGTTTTCTGCCGAGGGCGAGCTGATTGCGATGGGCGACGACATGCCTGTGCACCTGGGGTCCATGCCGATGAGCGTGCGCGCGGCGCTGGATGCGATGGAGTTTGTGCCGGGCGACGTGGCTCTGCTGAACGATCCCTTTTGCGGCGGGACGCACCTGCCAGACCTGACGATGGTGGCACCGGTGTTTTTGCCTGGCGGGCGGCGGCCGGCGTTCTTCGTGGCCAATCGCGCACATCATGCGGACGTGGGTGGGATGTATCCGGGGTCGATGGGTCCGTGCCGAGAGATTGCGCAGGAGGGGATTCGGATTCCTCCGGTGAAGCTGGTGCGCGGCGGACACATGGATGCGGCGGTGCTGGCGATTCTGCTGGCAAATGTGCGCACGCCGCGGGAGCGCGAGGGCGACCTGACGGCGCAGATGGGCGCATGCCGCGTGGGCGCGGCGCGGATGCTGGAGTTGGTGGCGCGCTTTGGCCATGCGCGGCTGCTGCGCGGAGTGCGCGCCATGCTGGAGGGTTCGGAACGGCTGATGCGGCAGGTGCTGGCCGCGCTGCCCGCGGGTGAGTGGAAGGCGGAAGATTTTCTGGATGACGACGGTGTGCGGCCGGGGCTCGTGAAGATTTGCGTGACGGTGCGGAACGAACCGAAGAGCGGGCGTGTGGTGGTGGACTTTGCGGGGACGGATGGGCAGGTGCCGGGCAGCGTAAACGCGGTGTATGCGATCACGTGGTCGGCGGTGTTCTATGTGTTGCGGTGCCTGCTGCCGCCGGGGGCGATGGCCACGGCAGGGTTGATGCGGCCTGTGCGCGTTGCAGCGCCGGAGGGCTCGGTGGTGAATGCAGCGCTTCCTGCGGCGGTGGCGGGCGGCAATGTGGAGACCTCGCAGCGGATTGTGGACACGCTGCTGCGGGCGCTGGCGCAGGCGCTGCCTGGGCGGATTCCGGCGGCGAGTTCGGGCACGATGAACAACCTGACGATCGGCGGCACGGACCCGCGCAATGGTCTCGCTTACACCTATTACGAGACGATTGCCGGTGGGCTGGGTGCGGGACCCGAGGGTGCGGGCGCGAGCGCACACCACGCGCACATGACCAACAGTCTGAACACGCCGGTGGAGGCGCTCGAGTATGCGTATCCATTTCGCATGGTTCGCTATGGGCTGCGAAAGAACTCCGGCGGCAAGGGAAAGCATCGGGGCGGGGACGGCGTGGTGCGCGAGCTGGAGCTGCTGGGCGAGGCGCAGGTGACGCTTCTGGCGGACCGGCGGCTGGCGGGGCCGTGGGGCCTGGCAGGAGGAGGACCGGGCGCAACCGGCCGGACCACAGTGCGGAGCGGCGGCAGGGAGCAGGAACTTCCGGGCAAATGTACGCGGGAACTCGCGGCCGGGAGCCGGCTGCGGGTGGAGTCGCCGGGCGGTGGCGGCTGGGGAGAATAGCAACACAAGCGATTGTCTAAAGGGAAACGGCGAGACAAGACCGCCGGGGTTGGAGTATGCTCACACTTCACAAGAACTGCGCCGCCGGAGGGTGTTGAGAATTCCGGGCGGAACGGATGCGAGTGTGGGACCTTATGCGGAATTGGATGCTTGCGGGAGCTTTGGCCGGTGTTTGCCTGGCGGGTTGCGGTGGAGGCGGAGGGGGCAGCAGTTCCACGCCGCCCCCCACGCCGGCGGCGACGCCGACCTTCAGCCCGGCTCCGGGCTCGTTCAACGCGGAACAAAGCGTGACCCTGGCCGATGCGACGAATGGCGCGACGATCTACTACACGACGGACGGGTCCACGCCGACGACGAATTCCGCGGTCTACTCGGGCGCGATTGCGGTGAACGAGGACACGACAATTGAGGCAATGGCCGCGGCGAGCGGCTACGCAAACAGCGCGGTGGCCACGGGGATGTATGTGCTGGCCGGGCCGTCGGTGAGCGTGGTGCTGAGCACGCATGACCGCACGAGCCTGCTGGCCGCGCAGCCGAGTTTGACCTTTACCGCGCGGACGGCGACGGCGAGCGACAACCAGGTGCTGGCGGACGAGACGCAGACTTACCAGACGATGGAGGGCTTCGGCGCAGCGTTCACGGATTCGGCGGCGTATCTGCTGCATGAGGTGGCGCAGTCCGGCGCTGAAACCAGCGCGATGAACGACCTGTTCACGCGCAACGGCGGCGGCATTGGACTGAGCTTCATGCGCATTCCCATGGGCGCGAGCGACTTGGCGCGCTCGGTCTACTCCTATGACGACATGCCGGTGGGGCAGACGGATCCGACGCTGGCGAATTTCTCCATTGCGCATGACCAGACGGATATATTGCCCGTCCTTCAGCAGGCGAAGGCGCTGAACCCTGCGATGAAGCTGATGGCCAACCCGTGGAGCCCGCCGGGATGGATGAAGGACCCGGCGTCGATGAGTCCGGTGTCGATGCTGGGAGGCAATTTGCTGCTGACGTCGACCAATGAAGCGGCCTTTGCGAATTATTTTGTGAAGTTCATTCAGGCGTATGCGTCGGCGGGCGTGCCCATTGATTACATCTCGCTGCAGAATGAGCCGCTCTATGTGACGACGAGCTACCCGAGCATGGGCATGGACGCGGGCACGCAGCTGAGCGTGCTGCGCGACTATGCGCTGCCGGCGTTGCAGGCCAATAACTTGTCCACGCAGGTGCTGGTCTACGACCACAACTGGGACACACCTGCGTATCCGGAGACGGTATTGGGCGATTCGACGGTGCTGGCTTCGCCGCTGGTGGCGGGCACGGCCTGGCATGGCTATGGCGGCCCTCCGGGCGCGCAGCAGACTGTACAGAATCTGTTCCCGACGAAGGGACAATGGGAGACGGAGCACTCCGGTGGCACGTGGGTGAGCGACCAGTTCACGGCAGATTTTGTGGAGATTACCGGGGTGCTGCGCAACGCGGCGAAGGCGTATGTGAAGTGGAGCCTGGCGCTAAATGAGAACCTGGGTCCGAACCTGACGCAGAATGCGGGGCTCGGCGGCTGCAACACATGCACGCCAATTGTTACGGTGAACAGCACAACCGGCGCGGTGACCAAGGACATTGAGTTTTATACGCTGGGCCAGTACAGCAAATATGTGCTGCCGGGCGCGGTGCGCATCTACTCGAGCAATGCGAACGGCATCGACACTGTGGCGTTCAAGAATCCGGACGGGTCAAAAGCGCTTGTGGCGTTCAACAACACGGGCGCGAGCAACAGCTTCCGCCTGCAGTGGGGGACGCAGTCGTTTCCGTACACGCTGCCGGCGCTGAGCGCGGCCACATTCACGTGGGCGGGCACGCAGACTGGCACGGGAACGATGCCGGCGACGGCGGAGATTCAGGGCTCGAGCTACGCAACGGAGAGCGGCCTGCAGTAGGAGACCACGAGCGACACCACAGGGGGCTACGACCTCGGCTATCTGACGAACGGGGCGCAGGCCGTGTATAAGAACGTGGATTTTGGCGCGGGCGTGAGCACGGTGAAGGTGCGCGAGGCCAGCGCAGGCAGCGGAGCGACGGCGAAGTTCTATCTGGACAGC
>DATKTQ010000058.1:0-6447 GCA_035531055.1 Occallatibacter sp. | reverse complement strand
GAACGGCTCCTCCAACTTCACCGCTCAATTCGCCATCAACGGCCAGCGCGGTGTGGAGGCCACCTTCGCCATGGACGGCGCTGACATCAGCGACCCCGAAATGGGCGGCTCCACCTTCTCCAACTTCAACGTGGACGCCGTTCAGGAAATTCAGTCCAGTTCCGGCTGGATGCCGGCGGAAATCGGCCGCGGCGCCTCCGGATTCACTGACATCATCACGCGTTCCGGCGCCAGCGGTTTCCACGGCTCCTTCTTTGAGTTTGTGCGCAACTCCGCCTTCGACGCACGCAATTACTTTGACCATCCCACGGCGGCCTACCCCGGCCGCATTCCGCCCTTCCGCCGCAACGAGTTCGGCTTTACCAACGGTGGACCCATTTATATCCCGCACATCTACGACGGCCGCAATCGCACCTTCTACTTCACGGAGTACCAGGGCTTTCGCCAGGTGCTGGGCACCACGCAGGTGATGCCCGTGCCCACGGCCTCCGAACGCACCGGCGTGGACAACGTGACCTATTCCGACGGCTCAACGGACACGCTGCAGGTGCCCGTCCCGTCTGCCATCGCCGACATTCTGGCGCGCTATCCGCTCCCCAACGATCCCTCCGGAGCCTTCGGCGATCGCACCTACGCCACCGCGTCCAAAGTGGTGACGAACGCGGACCAGTTCTCCCTGCGCATCGATCACAAAATCTCGCCGAAAGACCAGTTCTTTGCGCGCTTCACCATGGACAACATCATCGGACCAACCACAAACCCGGATCAGACAGCCATCGATCCCACCTTTGCCGTGAACTATCTGGACCGGGAGCGGAACGTAGTGGGTACGTACACGCGCACCGTCTCTCCACGGCTTGTGCTGGAGTCGCTCATCGGCATTACGCGCTCCACGCCAGGCTTTCCGGCAATCAACTACACAGATCCAGCCGTGAAGTTCAATGACGGTCTGTTTGAAGCATTCAACAGCGCCGGCGGCTCCGTAATGGTCGCTTACGGCAACCTGTTTCAGGGCCGGCAAACCCTCGCCTTCACCTCCGGTCGCCACGTCTTCAAGGCCGGCTTTGAGGCACGCATCAATCGCGATACCACCTACTTCGGTATCAGCCCCAATGGCGAATATGACTTCGGCGGTGGCGCCGCCTATGCCACGGAGGCCATCCCTTCGCAGAGCGGCCAACACAATATCGCCGCCGGAGATCCACTGCCAGACACGCTCTCCGGCTTCCTTTCCGGCAGCGCGTTTGTCTATACGGTCGAGCTGGCTGCGCCGGGAATTTCAGGCGGCGATCACATGGGGCCGGCGGCCATCAACCGCGAAAACTACGCCCTGTGGGCGCAGGACACATGGAAGATCACGCCGCGCCTCACACTCGATTACGGCCTGCGCTGGGATCTGTACACGCCCATCTCTGAGCGGGCCAAGCGCACCGGCGCCCTGCGCATGATCAATGGTGTACAGCAATATGTGGTGAATCCGCAGCCCCGTTACCAGACCAGCAAGCACGGATGGGAGCCGCGCGTGCAGGTTGCCTGGCAGGTGACGCCCAACCTGCAGGCGCACATGGGCGGCGGCATCATGGTCATTCCGCCCAACATCTGGCAGGACAACTTCCTCACCGGTTCCGCGCCGTTCGCCGTCACTCCACGCCTGGTGGCTGCGGCGGGTGCGCCCATCCCTTACGGATTCCAGCTCACGCCTGCACAGCTGCCGCAGGTCTACACCCCAGACGGCCAGCTAATCCTGCAGCCCGGCCGCTACAAGCCGGTAGCGCCAAACACCATCATGGACGTGGACCGCTACGAGAAGGACATGGCCGCGCTCACGCCCAGCCACGTGGTCAGCGCGCTCAACCTCAGCAGCGTCGATGCCTCCTTTACCAACGCCACGGTCTACACATGGACCCTCGGCCTGGAGCGCAAGTTCGGCAACCTCACGGCCGACGCAGCCTACGTGGGCACCGCCGCGCAGCGGTTGCCCCGCTACAGCTTTCCCAACGCCTATCCTGGCGCCGGTCCCGGCTTTGCGCCGCACACCGAATTCGACAACGCGGGCAACGTCACCGGCGGCTTCGGCGTGGAGAACGTCATCATCGCCGACTCACACTCCACCTATCACGCCCTGCAAACCTCGCTCTCCGGCACCGTCGGCCACGGCGGCCCCGGCATCCAGGCCAGTTACACCTGGAGCAAGTCGATTGACAACTCCAGCCTGGTCCTTGGCGGCACCGGTTCCACCGGCGCCGTCAGTTCCGGCTTTTCGCAAGATCCCTTTGACACTCATCCGGAGAAAGGCCCTTCGGCTTTCGACATCACGCACGGCTTCGGTCTCAGCGTGGCGCAGGACCTTCACCTGCAGGATGCCAACTTCCTCCACGCCGTCAGCCGCAAAGTCACTGGAGGATGGGAGATGCTCAGCATTTCCAGCATCAGCTCCGGCGCTCCGTTTACCGTGTACTCCGGCATTCAGCAGACCGGGTATGGATCGAACGGCGTGGACCGGCCGGACCAGATTGCCAAGCCCCAGCTCTCCACCGCACGCAAAGACCGCAAGGACTACTTTGGCGCGGGCGCCAACAACGCCTCGGCCTTCTTCTCCATTCCCATCCACGTGGCCAACGGCACCGGGCCCAATCAGGGACGCTTCGGCACGCTTGGCCGCAACACCTTCCGAGGCCCCGCGTTTTACAACTTCGACTTTGCGCTCATCAAAGACACACCCATTGGCCGACGCGCCAGCGGAGCCGAGCGTATGGACCTGCAGTTCCGCTCGGAGTTTTTCAACCTGTTCAACATCGTGAACATGGGCCTGCCCGCCAACATCCTCAACGGCTCCGGCTTTGGCCAAATCAGCAGAACCGCCGGCACCTCGCGGCAAATCCAGTTCTCGCTTAAGCTCATTTACTGACGTCCGTTTTCTCCGCGCCCGGCGTGGCCGCGCTCTGCTATAAAGGGTGCGGCCTTCCGGCCCGCCGCCGCACTGCGCCAGGCCGCGAACCGCCCCCGTGGAGATTTCGATGAAGCTGCATTGCCTTTCCCGTCCCGCGCACACCGCCTTGGCTGCCGCACTCACATTCGGCTCGCTTGCGTTCGTCGCGCAGCCGTCACATGCACAGCAATCCGCGCCAAGCATCGACTTGACGCCCGTCGCACCGGAGAGCGTCGGCTTCTCCTCCGCGCGCCTCAAAAACCTGCACGCCATCCTGCAGCAGTCCGTTGACCAGAAGCGCATCGCCGGCATCGTCACCATCCTCGCGCGCCACGGAAAAATCGTCGACTACCGCACCTACGGCGACGCGGACATGGCCAGCACCACGCCCATGCGCAAGGACGAAATCTTCCGCGACTACTCCATGACCAAGCCCATCACCGGCGTGGCCATGATGATCCTCTACGAAGAAGGCAAGTGGCAGCCCTCGGACCCCATCTCCAAATTCATCCCAGAGTTCGCGCACCTCAAGGTCTATAAAGGCGTGGACGCCAGCGGGCGCGTGATTCTGGCCGACCCCGAACAGCAGCCCACCATGCGCGAACTGATGTCGCACACCGCAGGCTTCACCTACGGCTTCTTTGGCAACACGCCGGTGGACCAGATGTACCGCGACGCGCATCTGTTCGACTCGAAGAACCTGCAGGAATTCATCGACAAGCTCGCCAAAATTCCGTTGCTTTACGAGCCCGGCCAGGGCTGGACCTACTCGGTCTCCATGGACATCGAGGGCTACATCGTGGAGAAACTCTCCGGCCAGTCGCTTCCAGACTTTGACCGCGAGCACATCTTTGCGCCGCTGGGCATGCGCGATGCGGGCTTCTTCGTGCCCGCCGGCAAGCGCAACCGCTTCGCCACGCTCTACACCACCGGCCCCAACGGTGAGCTTGTTGCCAACAGTGCCGGAGGCCTCGTACAGCGCGACTACGCTGCGCAGCCCGGCTTGCCTTCCGGCGGCGGTGGCATGGTCAGCACCGCGGAAGACTACTACCGCTTTGCGCAGATGCTGCTCAACCGCGGCCAGCTGGACGGCGTGCGCATTCTTTCGCCGGCCACCGTCAAGCTGATGACCTCGAATCATCTGCCGCCCGAACTGCTCACCGGAAAGTACAGCATTGGCTATCAGAAGATGCGTCCAGGCTTCGGCTACGGCTTCAACGGCGCGGTCGTCTTCAACCCCGCCATGGCCGATCTCTCCGATGGCAAAGGCGAGTACCTTTGGGACGGCGCTGCGGGCACCTGGTTCTGGGTGGATCCTACGAATGATGTCGTCTTCGTCGGCATGATCCAGCGCATGCTCGGCCCCGCCAGTCCCAATCTCGAATACAAAAGCCGCGCCGCAGTTTACGGCGCGCTCGTGGACCCGGAAAAATAGCCCCGCGAAGTGTCATGTTCCGCACTGGCGCAGTTCAGGCGGCTGCGCCGCGCGCATTGGCCACGGATGCTACACTCCCACGAGCGAGAGCAAAGGATGAAAGCCACAAGAATCGAATTTCGCCTGCGAATGGCCATCAACACGGCCATCATTACGCTCGGCTTCTGGGCGCCGTGGATCGGCGTCATTGCGCCTCCCACCGGCTTTGCCTCGCGCATCTCTCTGCTGGAGTGGCTCGCGCTCCAGCTCAGCCGCTTTGGGCTCGCGTCGTTCACGCTGGCTGCGCCCATTGTCATCGTGCTCGGTGCGTTGGTGGCCGCCCTGGGCGCGGTGCTGCGCGTGTGGGGCACCGCATACCTGGGCCCCGCCACCGTCCTCCACTGGGACATGCAGGCCGACGGCGTCATGGCAAACGGCCCTTACCGCTGCGTGCGCAACCCGCTCTATCTCGGCCTGTGGTGCACGGTTGCGGCCATGGCGCTCATCATGCCGCCCACCGGAGCACTCTTCACCCTCGTGCTGCTTACCGTGTTTCTTCTCCGCCTCATTCTGGGCGAGGAAGCCTTCCTCACCGAGCAACTTGACGAGCCGTACCTTGCCTATCTCAATGCCGTGCCGCGCATCCTGCCGCGCCTGCGCAGCGAGCTGCCACGCTCCGGCGCACGGCCGCAGTGGATCCGCTCCGTGCTGTCCGAGCTGTTCCCCATCGGCGTCTTTGTGACGCTGGCTTTTCTTTCCTGGAGTTATAACAACCAGCTTATGATGAAGGCCGTCCTCATCAGCTTCGGCTTCTCGCTCGTAGCGCGCGCCCTGGTGCCCAGCAGCCGCGCACAACTCAGCAACAGGAGTTAGCCGCGCGCCTGGCACATCGTTTCCGGTCTGCGTTACCGCGCCAGAAACTCCACCAGCGACGCAACAAGAAACAGCGGCACCACCAGCAGATACAGCCAGCCCACATCGCGCACGCCTTCCGCCGGCAACCCCAGCCAGCGCCTGTGGTCCGCATACCCCCATCGGCCCCGCGGAAGCAGAAAGCCAAGTCCCAGACGAACCCCCGCCCCGCCCGCCAGCGTGTATGGGATCAGCTGAAGCAGCAACACGCCCAGGTAGTAGATGCCCTCGCGCCGGTTTGCAAACCGGCTCACATGCTGCCCGTCCACTGAAACAATGCCGCCCACCCATCCGCGATACGCCGCCAGCGGAAACGGCATCACCACGGAAATCCCCATCACCGTGGATGGCACCGCGCCCATCAGCAGGTTGCTGCCAAAGTCGAGCAACGCCGCCTGGACGCGCTCGTTCCGCCTCATCGCGCCTCCGGCGCCGCTTTCTCCCGCGTGCCCCACCAGCCGGTCGCGATACCGCAAGACAAGTCCATTCCCCGCATGCGCCATCCCCGCGCCTACAGCCACGCTGCCAACATAGGTCAGCGCCATCCACGCAATCGGCGCTCGCGCCCGCTCCAGTGCCCGCCAAATCCCCATGGCTCCGCTCCCGTCCAGGGCTTCGTCGCCCCATGCAGAAAGGGGAAGAGCGCTCGGCTCTTCCCCTCGGGTCTGCGGTTCTGTTCGTTACTTCTTGGTGGGAGCGATTACGTCCTTGGCGGCCTTGGCCACGCGGAACTTCACCACGGTCTTGGCCTTGATCTTGATCGCAGCGCCGGTCTGCGGGTTGCGGCCGATGCGCGCCTTGCGCTCTGCCTTCACCAGGCGGCCGATGCCGGGGATCACGAATACGCCGTTCTTCTTGGTTTCCTTAATGGCGGTCTCCGCCAGCAGGTCAAGGAACGCAGCGGATTGCTTGTTGGTCAGTTGCAGCTTCTCGGCCATGTGCCGCGTCAGGGCGGTCTTGGTCATTCCAGTTGCCATGTGATGTTCTCCTTGTGAGCGTGCCCTCTGGGCAGCCATTGTTGCCTGGGTTTTCGTCGTCCGGCGTCCTCAAGCGCTCTTGAAGATGCCTGAAACGAGTACCGCATGGAGGGAGTGCGACCGGGGCAACTTCTGCACAAAACCCCTGTATTCATGCGGGTTCTCGAGAACCCTGTCGATGGTTACAATGCGGCTTGGAGGCAGCCAAAGTCAAT
>DATKTQ010000057.1:0-19143 GCA_035531055.1 Occallatibacter sp. | reverse complement strand
CTACTTTGGAATGCTGCTCTTGCTCGAAAAAGGCCAGCGCATCAGCCGCAAAGACATTACTCGCCGCCTCGTCGAAATCCTCTATGAGCGCAACGACAACGATTTCCGCCGCGGCACCTTCCGCGTCCGCGGCGACATCATTGAGGTCTTCCCCACCTACGACGAAACTGCCTATCGCATCGAGCTCTTCGGCGACGAGATTGAGTCCCTCTCGCAAATCGATCCGCTCTTCGGCACCGTGAAGCAGAAATACGCACGCCTGCCCATCTACCCCAAAAGCCACTATGTGGTGCAGCCGGAGCGCCGCGCCGAGGCCGTCGAATCCATCCTGTCCGAGCTCCACAGCTGGGTGGCCGAGCTCGAATCCCAGGGCCGCATGGTGGAGGCGCAGCGCATCCATCAGCGCACCCGCTTCGATCTCGAGATGATCAAGTCCATGGGCTACTGCCATGGCATTGAAAACTACTCGCGCCACTTCAGTGGCCGACTTCCCGGCGAAGCTCCGCCCACGCTGCTCGACTACTTCCCACGCGACTTCCTGATCTTCATCGACGAGAGCCACGCCACCATCCCACAGGTTCACGGCATGTGGCACGGCGACCGCAGCCGCAAGCAGAATCTCGTCGATTACGGCTTCCGCCTGCCCTCCGCCATGGACAATCGCCCTCTCAGATTCGAGGAATTTGAGAATCGCGTCCAACAGGCCATTTACGTCTCCGCCACGCCCGGCCCGTACGAGCTCACCCGCTCGGCCGGCGTCGTCGTTGAGCAGGTCATCCGTCCCACCGGACTCGTCGACCCTGAAGTCGAAATCCGCCCCGTCAAGGGCCAGATCGACGACCTCCTCGCCGAAATCCGCGACCGCGCCCTGCGCAATGAGCGCGTCCTCGTCACCACCCTCACCAAGCGCATGTCGGAAGACTTGGCCGGCTATTACACCGAGGTGGGTGTCCGCTGCCGATACATGCATTCGGAAATAGAAACCCTCGAGCGAGTCAAGCTCCTCGCCGGCCTGCGCAAAGGCGAGTTCGACGTCCTCATCGGCATCAACCTGCTCCGTGAGGGCCTCGATCTGCCCGAAGTTTCTCTCGTCGCCATCCTCGACGCAGACAAGGAAGGCTTCCTCCGCTCCGCCGGATCGCTCATTCAGACCATGGGCCGAGCCGCGCGTCACCTTGAGGGCCGCGCCATTCTTTATGCTGACCGCATCACCGACTCCATGCGCCAGGCCATGAATGAGACCGACCGCCGCCGCGAGTTGCAGCGCGCCTATAACGAGGAGCACGGCATCACACCGCAGTCGATCCTGAGTCAGGTCGACATGGGCCTCGCGCAGATTCTCAAGGCCGAGTACGGCGAACTCGCCGAAGAAGAAGCAGCCAGCCTCCCTGAGTTCAGCTCCCAGGCGGAAGTGGAACAGTACATCGCCAGGCTCGAAGCCGAAATGCGTGAGGCCGCCAAAAGGTTCGAATTTGAGAAAGCCGCCCGGCTGCGAGACACCATTAAAGAGTTGCGCGAGAGGGAAATCCTCTTCGGCTAGCCCGCTTCTCTGTTGCCCCCACCGACACCGCAGGCAACCGCTCGCTGCCCGCCGTCATCGTAGGTCAGTAGTTCGACAAGTTCGAGAAAAGCGGTTGTGCGAGCGGGCCCAGTGCGATGGGCGCGCCAATTCAGGGGCAGATGGCGACAATTCTATTGGTGGATAACGATCCGCTTCAGGCGTTCGTTCGCAAGTCCATCCTCGAAAAGCGGTTTCAGAACGTCCAGCGGGTCTCTGATCCGGCTGAGGCCTTCTGCATGGTGGAGCAGCCCCAGTTCGCGGACGATCTGGCCTTGGTCATCACGGGCCCACAGATGCCCGGAATGAATGCCCCCGCCTTTGCGGCCGAACTCCATGCCCGCCTCCCTCGTGTGCTCGTCCTCGTGCTTGGCGGAGACGACCAAGCCCCGCCAAACCCCGATGCGGACGGTGTCCGCTTCCTCCCCCGTCCATTTGCCTCAGAAGAAATGTTGGAAGTGGCCAGCCAGCTCATGGGTCAATTTTCTCGGTGAATGGCCCCCCTCCCCGGCTCGCGCCTCCTCCACCGCAAGTGTGAGGCAAATCACAAAGGAACGGTCTATCATTGGGCGAGAATAACCTCGTTGGGTTGCCCCAAAGCTGAGGCAGCCGGTTCGCATGCGAGAATCATGTTGGAGACCTAATGGCAGCTTTTGGTAGTTTTGCCCTTCTCATTGCCCTGGCGTTGGCTGCCTATAACTTTTTTGCCGGCACCATTGCCCTCCGACTCATCGCCACCGGCCAACCCGTGCGCATCTCACCGGAGCGGCTGGCAGACACGGCCCGCCGAGCCGGCATTGCCGGTTTCTTCGCCGTCAGCGCCGCGGCCTTCGCGCTGGTCTGGTCGGTCTTCGCTAACGACTTTTCCATCACTTACATCCTGGAGCACTCCAACCGCGCTCTGCCCGCGCCCTACAAGTTCGCCGCACTCTGGAGCGGTCAGGAGGGTTCCCTCCTGCTTTGGGCATGGCTGCTCGGCGCGTACGGATTTGTGCTCCGTTTGACGCACAAAACGGACGTCAAGCTCTACGCTTATGCCGGAACCATCCTGGCCGCCGTGCAGCTTTTCTTCCTGGCTGTGATGAACTTTGCCGCCACCCCCTTTTCACTCATCAGCGGCGCCGTCCCGGCGGATGGAAACGGCCTGAATCCCCTCCTCCAATACCCTGAGATGGTGATCCACCCGCCCATGCTTTACCTGGGCTATGTGGGATTCACCGTCCCCTTCGCCTTCGCCCTCGGCGCGCTCATGATGCGCTACCCCGGCGAAAAATGGATCCGGATTACCCGCGGCTGGACCATGGTCGCCTGGCTGTTTCTCACCTGCGGCATCTTCCTCGGCATGCACTGGGCTTACGCCGTGCTCGGCTGGGGAGGCTACTGGGGATGGGACCCGGTGGAAAACGCCAGCTTCATGCCCTGGCTTACCGGCACGGCTTTCCTTCACTCCGTCATGATGCAGGAGCGCAAGGGCATGATGAAGAGCTGGAACGTCTGGCTCATCTTCTGCACCTTCCTGCTTACGTTGCTGGGAACGACGCTGACGCGAGGCGGGCTGGTGAGCTCGGTTCATGCCTTCGCGCAGTCGCCCATCAGCACCTGGTTCCTCATCTTCATGGGCATTGTGCTGGCGGTGTGCATCTTCACGTACATTGTTCAGCGCGACCACCTCAAATGCGAGCAGCACGTCGAGTCGCTCGTCAGTCGCGAGTCCAGCTTCCTCTTCAACAACCTGGTCCTGCTCGCCGCCTGCTTCGTCATTCTCTGGGGCACGCTCTTTCCCATCATTCACGAGTTCTACGATGGCACCAAAGTGACGATTGGCGCTCCTTGGTATAACCGTGAAGCCATTCCCATCGGCCTCTTCCTGCTCTTCCTCACCGGCGTAGGTCCGTTGCTGCCCTGGCGCTCCACTTCCCTTCGCGCCATCCGCCGCAACTTCATCCTTCCCTCCATCGCCCTCTGGGGCACGGTCATTGTCTGCCTCGCCGTCGGTGTCCGCCCCTGGAAGAACGGCTCCTTTGACTCCGGCAACTTTTACGCTCTGGTCGCCTTCTCGCTCTCGGCCGGCGTACTCACAGCCATCCTGTCGGAATACCTCCGCGGCGCCCTGGTCATTGCCCGGCAAACAAGCCGCAACCTGTTTGTCTCCATGTACCTGCTCATCCACCGCAACACGCGCCGTTACGGCGGGTACCTGATTCACATCGGCGTCGTCATCGTCATCATCGGCCTCGCCGGATCCGCATTTAACCGCAGCCAGGAGGAGGAACTTTCCGTTGGCAGCAACCTGGCCATCGGCCCTTACACCCTTCGCTGTACCGGATTCACCCAGGACTCGAACGACAACTACGACTCCAATTACGCTGTACTCGACGTCTACCGCGACGGCCACAAGCTCTTCCAGATGACCCCGGAAAAGCGCGTCTACCACGTCAATGGACAACCCCAGACCATGGTGGCCATCCACTCCGTTCCCGGATGGGATCTCTATGTCGTCTTTGAGGGCACCAACCCTGACACCGGCAATCCCATCATCAAGGCCTTCCTTAATCCGCTGGTCAGCTGGATATGGGCCGGCGTGGTGTTCATCGTCTTCGGCACCTTCATCGCCCTCGTTCCCAGCATCTCGCCGGCCACCGCCGCACTCCGCGTCCCGGCGGCGCAACCCGCACCCAAGGAACCGGCGCTGAAGGGAGGCGATTGATCATGGCCAACACCCGCTTCACCTTCTGGATCAAGTCCCTCCAGGCCTTCGCCCTCGCCGTTGCCGTCTGTTTCTCTATGGGTGCCAGCGACGCCGGTCAGCGCTACCAGAACCTGAGCCATCGACTCATGTGCACTTGCGGCTGCAATGAGTTGCTCGGCGAGTGCAACCATGTCGGATGCACGTCCTCCACCCAGGAAAACGCCGAACTCCGTGCTGACATCGCGGCCGGACAAACCGACAAGGAAATCTTCGCCAGCTTCTCTGCCAAATATGGCGCCACCGTACTTGCCGCTCCTCCCATGCACGGCTTCAGCCTCGTGGCCTGGATCGCGCCCATCGCGGTCTTCGCCGCCGCCCTGCTCGGAACCATCCTGCTCGTTCGCCAGTGGTCGATCGGAAGATCGCAGCACGCGCCCCAGCCCGCAGACCCTGAGATCGAGGCCCTGCGAGAAAAAATCCGCCGCGAAACCGGCTCCGACAACGAAGGAGGGGTTTGAAACATGCTTGAATCCCAGGGATTCATCGCTGGCATCATGCTGGCTCTAGCGCTGGCCGTTTACACCTTCTGGCCAGAGAATGTCTTCGCCACCCAGCGCCAGAAAACCCGCCTTGACTACCTGCTGGAGCAGAAGGAACAGCTCTATGAAAACCTGCGTGACTTGAATTTCGAGTTCCGAGCAGGCAAATATCCTGAGGAAGACTTCGTAGCCCAGCGCGAGATCCTCGAAAATGAAACCGCGCAGTTGCTGGCAGAAATTGAGCACTTGCAGCAGGCCTAGCGCCGGCTCCGCGCAAAATCAAAAGGAAAGCCCTCACAACCATGCGATCGATCAAGCTCTTCCTGCACTCCGCCGCCGCAGGCCTTTTTCTTGCAGGCGCCCTGGCTCAGGCCGCACAAATCACTGGCACTGTCACCAACAAAACCACCGGTAAGCCGGCCTCTGGTGACCGGGTTGTGCTCATTGAGCCCCAGGCGGGCATGGCGGAAGTGGGCAACACCACCACGGATGCGCAAGGCCATTTCGCCCTCGCCAAGCCCGGCAACAATCCCATGCTCGTCCGCGTTACCCACCAAGGCGCCGATTACTTTCACGCCGCGCCCCCCACTGACACTCCCGTGGACTTCTCCGTCTACGAAGTCTCCGCCAAGGTGCCGGGCGTTTTTATTGAGGCAGACGTGATTGAGGTGGAAGCCAGCAACGGACAGGCCACCGTCACGGAGCGCTACTTTGTCCACAACACCAGCAACCCGCCTCGCACCGAGTGGAGCTCCCGCACGTTTGAGGTCGTCCTGCCAGCCGAGGCAGTGGTCCAGGGCGCCGCAGCCCAGCGCCCCAGCGCCAACAGCTTGCCCACCAGCCTCACCCTCAAGCCCACCGGCGAAAAAGGCCACTACTTCTTCAATTTCCCCATCGAGCCGGATCAGGGCGACAAGGACACCCTCTTCCAGGTCGAATACACGCTGCCCTACTCCAGCGGCACCTTCACCTTCCACCCGCAGATGCTGCTTCCCACGCAGAACATCGGCGTCCTGTTGCCAAAGAGCATCCAGTTCACCGCGGGCCCCGGCGCCAACTTCCAGTCCGTGCAGGAGGACCCCGGCGTACAAACCTTCGTCGCCAAGAACATCGTCCCCGGCACTACCCTTTCCTTCACCATATCCGGCACCGGCTCCATGCCACGCGGCAACCAGGCAGACAATGGCGCCCAGGCTTCAATGCCCAACAACGGCCAGCCCGGCGGCGGCCTCGGCGAACCCATTGGCACCCCGGACCCGCTCAGCAAGTACAAGTGGTGGATTCTTTCCGGATTCGCGCTGTTGCTCGTCGTGGCCGCGGCCTTCCTGCTGCGGAAGCCTGCAGGTGCACCCAGCTCCGTGCCCATACCCGGCGCTGCTCCGCTGCCTGCCGCCCCTGCCGCGTACGTGCCCGCCGCGTCTCCCGCAGCCAGGCACTCCGCCCTCCTCAACGCCCTCAAGGAGGAGCTCTTCGCCCTCGAAAGCGAAAAGCTCTCCGGCACGCTCAGCCCAGAGGAATACGCTCAGGTCAAAGCAGCGCTGGAAGTCGTCCTCAAGCGCGCGCTCAAGCGCAACAGTTAGCCCTCCAGGGCCAGAATCCCTCCGCCGGTCAGGTCCCTTGCGGCCTGGCCGGCTTTCTTTTTTGCGTTCGAACCCACAGCCGCCTCCAGCCCTCCTCTTGCAATCCCGTAGCTCCCATGTGAGAGCATAAGGGCGTCAACGGTGTCCGTTCGCACTCCCCGGCAAATCCTCACGGACCGCCGCTCCTTGTGAGTCACGCATGAAAACTCTGCTTCGCACCCTGCTTTATCTCGCGCTCATCGTCTGGCTGGGCGCGGAAATTTTCTTCCCCGTCGTCGCCGCCACCACCTTCGGCGTCCTCCATGCGGACACCCACACCGCCGGGGCCATCGTCGGCGAACTCATTCGCATCCTCCACCGCATCGGCCTCATCTCCGGCATTGTGGTGCTGGCCCTGCTGGCCGTGGCTCCCGCCTGGCACATTTACAAGTCCCGCTCCGTCCTCGCTCCCATGATCCTCGTCGTTTTCATGCTCGCCTTCACCGCCTATTCGCAGTTCGTCATCATTCCTGCCATGGAGCGCGACCGCGTCGCCGCCGGCGGCTCCATCGATCTCGCCGAACCCACCAACCTCGCCGTTGCCGACTTCAACCGCCTCCACGGTCGCAGCGAGCACGTCGAGGAGCTCATCCTCCTGCTCGGCCTCGCCACCGTCGTCCTCGTCGCCCGCGCTGAATCCACCCGCGCCTGATTGCCCACGGCTACGTGTAGCAGTACAGTCCCCGGTTAGGCGACAACCCGGGAAAATCGATGAGGAACGGCGCTACAATGCTGAGACTGTGATCGGCGCATCTGAAATCAGCGACCATTTTATGGGCACGATCTTCGCCGCCCTCGGCTACATTACCTTCTTCTGGCGCACGTTCAAGAGCAGTCCAGGAAACAGATTGGTGGAGTGCGGGAGCATGACGCTCATCGCTTTCTTCGCTTTTTTGGCGGTGGAGTCATTGAGCAAACCTGGCAAGGTGCCCGACTGGCTGATTCTCGTCTGGTTGATGCTGGTCGTCCTGCTTTGCTTTTCGACAATATTTTTTGTTGCACAGCGCGCCTACCAGGCTTTAAGGCGACAGCGAGGACTTTGATTGATTCAAACGCTGGAGGTTCGGATCGATCGACCATTCGCGCTCAGGTCGTGTGACCGCCTAACCATAGACTGTCCCATCACCCACCCCGCCCCGCACTTCCTGTATCATCGAAACGGTCCTCTCTGCGCTGTTCACTCTCCCAGGACCCCTACGGAAAGCCAATGAAGACCGGGATTATCGGCCTGCCTCAGGTGGGCAAAACGTCGCTGTTTAAAATCCTCACCAAAGCCAAACTCGAAGAGCGCGGCTACTCCAACCCACGCGAGGCCCACATCGGCGTCGCCCGCGTGCCCGACGAGCGCCTCGACAAGCTCTCCGCCCTCTACTCGCCCAAAAAGACCACCTACGCCAGCGTGGAGTACGTCGACGTCGCCGCCATCGGCCAGGAGGCGCTCAAGGAAACCGCATTCCTCGCCAGCCTGCGCCAGGTCGACGCGCTCATCCACGTTCTCCGCGCATTCGACGACGACTCCATCCCCCACGTCGGGCCCAATGACCCGCTCCGTGACGTCAAAAGCGTCGAGTTCGATCTCATGATCAGCGATCTAACGCAAGTGGAAAAGCGCCTCGAACGCGTCGAAAAAGACCTCAAGAAGATGCGCTCCACCGAGCTCGAGCACGAGCAGGCCCTCCTGCTCCGCTCCAAGGAGGCCCTCGAAAAAGAGCAGCCCCTCCGTGAGTTGGAGATGACTCCGGAAGAGAAAAAGCTCATCAAGGGCTTCATGTTTCTCTCGCAAAAACCTGTTTTATATGTGGTTAACATTGGAGAGGGCGGAACCCTCGGAGATGATCTTGACTCCGCGGTCGAGCGCTACAAACTCGCCGAAGTCGCCCATCGACCCAACGCCGGCGCCACCGCCATCTGTGGAAAAGTCGAAGCCGAACTGGCCGACATGGACGAAGCCGAAGCCTCCGAATTCCTTTCCAGCTACGGCCTTCACGAGTCCGGTCTCGTACGCCTCATCCGCAAGAGCTACGAACTGCTCGGTCTCATCAGCTTCTTCACCGCCGGCGAGGACGAGTGCCGCGCCTGGACCGTGACGGCCGGCTCCAAGGCCCCGCAGGCTGCCGGCGCTATCCACTCGGACCTCGAGCACCACTTCATTCGCGCGGAAACCATCCGCTGGGATAACCTGCTGGCGGCGGGCAGCGAAGCCGCCGCACGCTCGCAAGGCACCCTCCGCCTCGAGGGCAAGGAGTACATCGTCCACGATGGCGACGTGCTCCACATCCGGCACAGCGGATAAACACGTATGCTCAAGCTCTCCATCCTGCTCGGCCTGCTGGCCGCCCTGGCCGATGTGGCCGGCGGTCTGGTCCTGGTCCGCGCCCGCGGGGTGGAGCGCTACCTGCGCTACTTCGTCGCTCTCGGCGCCGGCTTCCTCATGGCTGTGGCCCTGCTGGAAATGGCCCCGGAGAGTTTTCGCATGAGTCCGCACATGGGCCCTGTGCTCGTCATGGCCGGCTACTGCATCGTCCATCTGCTGGAGCACACCATCGTCGCCCACTTCCACTACGGCGCAGAGACCCACCACAACGAATTCGTCTCCCGCCACACCGGCTACTCCGTCCTCGGCGGGCTCAGCGTCCACGCGCTCTTTGACGGCGTGGCCATCGGCTCCGGCTTCGTCGTCTCCAGTTCGCTTGGCTGGCTCATTTTTCTCGCCATCTTTCTGCACAAGGCGCCGGAGGGCTTCACCATGGCTTCGGTCATGATGGCCAGCGGCCGCAGCCGCACCGTCGCCTTTTACTCCGCCGTCGCCCTCGCCGCCGCCACTCTGGTCGGCGTGCTTGCCATTGAACTCGTCCCTGGCTGGATGCAATACGGACTGCCCATTTCGGCAGGCGTCGCCCTTTACGTCGGCGCCAGCGACCTCGTCCCGGAAGTCAACCGCGAACCCGGCATCCGCATGGCCCTGATCTTTTTTCTGGGTGTCGGCGGCTTCCTGCTCCTGCGCGCCCTGCTGCCAAATCTTTAAGCCGGACCCGCTCCTGAAATCTGCAACCCGTCGCGCCGCGCGACCCATTTCCCATCCATCGCTGCGCGAATGGACTCCAGCACCCGCTCCGGCGTAATCAGTCGCATGCACACCGCGTCGTTGCAGGCCGAGTTCTTCTGGTTCGCCGCCGTCACGCAGGGGCTGCACGCCAGGTTTGCCGTAATCGACTCCGAATTCCCCAGACTGCCGTATAGCCGCGGAGTCTCCGGCCCAAACAGCACAATCGACCGGATCGGCGAAATCGCCGAGAAGTGCGCCGGCCCGCTGTCATTCGACACCAGCACCGTGGCAATGTTGTAGAGCGCCGTAATCGCCGTCAGCTTGTGCATCCCGGCAAAGCTGCGGAAGCGCGGATGTCCCACCTTCTCCTGCATCGCCAGCGCCTCGGCACGCTCGCCCGACGACCCCGTGATCAGCACCAGCGCGTCCTCCCACTCGTCCACCACCATCTTCGCCAGCCGGCTGTAGTTCTCCCGCTCCCAGCGCCGCTGAGGCAGCAGTTCGGAGCTGTTCGGGTTTACCAGCACAATCCGGTGCTTGCCCGGCTCGTAGCCCGGATAGACCTGCCGAACCAGTCCGCGCACATACTCTTTTTCGTCTTCGCTCACCGGCTGCAGCGGCACCCGAATCTCCTCGTCCGTCACATAAGTCTTCGAGTAGGGCACCTCCGGCTTCTCCGCCAACAGTGCATTCACCATGCAGATAAAATTTTTAGCCATATGGATTTGGCCGTTATAGCTGATGCGATGCGTGAGCATTTCGCCACGGTAAAGGCCCTCTCCGTGGAAACGGTGAAAGCCCACCCGCCGCTTCGCCCCGCTCAACCCCGTCAGCAGTCCGGAGTAGCGCGAGAACAGCTCCATGTCCACCACCGTGTCGATCTTCGCCTTGCGCACCCAGCGCAGGAACCGCAAGGTGTCCCACACCAGCGTCCACAGGCCAGTCTCCCGGATGGTGACAATGTTGGCTTCCGGAACCGTGGGCAGCAAATGCAGACAGGCCACGTTCCGCTCGAAGATCAGAAAGAAGATCTCCGCGCCCAGCTCTCGTTTGGCCTTCTCCAGCGCAGGATTCGCAATCACCGTACTGCCCATCTCTGAGAGCTCAATGAACAGGACCCGACGCGGCTTCTCCGGCCCCTTCGGCCTGCCCAAAAGCCGGACCAGCTGCGTGCACACAAAGCACAGTGGAATTCCAATCCAGTAATCCACGGCCCGCATCGTCCCAAGCTTCATTTCACACGCCCTTGGTAAGCCAATTTGCCTTTGGGTGAGTCTAACCTAGGCGGTTGCGGAGTCCCATCCCGTAATCGTTGCAGGTCCCCGAATCAGACAACAGGAGCAGGAAGTTGCAGACAAGCCCGCCCGTGTCCAATACAATCTGTTGTATAGTTTGCACACATTCTTTCACTCCCCATGCCGGGCTGGCCCTCACGCTCAACCGCACTGACCGAATGGGGAATGCAACTCAATCCCACTTTGCGCGGCAGTTCCCGGCCACTGGCCGGCTCTCCATGTCTGGCGCATCGCAGACTTCCGCGCGTGGTGCCGGATTCCTGGATGAAATGTAAGGGCTGAACCAAGTGGAAAAGTTTCGTAAGCGCAACCTCCTCCTGTTGCTCGTATTCTCGATCCTCTCTTTCGCCGTCATGGGGTATCACCCCGGTGCCGAAGACGATATCGTCTATCTCACAGCCGTCAAGGCAGACCTGAATCCGGCCCTCTATCCCCATGATGCGGAGTTCTTCAAGCCTCAGCTCCAGACCAGCGTCTTTGACAACTGGATGGCCGGCTTCGTCCGCGTTTCTCACCTTTCCGTCGCGTCGTCGGAATTTCTCTGGCAGTTTCTTTCCGTCTACGGCATCCTCCTGGCCTGCTGGGTGATCCTCTGCGAACTCTTCCAGGAGGAAACAGCCCGATGGGCCGGCATTGCCCTGTTCGGCGCCATGCTCACCCTGCCCGTCGCCGGCACAGGCCTCTACCTGGTCGACCAGTACCTGCACCCACGCAATCCCGCCACTGCGCTCATCCTCTTCGCCGTCCATCGCATCATGGTAGGCAAGCGCTGGCAGGCCGTGCCTTTGCTCGTGGTGGCTTTCGTCCTCCATCCCCTCATGGGCGCTTTTGGCATCTCCTTTTGCTGCGTGCTCACCCTCACGCTGATCGGCTCACTCCGTGTGCGCATCCGCGAGTGGATCACCCGTCCAGTCCCTGAGGCCAGCCTGCCCGTCCTCTTGTTCATTCCCTTCGGATGGGTCTTCGGAAGCCCATCGCAAATCTGGATTGAAGCTCTCCGCACCCGTCACCTCTACTTCCTCTACCAGTGGGAGTGGTATGAGTGGCTCGGCGCCATTGCGCCGCTCATCATTTTCTGGCTGCTTGCCCGCTTTGCGCGCAGGCGCGGAGAAACCACCCTCGCCAACCTTGCCACCGCCATCTTCGTGTATGGCGTCTTCCAGCAGATCATCGCCATGGTCATCCTCAGTCCGTTCGTCCCCATCGGCCTCACCACGCTGGAGCCCATGCGATTCCTCCACATCATTTACATGTTCCTCGTCCTCATCGGCGGAGCCTATCTCGGCAAATACCTGCTCCAGCGCCGCGTCTGGCGTTGGGCCGTCTTCCTCTGCATCGCCAATGGCTCCATGTTTTGCGTCCAGCGTCAGCTCTTTGCCGATACGCCGCCCATCGAGTTTCCCGGCCAGCACACTGGCAATCCCTGGCTCCAGGCCTTCCGCTGGATTCGCAACAACACCCCGCAAGATGCCTTCTTTGCCGTCGATCCCCACTACATGACCACTCCGGGAGAGGACTGGCACAGCTTCCGCGCTCTTGCCGAGCGCAGCGTCCTGGCGGACGCATACAAAGACACCGCAACCGTCACCAAAATGCCCCAGCTCGCCTCCACCTGGCAGCGGCAGGTCGATGCGCAGGCCGGATGGCCCCACTTTCAGCTCGCCAATTTCGAGCGCCTCAAGAGCCAGTTCGGCGTTACTTGGGTCCTGGTCCACTATCCCCAGTCCGCCGGCCTGGATTGCCGTTGGCACAATGACCAGCTCACCGTCTGCCGCATTCCGTAGTCCGTCCATGCCGCAGTTCAACCCCACCAGACCCGGGCCAGATAGCTCATTCCCATCCGCTCCCGCGTGCTCTACCATCAAAGCGAGGCTGCCCGGTACCGCACGCCCGCGCAGGAAATCTCCGTATGTCTGTTGATCCGCAAGCTGGCCAGTCCGCATCGCTCGCCGCACCGCCCATCCCCTGGCGGCGTCGGCTCACCGCGCATCTTCACATCGCCCGTTTTGACCACAGCATCAAGCAGATCTTCATCCTCCCCGGCATCGTGCTGGCACTCGCGCTCGGCGGTAATCCCCTCAACCTCGCCCTGGCCGGACGCATTGTCCTCGGCCTCATCGCCGCCACCCTCATCGCCAGCAGCAATTACGTCATTAACGAGATCCTCGACGCCCCCTTCGATCGCCTGCACCCCACCAAGAAGATCCGCCCCGCCGCCAACGGCCTGGTCCACCTCGGCTGGGGATACGCCCAATGGATCCTCATGATGCTCGTCGGCCTTGCCTTGGCCAGCCTCATCACCCGCGGCTTCTTCTTCAGCGCGCTCGGCCTCTGGATCATGGGCTGCGTCTACAACATCGCGCCTATCCGCAGCAAGGATCTCCCTTACATTGACGTCCTTTCGGAATCCGTCAACAATCCCCTCCGCTTCTGTCTCGGCTGGTACATCGTCACCGCAAACATGCTTCCGCCTGTCTCCCTGCTGCTCTCTTACTGGCTGCTCGGCGCATACTTCATGGGCCTCAAGCGCTTCAGCGAGTACCGGCAGATCGCCGACCACGACCTCGCCGTCAGTTACCGCAAATCCTTCCGCCATTACACTGAGCAGTCCCTGCTCAACTCCGTTCTCTTTTACGCGGCCGCTTCCATGCTCTTCTTCGGCGCCTTCCTCATGCGCTATCGCATGGAACTCATCTTCGCCTTCCCCTTCGTCGCCTGGCTCATGGCCATCTACTTCGGCCTCGCCTTCCGCCATGAAAGCGCCGTGCAGAACCCGGAGAAGCTCTACCGCGAGCCGCGCCTCATGCTGGCCCTCGTCCTTTGCATCGTCGTCTTCATCGTCCTGCTCTTTGTGGATATGCCCTGGATTGCCGGCCTGTTCCCCAAGTCGCATCCTTGATGCCTGCCCGCTGTGGGCTTCGTGTCCGCTTTTCCACATACTTTGCGTCCCGCCCCTGTTATCCCGCAGAATGGAAACAGTACCGTAACATTCCACTCCGGCCGGAGCCCGGCTCATGTTGAATTTTTCCCAGCGATTGATTCTCGGCTTTGTCCTGCTTGTCGCCGCCACAGTCGTGCTCGCATTTGCCGCCCGCCAGGCGCTCGCCGCGGCGCATCTCTGGCCCGTCGCCATCCTCACCATCCTTTTTTCGGCGTTCGTCGGCATGGGCACCATCATTGCAGTACTCCGCCCCGTGCAACTGCTCGCGCGCGATGCAAAGCTCATCGCCCAGGGCAACCTCGAGCATCGCGCCGACTGGACCAGCCGCGACGACTTTGGCGTCCTGGCCGCCGAACTCAACCGCATCGCCGTCCGCCTGCGCGAGCTGCGGGACACCGAGGCCGGCCGCCGCCAGATGGAGTTCCAGCTCTCCGACGCAGTCCTTCAGTCCATCTTTGAGCCCATTATCGTCACCGACGCAAAGGGCCACATCCTCAAGGTCAACCAGGCCGCCACGGAGCTCCTTGGAGAAGCCGCCGGAGACCGCATGGCACTCACCAGCACGCCGGGCGGCGACAAGATTCTAAGCGCCATCCGCGATGCCATCGCCATGCAAAAGCCCATCGCCGCCGAGGGCGATGCCGCCATGCTACCCATGCGGATCGGCAAGCAGGAACGCAGCTTCCGCCTCCGCACCACGCCCATGCGCGACTCCGAAGGCCGCCTCCTCGGCACCGTCACCACGCTCGAGGACGTCACTTCCCTGCAGGACACTGACCGCTTCAAGACCCAGTTCATCTCCGTCGCCAGCCGCAAGCTCCGCGATCCCCTCATCCAGTTGCGTCGTGGTCTTTACGCCCTCAGCCACGGCTTCGGGGGAGAGCTTGCCCCTCTGCAGGCGGAGCTGGCCGCCGCCGCCGGCGCGGAAGCAGAAAAGCTCGATGACCTCATGGCTGACCTCACGGAGGTGGCTGAGCTCGATACCGGAAAGCGCGAAATGCAGCTCCAGCGGCTTCGTCCGCTCGCCATCCTTGAGGATGCCCGCACCCGCGTTTGCGACGAATCCACCGAGAAGCACCTCCGCATCGAAATCGAAGCCTTCGCCGATCTGTCCTTTGTCCGGGCCGACCGCCGAGCCATTCACTCCATCTTTGACAATCTGCTCTCCAACGCCATCCGGTACACCCCGCCCAACGGCGACATCCTGCTGGCTGCCGAAGAAATCAAGGACTTCGTGCAGTTCACCGTGCGCGACAGCGGACGTGGCATTGAGGCCGAACGCCTCAGCACTCTCTTTGATCGATTCAACACCTTCTCTGACGCCGGAACCGGACTCGGCCTTGCCCTCGTGCGCCGCCTCGTCGAATCCCACGGCGGTCAAATCGCCGTCGAAAGCCGCCTCGGCCACGGCACAACCTTCCGCTTCACCCTGCCCGTGGCCGTGGTCACCGCGGCTTATCACCCGGTAGAGGTTGGCTGAGCCATGACGGAGATTCATCTCGAACAGCAGAACGAACCCGCGAAGCTTCGCATTTACATCGGAGCCGCGCCCGGCGTTGGCAAGACCTACCTCATGCTCAACGATGCCATCCTCAAGCGCAATCAGGGCGTCGACATCGTCATCGGGCTCGTGGAAACCCATGGCCGCGAGGAGACCGCAGAGCAGGTCCGCGACCTCGAAATCATCCCCCAGCGCGTCCTCGCCTACCGCGGCGTCGAACTCAAGGAGATGGACGTCGACGCCATCCTAAGCCGGCATCCGGATACCGTCCTCGTCGACGAGCTCGCCCACACCAACGTTCCCGGCAGCAAAAAACGCAAGCGCTACGAAGATGTGCTGGAGCTGCTCGACGCCGGCATCAACGTAATGACGACCGTCAACATCCAGCATCTCGAAACGCTGAATGACGCCGTCAACCGCTCCGCCGATGCGGTCATCCGCGAAACCGTTCCTGACAGCGTCTTCAAGCGTGCCGATGAGGTCGTCAACGTCGATGTCACTGTCGATGAGCTGCGTTCCCGCCTGCGCCAGGGCAAGATTTACCATCCAGAAAAAGTCGAGCAGGCCCTCGCCAACTTTTTCCGCAAGGGCAACCTCAACATGCTCCGCGAGCTCTCACTGCGCACCACAGCCGAGCAGGTCGGCAAGCGCGCTGCCGAGTATCGCCGCACCCAGGGCCTTGAGCAGGCGCCCATTCCAGAGAAAGTAATGGTCTGCCTCAGCACGCGTCCAGGCACTGAGCGCCTGTTGCGCGTGGGCTCTCGCATCGCTGGCCGCCTGGCCACCAACTGGTACGCCGTCTATGTCACCCAGCCGGAGCAGAACCACAACCATGTCGACCCGGAAGCCCAGCAGCGGCTCGAGGAGTACCAGCGCATGGCCCGCGACCTCGGTGCCAACGTCGTCAGCCTCCATGACAAGAACGTCTCGGACGCGCTCATCCGCTTCGCCCAGCAGGAAAGCATCTCCCACGTCGTCTTCGGCCAGGCCGTTCGCTCCCGCTGGGACATCCTCCTGCGCGGCTCCGTCCTCAACCGTTTCCTCGCTGAGATCCGAGACGTCACCGTGCAGGTCGTCCCCATGCAGAAGCCTCTCCGCCGCTAGCCGGCATTCACTCGCAGAACACCCGCACCTTCGTCTTGTTCCCGTCTTTGCCGTCCACATCCACCGTCAAATCTTCCAGGTGCTCCACCAGCTCTTCCAGATTTTCCGGCTTGATCTGCGAAAGCGTCAGCGGCACTCCATGCCGGCTCAACGCCTCGTCCAACTGGCCGTGTGCTTGCGCCGGAATCAAGCTCGCCAGCCGTACGCCCGCCCGCAGCAGTTGCATCGGCACCCGCACATTCACCGTCGTCGGCCCCTTCAATCCTGTCATCGCCTCGTCGGCCTCCACCAGCACGCGCAGATACTTCGGCTTCCCTTTGCCGCCCTCCGCCCTTGCGCTGCTTCCCGTCGTCGCCGTCTCCGCCTCCGGTTCCAGCGCGGCCAGCAGCCGCTCCGCTTCGTCGGCCGTAATCTTTCCTGCCGCCAGCATCTCCAAAATCTGTCGCCGATTCTCACTCATCGCAACCCTCCCATCCAATGCGTCAAAGCATTCATTCCTCCTGCCAGCGCGTTAACGCTCTCCGGCAGCAGCCAGTTCCCATGCAACTTCGCCAGCACCGCCAGCGCCACACAACACGCCAGAATCCATTTCGTCTCTCGCCCTTCCTGGCAGGCCGCCAACAGCCGCTCTGCCTCGCCCGGCGAAATCCGCCCGATCGCCAGCAGCCGCCAAATCGCTCCCTTGTCCCCGCTCATCGCATCCACCTCACAAAATCCGCACCGTCACTCGGTTCCTGTCCGCGCAAACCCGCACATCGGTCCCTGGCAAACTCACTGAGAATGCCCAGAACGCCGCAATCGCATTCCACGGATTAGTCCGCCCCACCACGCACACGCCCGCCACCACCAGCAGAAACAGAGGCAAAAGCAGCAGCAGCGGAATCCACAGCAAAAACAGCGGCAGCCACAGCCGAATCGGCTTCCTGTAGTCGTTCTCAATCTGCAAATACGCAAGATTCGGCGTCATTTCATCGCCTCCAGTTCCTTGATCGCCTCCGCAGCCGTGATCTTCCCGTTCTTCAGCCGCTCGAGCACCTCCGCCCGCGACGGCGCCGGATTCATCTCCACAAAATCAAGCAGCCCCGCAATCCGGTTCAACCGCGCCTTGATCGTCGGATAACTCACCCCGAACACCTGCTCCATCTCCTTGATCGACCCATGCGACCGCAAAAACGCCGTCACAAAAATCTGGTCCTCTGGGCTCAACCGCGCCAGCTGCGGCGGCGCAAACTCCCCCTCCACCGCCAGGTGCTTCTCCGGAATCCGCACCCGCTCCACGACCAGCGGAGACCCCTGCGCAATCCGCAGCAGTTCCTGCCAGTCCGTCGCGGTTTTTGTCTCCTTTGCCATTCTCGATCTTCCTCTTTTCTCAACCACACCGCAAACTGTAATCTAGTTTTTCAATGTTTACAAGATATTTTATTAATAAAATCAATTTTCGTCGCAAATTGGCGAATTTCCGAAGAACCCGCCCCGCACGCACCCGTTCCGCCCCCAGCGCACCTTCTGGAGCCTTCATCCCACCTGTGTTAGTTTTGTAAAAGCGGCAATCGTCGAGCTCGTAGCTCAGTTGGTAGAGCAACGCCCTTTTAATCCGATTTTACCCTTGAAATCGAAGATCAAGCGAAACAGCAGATTACGGACATATTGTCATTGAAATCATATATATACATGCTTACTTGAGCTTGCATTTCGACGCACCAAGACGCACGGAATCAGGTACAGAGTGGCTACAAAATGGCTACTAGGAATCAGGTGCAGCAGGGTGCAACGCGCTTCGAAAACGGAACCGATAACGACCTGCGCCGTCGTCCTTAGCTGAGGGATCATGGGCCTACAGGTATCCGGTTAACAGGGGAGTCATCAACCGCGGAGCACGCGTGTTATCAACGGAGTAGAGAGGAGCAGAGGGGAGAATTCGGAGTCCTTTCGGCGCGCAATTCGGCGAAGAATTCGGCGAAGCCTGCGCGTGAGTTGAGCATTCGGTAACCGACCGAATGCTTGTGCCGCACAACCGCTTCTGGAAACCTGGTCGTGGACAGAACGGATCACGTTTGCATTCCTCATCGCGGCGGCCTTGGGCTGAACTGCACCTTGGCCACAACTCCATTTTTAGGCCTAAACCTCATCCAGAATGGAGGAGACACAAAGATTACCCTTTATTACCCTTGCTCAAGCCGCGGCCGCAATGGCTCGATTGGAGCACCTCCACTCCATGATCACCTTGGATAAGGCGGTTGAGATCCTCCCCTCGAATTCCCGGATTGCATCGAGGAGTTGCGCAAGGGCGTTCAGCAGTCCAAAAGGGACCGAAGGACCGGTAGCCCCTGACCGCGAACCAGTTCCCTGCTTCGCATAACAATTCCACTACCTCCTCGCTGCCTAGGTCGTCCGCCGGTGCCGCAGCCCACGGTTGGCTCAGCACGGCCGCCCGTCGGGAATCAGCGCGGCGATCCGTTTCGGATCTCCCCACAGAACCCGGTAGCGCACCTCCGGCATCCTGGCCACCTGGTCCCACTCGTGCAAACTCAGTGTGCGGGAGCGTGCGCGCAACACATGGAAGACCTCCGTCTTGGGCCAGACGACCCAATCGAAAGTAGAGCCGAAACTTCGCCCCACGTCCTGTGCCACCTGTCGGCGCCGGTCACACCATTGCCGAAAATCCGCCTCCTCATCGACCTTTGGCGATAATTCGATGGCGATATCCACGTCGCCCAGCCGCTCAGCTTCCGAGAGCATACTGCCGAAGAGGACTGCACTCTTCACCCGGTACACATACTCGGAGCTGGCGTTCACTCTGTGGAGCCGCTCCATAAATTGCCGGAGAGCCGATTCGGCTGTCCGGCGCAGG
>DATKTQ010000056.1:0-3747 GCA_035531055.1 Occallatibacter sp. | reverse complement strand
GTGCTGCCATCAACGTAATCAGAGAAGTCGCCGGTCTTTTCCAGTGCCGTGGGAACGGTGGAAATGTCGGTGTCCTCATTGTTCTGCTTGTACCACTCCTGGCTGTAATAGCCGAAGGCCTTGTTCCGTGCATCCCAAACGTGCGGGATGCTGAGCGGACCACCCACGCTGAAGCCATAGTTATTCTCGTGGTCAGGGGTAGGAGTGCTGCTGCCGCCCCACGCTGGGCCGTTGAAGAAGCCTACGGAGTCAAAGAAGCTGTTGCGGTTGATTTCAAAGAGATCGCCATGGTAGCGGTTCGTGCCGGAATGCATCTGATACGTCAAAACGCCCTGGCCGAGGCCGAACTGCGCGGAGAAGGTGGAACGCTCCACGCGGAACTCCTGTACCAGTTCGAACGGCGGGTTGAAGTTGGTCGTGTAGCCTTCTGTCTCCGGCTGAGGTACGGGAATGCCGTTGTACATAATTTCCTGCTCAAAGTCGACGCCGCCGCTGTCGCGGTGAGAGAACGTGCTGCCCGTGGTTCCGGGAGCCATAAACTGCAGCTGGTCCACCTGGCGGCCGCGGCCGGACACTTCCACCGGAAGCGCATCCACAACCACTGGCTCAATCGTACTGCCCAGTTCCGGCGCCGTGGTGTTCAGCGCGATCTCACTGGACGTAACCTGAACGGTTTCGCTGACAGTGCCGGGCTCCAGCGCGAAGTCGACTGTTGCGGTCGTACTGACTTCGATCGTGATGCTGGTTTGCATCGACTTCTTGAATCCCTTAGCCGCAACGGTCAGGCTGTACTTGCCCGGATTGAGTCCTTTGAAGGAGTAGGTTCCGGCGCTGCTGCTCACCGTCGTCCCGGTGCGTCCAGTGTCCTGATTGAGGATTGTGACTTGCGCGTTGGCAACTACGGCGCCGGTGGTGTCCGTCACGGTCCCGGTAATGCCAGCGCTGGCCTGTGCAGAAGCGGTTCGGGGCGTCAACAGCGCTAGGCATGCAATGGCAAGTCCTAGAGCCAAGAATATCCGCGGAACTTGGAGAATGCGCGGTCTCTTGGTGTTGGCCTGTGGTTTGGGTAAGGGTATCACTGAGTCTCCTTCATGCTCGTTTGAACTGCTGCAAGCTCTTTACGATCCGTGGTTCAACGCAACGGCTAACTGCCGCTGCAGGCTGGCCTGTCTAGCATTATTCATGGAATCGATACCAATTTCAAGTGGTAACGATTCCATAGCGGCCAACTATACTTCTGGGTTTATCGCGCTGTCAAGGAGATTTTTTAGAGTGAGTTAAGACTGTTACTAATCCGACAAAGCTGCCAACCTCGGTCCGCTTACTTGAACGTCATCGTGGCCAACTCATTGAAAAGAATTGCCGGTTGAAAAGCGCGCGACCCCGAATGATCAGTTGGCAAATGGTTGCCTGGGAACCCTAAATTCCCATGCGGCAAGACGCCCTCCCGGGCTGTCATGTCCGAGGGGGCCCCAATTGGCCTTACTTTTCGGCCGTGCGCGTCGCGACTGCTCCCGGGGTGCTCTTCGCCGGCTCGTCCACCTGGATCTGGCGATCCCCCTTCACGTTCCGGAGCACTTGCACAATGCCGCTGGGCCAGCGAATCTCCACGCTCTCTGCCATGTCGCTCTTTCCCAGTCCAAAGTGCGCACGGGGATCGCTCGAAGACATGTATCCGCTGGAGGTGGTCACGGTTACCCACTGCGAGCCTGCAGCCGTGGTCACTTTCACCACCGCACCAATGCCGTCCCGATTGCTCTTGTGTCCGGTGAGGCGCAGGGTGAGCCAGTGGTTCGTGGTTGCCGTCTCATTCATCAGCACATGTGCCAGGCCGCCGTTGGTGCTCACCACGGCATCCACGCGGCCGTCGTTGTTGATGTCCCCAATCGCCATGCCCCGGCCCACCCAGGCGTCATGGAAAATGTCTCCGGAGATCGGCGACACATCCACAAACTTCTTGCCTGTGTTGCGCAGCAGCATCATTGGCTCGCGATAGCGCAACATGGGAGAAACCAGCTGAATGTTATCCATGTCGTGCCCTTGCGCAATCAGCAGGTCCTTCCACCCGTCATTGTCATAGTCCATGAAGCGCAGACTCCAGCCCGAATGCAGCTGCGAGGATTGGGTGAGCCCTTCGGCCAGCGAGGTGTAGTCGAAAGTTCCATCGTGGTTATTGCGGTAAAGCGAATAAATCTGTCTCGCCAGGTCGGTGACCACCAGATCCGGCCAGCCGTCATTGTCGTAATCGGCAAAGTCGATGCCCATGCCGGCGTACGTCTGCCCTTCAGAGTTAACCGCAACGCCGGACTCCAGCCCAACCTCTTCAAACGTGCCGTCGGGTTTCTGGTGAAAGAGGAACTCCGGCATGGAATCGTTGGCTACAAAAAGGTCAATGCGCCCGTCGCGGTCGTAGTCGGCGATGGCGATGCCCAGCGCCTTGGCCGGCTTGTCCAGGCCCAACTGGTGCGACACCTCGGAAAAGTGACCGTTGCCGTCATTGTGATACACGAGCATGGAGATGGGCGGAAAGACGTCCGGGTGGCAGATACCACGATAACCCGGCCGATGCTCACCGCACCACACATCATTCCAGTCCCACGTGACGTAGCGGTCCACCACCAGATCGAGCTTGCCGTCATTGTCCAGGTCCACCCATGCAGCAGAACTGGACCATCCGCCGCCGCCCACGCCGGCCTGCGCCGTCACGTCTGTAAATGTACAGTTGCCGTTGTTGTGATAAAGATGATTGCCGCCGTAACCGGTGACGAAGAGGTCCTCGTTGCCGTCGTTATCGTAGTCGCCCGCGGCCACGCCCATGTCGTAGCCCACGCCTTTCAGTCCAGACTTTTCGGTGATGTCCTCGAATGTGCCGTCGGACTTCTGGTGATAGAGACGGTCCCAATATTGCGGTCCTGTTTTCTTAGGAATGAAGCCCTTCGGTGTGGGATCAGTGTACGGAGCGCCGTTGGCCAGAAAGATGTCCAGCCGGCCGTCGTTATCGCAGTCAAACAAAGCCACGCCGGAGCCCATCGTCTCCAGCAGATATTTGCGCGAGGTGTGCAGCGCGTAGTGCTGGAAGTGGATGCCGTCCTTCTCCGTGACATCCACAAAGCGGCCCGGCACCTCATCGGCGGCTGCGTGCGCTTCTGTCTTTGCTCCTGCGACCTGGGCCCGCGCAACACCCCTCCACTGCAAGCAGCAACACCACGCCACCAGCAGCAGCAATACCGGCAATCTCTTCGCCGCGTTCATCGTTTGCGCCCCGCTGCAGCGCCGCTGGCTGTGACGGGGGCTGCCGGCCGGCAGGCCTTGCCTCCGCACAGTTCGCCAGTGATGCCCTTGCCTTCCGTGATGGTGTAAATGCGGTCCACGGCCGGCAGCGCCACGGTCTCTTTCGCGCCGGAGGGCCAGTGAATCTCCGCCTGGCCGGCGCTGGCAGCATCGCCCAGCCCAAAATGCAGGCGTGGATCATTGGTGGACACATAGCTCCCGCCGCTTATCACATCCTGCCGCTGGCGCTTGCCGTCGGCCGTCAGGTACACGGTGGCGCCCACCGCATCCCGCGGGCTCCCCTTGCTTGTTGCAGTTTTGCCTCCGCCCACCAGCTTCAGCTCCACCCAGTGGTGGTGATCGTTGCTCACATTCTTCAGCAGCACGGGAGGACCATCGATGGGGCTGATCACCACGTCAATCTTGCCGTTGTTGAACAGGTCGCCAAAGGCAGCGCCGCGCCCGGAGGTGACCACG
>DATKTQ010000055.1:0-5635 GCA_035531055.1 Occallatibacter sp. | reverse complement strand
GCGTGTCCCGGCGTGTCCACAATGTTGATCTTGCCGCCATCAAAATCCACCGCCGTGTTCTTGGCCAGAATCGTAATGCCGCGCTCGCGCTCCAGCTCGTTCGAGTCCATCACCCGGTCGGCCACCTGCTCGTTGACGCGGAACGTCCCTGACTGACGCAGCATCGCATCCACCAGTGTGGTCTTGCCGTGGTCAACATGGGCGATGATGGCGATATTGCGTATCGTCTGGCTCACAGGAATCAGTTTCCTTCTTTCGGATTCGGCGGCTCGGGCCGTGGGGTTGGGGCGCAACGATGCGGCCGTTTGCCGCATACCGCGCCATCTTCATTCTATCAGGAACCCGCCTGTGCCGCCCCGCAGCCCAGCTCGCGATGCGCCCGCTCCCGCACCTTCTCGCCGTCCAGCAGGTCAAATGCCGCATTCACCAGCGCAATATGCGAGAAAGCCTGCGGAAAATTCCCCACCAGCCGCTTGCGCTCCACGTCGTACTCCTCTGAGAGCAGACCCACGTCATTGCGCAACGTCAACAGCCTCTCAAACAGCGCCCGCGCGTCGTCCATCCGGCCAATTGCCTTCAGGCTGCTCACCATCCAGAAGCTGCACGCCAGAAACACCCCTTCACCCGGCGGCAACCCGTCCGGCGACTTCGTCGTGTTGTAGCGCAGCACCAGCCCGTCCGGCATCAGATCCCGCTCAATCGCCTCCACCGTCGAAACCACCCGCGGGTCGCATCCCGGCAGAAAGCCCACCACCGGCATCAGCAGCAGCGCCGCATCCAGCGCGTCACTACCATACGCCTGCATAAAGCTGTTCTTGCCCTTGTCGAACGCCCTTTCGCAAATCTCCGCGTGAATCGCCTCGCGCACCTGCTTCCATCGCTCCACCGGCGCGTCATACTTCAGCTTCTCCGCCAGCAGCACCCCGCGGTCAAACGCCACCCAAGCCATCATCTTCGAATACGTAAAATTCTGCCGCCCCCCGCGCGTCTCCCAGATGCCCTCGTCCGGCTCATGCCAAATCGATTCCAGGTGCTCCAGAAGCGCCATCAGCACGCGAAAATCCAGCTCACTGTGGCGAAACATGCTGTGCTGCGCGTGGAAAAACGTGTCCAGCATCTCGCCGTAAATGTCCAGCTGCACCTGCAGGCTCGCCGCGTTTCCAATGCGCACCGGCTTCGATCCCTCGTAGCCCGCCAGCCAGTCCACTTCCCACTCCACCAGTTGCCGTTCGCCCTTCAGGCCATACATGATCTGCACCTGGTCCGGGCTGCCCGCCAGCGCCCGCAGCAGCCAGTCCTGCCATGCCGCCGCCTCGTCAAAGTAGCCGCCATTGGCCAGCGCCAGCAGCGTAAACGTCGTGTCGCGCAGCCAGCAGTAGCGATAGTCCCAGTTGCGCTGGCCGCCAATCTCCTCCGGCAGTGACGTCGTCACCGCCGCCACCACACCGCCCGTCGGCCGGAACGTCATCGCCTTCAGCGCCATCAGCGAGCGCTCCACCGCCGCGCGATACTTCCCCTCATACTTCAGTCCCCCGGTCCACTGGCGCCAGAACTTCTCCGTTGCCGCCAGTGCCGGCTCCGGGTCCACCGCCTTCGGGTCCGCATGGTAGGAGACACCATACGTCAACGCGAACCAATGCCGCTCTCCTTCGCCCAGCGGAAACTCCGCCACCGTCTTCAGTTCCTCGCCGTGCACCGGCACAGACGCCTGCAGCACCGCCAGGTTCGGCCCCGCTATGGCACGCACCCCGCCCTCAATGCGCGTCACCCACGGAACCGTGCGCCCATAATCAAAGCGCAGCGCCAGTTCCATGCGCACCAGCGTCGTTCCGCGCACACCTTCCACCATCCGCAGCACGTCGGAGTTGCCGCGGCGAATCGGCATGAAGTCGATCAGCCGCATCGTGCCTTCGTCGTGCTCGAACGTCGTCTCCAGAATCAGCGCGCCCTCGCGATAGCTCCGCGTCGTCGTCCACTTGCCCAACGCCGGAGAAATCTTCCAGTAGCCGTTCTCCTCCGTGCCCAGCAGCGCGGCAAAGCACGCATCGGAGGCAAAGTCCGGCCAGCAGAGCCAGTCGATGGACCCATCCTTTGACACCAGCGCCGCCGTCTCGCAGTCGCCGATCACCGCATAGTCTTCAATCCTCGATGCCATCGTTCCCCTTATTGCTCGTGATAATTCCGCATCAGCCCGCCGTCAATCACAAACGTCGCGCCCGTCACATATGAGGCATCTTCCGAAGCCAGATACGCCACCAGCCCCGCCACATCCTCAGGCTTGCCCAGCCGCCCCAGCGGAATTTTTTCCAGCAGCGCATTCAGCTTCGGCTTGTCGTTCAGCAGTGCCGTGTTAATCGGCGTCGCCACCGCACCCGGCGCCACGTTATTCACCGTAATCCCCAGCGGCCCCAACTCCACCGCCAGGTCGCGCATCAGCATGCGCAGTCCGCCCTTGCTGCAGCAATACGTCGAAAACCCCGGAAACGCCATGTCCTCATGCACACTGCTGATGTTCACCACGCGCCCCGGCTTCTTTGCATCGCGCAGCCGCCGCACAAAGGCCTGCGTCAAAAAGAACGGCCCGCGCAGATTCACTGCCAACACCTTGTCATAATCGGCTTCCGTCGTATCCCAGAAGTCCGCCTTGTGCTCCATGCCCGCGTTGTTCACCAGGATGTCCGCCGAGCCGAAGCGGCTCCACGCCGCGTCCACGAGGTTGCGGTCGTCCGCCGTGCTCGTCACGTCCGCCAGCACCAGCTCGCCTTCGCTGCCCGCCGCCGCAATCGCCTTCTTCGTCGCCTCCGCGCCCGCTGGGTCGCCCACGTAGTCCACCACCACCTTCGCGCCTTCGCAGCCCAGCCGCTCGGCAATGCCCTGCCCGATTCCCGAACCTGCTCCGGTCACAATCGCAACTTTTCCCTTCAATCGCTGCATCGTCTCTCCTTGGTTGTTGTTGGGGGTTGTTGGGTTTGCTGCTGCGTCTCTCTTTTCCCTGCGTCTCTTCTTTCTTGGATGCACGCAATCGGAAAATTGAGGCCAAAACCACTGATTTTGCCCTTCCATCACACTCCCGCCAGCTCGCCGTCTTCCCAGCCGCGCTCCCGTCGAGTACACTTTTCGGCAAATGGGAACCACACTTCGCACCCGCCTCTCCGCGCTCTCGCTCATCGTCTTTTTCTCGTTCGTCTTCGCCGGCTCGCCGCCGCAGGCCGCTGCGAAGTCCACCTCCGCCGGCCCGCTGCGCATTTACACCATTGACGTCGAGGGCGGCCAGTCCACTCTCATCGTCGCGCCCTCCGGCCACTCCATGCTCGTCGATACCGGCTGGCCCGACAACCACGGCCGCGACGCCGATCGCATTCTCGCCACCATGCACAAGGCCGGCATCACCCGCCTCGACAAGGTCTTCATCACGCACTTCCACACCGACCACGTCGGCGGCGTCCCCAACCTCGTCCAGCGCGTGCAGGTCGGCGAGTTCCTCGATCACGGCGTCAATCGTGAAGATTCCGACATCACCCGCCACGACTTCGCCGCTTACCTCAAAGCCATCGCCGGCACAAAGCGCCGCATCGTTCATCCCGGCGACACCATTTCCATCCCCGGCCTCAGCATCGTCGTCCTCGCCGCCGACGGCGAACACATCCACGCCATTCCCGGCATCACGCCCCAACCCAATCCCTACTGCGCCACCGAGCGCAAGTGGGAGGCTGACCCCAGCGAGAACGCGCGCTCCGCCGGCTTCCTCCTGCGCTACGGAAAGTTCAGCTTCCTCGATCTCGGCGACCTCACCGGCGCCAAAGAAGTCGCACTCGTCTGCCCCGCCAATCCCATCGGACACGTCGATCTCTATCTCGTCGATCATCACGGCATGGATCTCTCCAACTCCCGGGCCCTCGTCGACGCCATTCATCCCGTCGTCGCCATCATGGACAACGGCGCGCACAAGGCCGGCATGCCTCAGGCCTGGCAAACCGTGCACGACAGCCCCGGCATCCGCGCGCTTTACATGCTCCACACCGCCGAGGGCTCTGACGCCGCGCACAACAGCCCCGCGCCCCTCATCGCAAATCTTAAAGGCGGCACCGATGGCAATGATTTTGCGGTCGTCGCTTCGTCGAATGGCAGTTTCTCCGTCACCAACTCACGCACCGGCAACACCGAAAATTATCCCGCGAAGTAGCGCCCGCCGCGCTTCGCCTTCTCAGGAGTCCCATCATGTCCCTTTCCCGTCGCAGCTTTCTCGGTGGTCTCACCGCAGCCGGAGCCTTCGCCGCTCTGCCCCGCGCAGCCCGTGCCGCCTGTCCCTTCCGCGTCTCCGTCATCAACGATGAGGTCTCGCAGGACTTCGACCACGCCTGTCACGTCGCCGCGCACGACTTCGGCCTCCAGTGGATTGAGCTGCGCGGCATGTGGAACAAGAACCTCGTCGATCTCGATGCGAACGAGCTCAAGCAATCCCGCGACATCCTCGCAAAGTACAAGCTCCGCGTCACCGACATCGCCAGCCCGCTCTTCAAGGTCGACTGGCCCGGCGCGCCCAAATCGAAATTCAGCCCCCGCACCGCCGAGTTCCACGCCGACTTCGACTTCAAGCAGCAGGACGCCCTGCTTGACCACTGCATCGATCTCGCCAAAATGTTCAGCACCGATCGCATCCGCTGCTTCGACTTCTGGCGCCTCGACGACGTCAAGCCCTATCGCGCCGCCATCAACCGGAAGCTGCGCCAGGCCGCGCAAACCTGCGCCAAACACAACCTCATCCTTCTGCTCGAAAACGAAATGGACTGCAACACAGCCACCGGCGCCGAGTCCGTGGCCACCCTCGCCGCCATTCCCGAATCCAACTTCATGCTCAACTGGGACCCCGGCAACGCCGCCACCTTCGCCGGCAGCCATCCCTTCCCCAACGGCTACAACCTGCTGCCCAAGCACCGCATCGGCCACTGCCACGCTAAAAACGTAGTCCGCAAGCCCGGCGGCAAGTGGGAGTGGGCGCCCGTCGGCACCGGCGTCGTCGATTGGGCCGGCCAGCTCCGTGCGCTCATGCACGATGGCTACCACCACGCCGTCAGCCTGGAAACCCACTGGCGTGGCGCAGGGACCGCTGAGGCTTCCAGCCGCATCAGCATGCGCGATCTCAAAGCCGCCCTCGCCAAGGCCGGCACCGGCTGCTTCGCGTAAGAGCCGCGTCAATCGATATCATTAAGGCAGGCATCAAAACCCGCGCGGCATCCCCGCGCCAATTCCCCCACGCGAGGATCCTCATGACGAATGCAACGCAGCGCACCCACGAAGAAAAGCTCAACCTGCTCGCCCAGGTCGCCGTACGCGTCGGCCTCGGGCTCAAGCCCGGGCAGGAACTCGTCATGACTGCTTCGCTCGATGCGCTTCCCCTCGCACGCCGCATCACGGAGCAGGCCTACCACGCCGGCGCTTCGCTCGTCACCACGCTCTACAGCGACGACGAAACCACCCTCATGCGCTATCGCCTCGCGCCCGATTCCAGCTTTGACCACGCCGCCGCCTGGCTCTATGACGGCATGGGCGCGGCCTTCAAAGGTGGTGCCGCGCGCCTCGCCATCGCCGGCGCCAATCCCTCGCTGCTTTCCAATGAAGATCCCGACAAGGTCGG
>DATKTQ010000054.1:0-11924 GCA_035531055.1 Occallatibacter sp. | reverse complement strand
ACCGGCGTGGCGGAGATGCTGGCGCGAGATCTTGCCGCCCGGCGGCTGCTGGTGGTCAGCGGCATGGCGCGCGGCATTGACACCTGCGCGCATAAGGGTGCCCTGGCTGCCCGCATGCCCACCGTGGCCGTTTGGGGCACCGGCATTGACGTGATTTATCCCAAGGAAAACAAGAAGCTTGCCGAGGATATTCTGGCCGGCGGCGGGACCATTGTGAGCGAGGTGCCGCTGGGAACCTTTCCCGCGCCGCAGAATTTTCCGCGCCGCAACCGCATCCTCAGCGGGTTGAGCATTGCCGTGCTGGTGGTGGAGGCAAGTGAGAACTCCGGCACGCGCGTGACGGCGCGCTGCGCTGAAGAGCAGAATCGCGATCTCTTCGCCGTGCCCGGCAACGTGACCAATAAGAAGTCCTGGACGCCCAACACGCTGATTAAGCAGGGCGCCAAGCTGGTGGCCACCTGGGAAGACGTGTGGGAAGAGCTGCCTTCCGACGTGCGTTTGCAACTGGAGAACGAAGCCGGCGTTGAATCCAAACCGGAAGCTGCCGCATCCCTATTGCCGGACCCGGTTCTGCGGCCCCAGGAGGCCATGGTGCTGGAGGTGCTGCGCTGCGATGAGTCTCTGCAAATCGACGAAATTCTGGAGTTGCTGGAGACTCAACTAACTTCGTCCGAAGTGTTTACCGCCCTGTTTGAGCTGGAGATGGCGGGGCGCATTCGGCAGCTTCCCGGCAAGAATTATGTGCGCACCATGTAGCGTTATCCAGTTGGCAATCTTGCCGGAATGCGCCGCGCAGCGGAGGGCGGAATCGCGGGCCTTGTGTACGTTTCGTGTACGTTTGTAGTAGCTTTCTGCCGCAGAAAGGTGCAACCCGAGTAGAAACGAAGCGGCATTCCGTGTTAGTTTCCAAGTCTTGCGGCGTGTTTTGCGTCCGGAGCTGCCCGGGATTGCGGCAACCGCGGTAAAGAAGAGGAATCGCTTTCGGCAAGCAACCGAAAGGCAGCCGAGCGAGTCCAACAGGCCGAATGGATTTGAGATTCACCGTATAAGGATGGCAATGAGCAAATCACTTGTGATCGTCGAATCGCCCGCCAAGGCAAAGACGATCGAGAAGTATCTCGGCAAAGGCTTCGATGTCCTCGCATCCGTGGGGCACATCATGGACCTGCCCAAAAAAGACATTGGTGTAGAACTGAAGAAGCGGACCTTCGAGCCGGAGCTGATTGTGTCGCCCGGCAAGGAGAAGGTGGTGGAACAGTTGAAGAAGGCGGCGGCCAAAGCCGATGCCATCTTCCTGGCGCCTGACCCGGACCGCGAAGGTGAGGCGATTGCGTATCACCTGGCGCTGCAGCTGGGCACCACTGCCAAGGAAAAGCAGAAGATCCGTCGTGTCACTTTCAACGAAATTACGAAGAAGGCTGTGCAGGAGGCTTTCGAGCACGCCCGCGACGTGGACCAGAATCTGGTGTATGCGCAGCAGACACGCCGCGTGCTGGACCGCCTGGTGGGTTACCAGATTTCTCCGCTACTGTGGGACAAGGTGCGGCGCGGGCTCTCCGCGGGGCGAGTGCAGACCGTGGCCGTGCGTCTCATCGTGGAGCGGGAGCGCGAGATTCGCGGCTTCAAGCCGGTGGAGTACTGGACGCTGGACGCGCTGCTGCACCCGGAGAAGCAGGCGGACAAGAGCTTCAAGGCGCGCTTTGTAGGCATCGGCGGCGAATCTGTTCGCGTGGCCAACGGGCAGGATAAGGAAGGCAAGCCGCAGTTTCTCAACAATGCGCTCCCTGACCAGGCATCCATGGATGCAGTGGTGGATGCGCTGCAGAAAGCGACCTGGTCGGTGGTTTCCGTGCAATCGCGCGAGCAGTTGCGCAGGCCGCTCTCGCCGTTCATCACCAGCCAGTTGCAGCGCGATGCGGCAAACAAGCTCGGCTTCAACGTGCGCAGAACCATGGGCGTGGCGCAGCGGCTGTATGAAGGGATCGACATTGGCGCCGAAGGTACCGTGGGCCTGATCACTTATATGCGAACGGATTCACCGCGCGTTTCACCGGATGCCAAAGTGAGTGCGCGGGAGTGGATCAAGAAACATCTGGGCGAGAAGTATTTGCCCGAGACCCCGAATGCGTTCAAGGGCAAAAAGGACGCGCAGGACGCGCACGAGGCGATCCGCCCCACTGATGCCTCGCGGACGCCGGAGATGATGGCACGCTACCTGAGCGATGAGCAGTTGAAGCTGTACACGCTCATCTGGCGGCGCTTTGTGGCTTCGCAGATGACTCCGGCCGTATACGACGTAACGACGGCAAAGATTGCGGCGGTCTCGGCGAAGACCGGCAAGACCTATGACTTCCGCGTGAGCGGCTCGGTGCAGCGGTTTGACGGCTTCCTCAAGGTGTATGAAGTTTCCGGTGAGAAGAAGGAAGAGGAAGACGAGTCGCTGGGTAGCCGGCTGCCCAGCCTGGACAACGTGAAGACGCTGGAGATGGAAGAGCTGGAGAACGAGCAGCACTTTACGGAGCCTCCGCCGCGCTATAACGAAGCGTCCCTGGTGAAGGAACTGGAAGAGCGCGGCATCGGCCGGCCGTCCACGTACGCGTCCATCATCAACACCATCCAGGACCGCGAGTACGTGGTGAAACACGGTGGCTCGCGCGGCCGCTTTTATCCCACGGAGATTGGCGTGGTGGTGTGCGACCTGCTGGTGAAGAATTTCCCGTACATATTCGACACCAAGTACACCGCCCGGCTGGAAGAAGAGCTGGACGACATTGAAGAAGGCAAGGAGAAGTGGACCGATCTGCTGAATGGCTTCTACGACTACTTTGAGGAGGAGCTGAAAGACGCCGGCAAGAACATGGAAGACATCAAGCGGATGGAGCAGGTCACCGACGAGAAGTGCGACCTGTGCGGCTCGCCGCTTCTGCTCAAGTGGGGCAAGTTCGGCAGCTTTTACGCCTGCTCGGCTTACAACAAGAAGGACCCGACCAGCTGCACTTTTACCAAGGAGAACCTGGCCGCCAAGCCGGACATGAACACGCCGGAGGCGCAGGAAGCGGGCGACACCGAGGAGTACTGCGAGAACTGCGGACGGGTGATGGTGCTGCGTCGCGGACCCTGGGGTCCGTTTATGAGCTGCCCCGGCTACAGCGAAGACCCGCCGTGCAAGACGATTCGCAAGCTGAGCCAGAAGCAGCAGCAGAAGCCACCGGAGCCGACCGGCGAAGCCTGCCCCTTGTGCAGCAAGCCGCTGGTGCTGCGGCAGGGCGCTTATGGAGAATTTGTTTCCTGCTCGGGCTACCCGAAGTGCAAATACGTGAAGCAGAATCTGATTGAAGGGATGAAGTGTCCCAAGTGCGGCGAAGGCGACATCGCCGAACGCAAGGCCCGCCGAGGCAATGTCTTCTGGGGGTGCACTAACTATCCCAAGTGCGACTTCACCTCCAACTATAAGCCGGTGCCGGAAAAGTGCCCGGAGTGCGGAAGTCCCTATCTGGTGGAAAAGACGCTGCGCAGCGGGATCTTCCTGGAGTGCCCAAACAAGAAAAAGGCAGTGGAAGAGGAAGCTGCCCCGAAGAAGCGCGGCAAGGCAGCGGCATCGAAGGAAGAAGGCGCTGTGGTCTGTTCGTACTCCAAGCGGATCGGCGACGCACCGCCGCCGCCCACGCCAGAGACCCACGGCCCCAAACTGGAAAAGCCGGAGAAGAAGAAGAAGGAGCTGCAACTTGCCTGAGCGCGCGAGCGCTGGCTTGTCCAGACTGGGGACCGTTCTCGCGGAGGCGTGCCTGAAGCGCGAAAGCGCGCACTCGTGCGGAATCCTGTAGGATGAGCATCGGAGTAGAAATGATGGAACGCATGCTTGCCAGTTCGGCGGACGCGGAGATTATCCTCAAGCTTTATGAGTTGCGCACAGAACCGGTGATGCGCCAGGCTCGCGCGTGGATCACCGGCGAGTTCTGGCCGGCGACGGCGGACGATTTTTTTGCGGTGGCGATGAACCCCGGAAACCAACACAACGCCTATTTTCGGCAGGTGGTGACCTACTGGGAGATGGCGGCGGCGCTGGTGCTGCATGGGGCTGTTTCCGCGGAACTGTTTGTGGATTGCAACGGAGAGGGATTCTTTCTGATGGCGAAGTTCGCGCACATTCTGGATGCCATCCGCGAGAAGAGTCCCACATTCCTGATGAAGACCTCCGAGTTGGTGAACCGCTTTTCCGCGGCTTCCACGCGGTATGAGTCGACTCTGAAGGCGATGGAGAGCCGGCGGCGGACCTTGCAGTCCGGTCAAGAAATGAGCCGCTGAACTTCCGCCTCACTAAAGTCCTGGATATGCCCGCCTTGTGCAATGCAAGGTGGGAGGCGCAGAATAGGGTTCGGTACAGAAGTGCCGAATCCCCGGAGGTTCCTGTGAAACGTTTTGTCGCTATGCTGGTTCTGGTGCTCGCATCCGGCGCCATTGCTGCCAATGCAGCTGACTCGGCCAAAATCAATGGCTGGATTTCTGATTCGATGTGCGGCGCCAAGCATGCCGGTACGGGTGCAGAGTGCGTGAAGAAGTGCATCAAGGGCGGAATGGCCCCGGTGTTCGTCGATCAGAAGGAAAAGGCAGTATGGTCCATCGATAACCCCGCCGCGGTGAAGGACTTCTACGGCGATCACGTGACCATTGTTGCTTCAGTCGACGCGTCCAAGAAGAGCGTTCACGTCGATTCGATCAAGGCAGCCAAGTAGGCTTTCGCGCGGCGATGCCCTGAAAAGGGGACTCGCCATGCTGGGGCAAATTCTGGTAGTGTCGTATCGGTCAGCTGCTGGCCGGGCCTGCGAGGGCCTGCGCCGGCGGTCTGGCGTTCAGTGAACCGGTAAAATCCATGGCAAGAGCGATTTGGAACGGCAAGGTGATTGCCGAGAGTGACGTGACGGAGACGGTGGAGGGGAATGTCTATTTCCCTGAAACGAGTCTCAATCGCGAATATTTTCGCCCCAGCAGCACCACCTCCACCTGCCCCTGGAAGGGCCAGGCGCGCTACCTGAGCCTGCTGATCGACGGTCAGGACAACCCGGATGCGGCCTGGTACTATCCTGATCCCAAGCCGGCGGCGCGCAAGATCAAGGGCTTTGTGGCCTTCTGGCGCGGCGTGGAAGTGGAACAATAGAATCCCATCCCAGTCCCTGCCCGGAGAAGAACTTGAGGCCTCGTTTCTTCCTGCTTCCCCTTCTGCTTTCTGCCTTCCTTGCAGGATGCGCGCACCAGCCTGCCCAGATGCCGGCGACAAGCGCGGCGCCGACGTTGAGCGGCGATGCGGCGCATCCGGGAAAGACCTCCGATTGGGTGGATACCAAGCTGTATTTCGGGCTGGGGCCGGCGGACCATCCGGACCAGGGCATCAGCGAAGCAGACTGGCGGGCCTTCCTGGACAAGGTGGTGACGCCGCGGTTCCCGGCGGGACTGAGTGTGGTGAACGTGTCCGGGCAGTGGCAGGGGAAGAACGAAAAGACGCCAGAGCACCTGCGCACCAAGATGATCCTGATTGACTATCCGGACACGCCGGAAAATCGCGCCAAGGTGGATGCGATTCGCGAGGCGTGGAAGCAGAAGACGGGCGACCAGTCCGTGATGCGGGTGACGATCCCCGCCGACGTCTCGTTCTGAAGGCCGAAGGTCCGCCAGCGGCAGAGCAAATCAGCCCAGCGGCTTTCCAATTTCCCAGTGATGGCCGAAGGGGTCCACGAGGCGGCCGACGCGCCAGCCATACGGCTGGTCTTCGACGGGCCAGATGACTCGAGCGCCGGCGGAGATCGCACGCTGAAAGAGTGAATCCGGATCCTCGGTGACCAGAACCATGCGGGCGGTGCTGCCGTCGAGCGTGTCTGGGCTGAAGTTCAGGTGCTCGGGCGACTCGTCGGCGACCCAGAACTCCGACGCGCCGACGGCAAGCTGCGCGATGACGGAGCCATCGTCGCCATCCAGCCGGAAAAGCTCCTCGGCGCCAAAGGTGGCTTTATAGAACTCCACGGCGCGCGCGCCCTGACGCACGGAAAGCATGGGGGCGAGTGTGGTTTTGCGCGACGAAGTTGGATCAGGTGAATTCGGCATGGCTGCATCTCCTCCTCTTGCCGGAATGGATGGTCAATAGGCCTGGAGCTGATCGAGGGGCAGGCGGACACGGAAGCAGGTGGAACCGGGCTCCGAGCGGACGCTGAGGTGGCCGCGATGTTTGCGGACGATGCGCATGGCGTTGTCCAGGCCGAGTCCGAGGCCCTGGCCGGGCGCCTTGGTGGTGAAAAAGGGCTCGAAGATGCGGTCCTGCAGCTCGGGCGGGATGCCGGGACCGGTATCCCAGATTTCAACGAGAAGCATTTCGCCTTCCAGGCGGCAGGTGAGGCGGAGTCGTCCGGCGTTTCCCAACGCGTCGAGGGCGTTCTCAATCAACGCGGTCCACACCTGATTGAGTTCGCTGCCGTAGGCGCTGATGCGCGGGAGGTCCGGCTGGTAGTCGCGCTCTATGGTCACGTTGCTCATGCGGGACTGGAGCATCTGGACGGTGGCATCGAGCCCGGCGGGCACATCGAGCTCAAGAATCGGCGCGCGATCCATGAAGGAGTAGGCCTTGACGGCGCTGATGAGGTCGAAGATGCGGTCGGTGGCGCTGAGGAGGGTCTCCACGGAGCGGGAGGAGCGCAGATAGCGGACGAAAAACTGCAAGGCGACGGCGGCTTCCCTGGCGTCGAGCGTTCCGCGCAGGCTTTCAAGATCGGCGACGGTGGCGCCCTGCTCGGCGAGCTGCGCAGCCATGTCCCATGCGCCTTCACTGGGCAGGTCGGTGAGCCAGCGGCGCATGGCCTCTTCGTTGTCAATCAGCTCTGTGGCGTTGCGCGCGGCTAGTTGGGGCTGCCGGCTGAGAACGCGCTGCTCCCAGTCCTGCACGCCGCGAATCTGCGTTTCAGAGAGACACAGGTTGACGAGCTTGAAGCGGTTATCGCGGTTGGTGCGGAGCTCGGTGACCAGGCCGGCGGCGGCGCGCTGCGCGGCGGAGGCGGGGTTGTTGAGCTCATGGGCGAGGTTGCCGGCGAGCTTGCCGAGCGCGGTGAGCTTCTCCGCCTGCTGCTCAATGCGCGTGACTTCGCGGACGCGATCGAGCAGTGTGGAGACGACGCGCTGGGTCATGGAAGGAATGGCTTCGAGCATCTGCGGGAAGAGCGATTTGTGGAGGAGAATGGCCCATACGGGCGAGACGGCAAAGCCCTGTCCGCCGTAGCTCTTCATGCGCGAGAAGGGCAGCAGGCCGGTCATTTGTCCGGCGCGGCCGATGAACAGCTCCATGGGGCCGCCCTGCTTGCGGCGCACGTGGATTTCCCCTTTAAGGATCAGGATCATGCGGTCGGCCGGCGCGCCTTCTTCAAACAGGATGCTACCGGCCTCGGCGACGATCTCCTCGCCATGGTTTGCGAGCCAGAGGCGGTCTTCGAGCGGCAGGCCATGGAGCGGGCCGATGCGTTCGATGGCCTCGGCGATTTCCATGACGGGCGTGGGAGTAGGCGGCGGGGCGACAGAAGCGGCAAGCATCCGGGACCTCCGTGGGGTAGGAACAGCATAGCCGATTCGGGGGTTGAGAAGTGGGTCGGTGTCACGCCGGGGTTTGCGTTTCGTCGCTCATCCGGTTGATTGGACAGGGTTAAGGCGGTTCACCCGGCTGTGGATTCCTCTCCGTAAGCGGGAATGACAGAGTATAGTGATTTGTCTGAGTTTCGGCCAGGAAGGTTAAATTCTGCAGTAACTTCCGGGTAACTCAATATAGAAATGGGAGGAAGTCCGGATGTCTGTTTCAAGGCGCGAACTGATTGCATACGGGACCGCGGGGGCGCTGACGGCGTTGGCACATGGCAAGCCCGCTTTGGCGGAGGGAGTTGTGCAGGGAGGGGCTGCGCAAAGCCCCTTGCCAACTCAAGTGGCTACGGACAGGCACACGGACCAAACAGAAGATGCTGTCGGCACCTATGACATGCGGAGTGGTTTGAGACCCAGGCGCTTGACGATGGCGATGTGGGACGTGGCCTACGCGCTGCGTCATGGGCCGGGTGGAAGTTTCTCAGACTACGACCGGGTGCTCGATGATGCGGTTGAGCGGGGTTACAACACGCTGCGCATCGATCCGATGCCGCAGTGGCTGAACCTGCGCAAGCCCGAGCGGATTCTGACGTGGCCCGATCCGCACCAGCCCTTCATGCCGTGGAACTGGAATACGTCGGTGAAAGGGCCTGTGGCGGAGTGGGTGATTGATTTCATTGAGAAGCTGCACAGACGTCCTTCGCTCAATTACACGCTCAGCGCATGGTGGTTTATGCCGGGACTGTCGACCTCGCCCCCTTGCCCGGAACCGTTGCGCAGACCGGCGAACATGGTGGAAGGCGCGGAGATGTGGGCGGTGATGCTTACGGATTGGAAGCAGCGGTTCGGATTTGATCGCCTGCTTTATGTGGATATCGCGAATGAGACGCCTTACTTTTTTCCTGACTTCAGCGAGCGATTCAAAGCGGTGACCGGGAAGGGATTTGGTGAAGTCGCGAGTTTCTCTCCGGAGCAGAAGGCATTCCTTGCCGGTGAGATTAACAAGTCATTGAAGTTGCTGCGTCGCGAGTTTCCTGAACTGCGCTTCACCACGTCGATCCACGGTGACCTGCGCTGGCTGGATGTGCCGCTTGAACTGGATTGCCTGGACGTGCACTTCTATGCCGATGCCGATCCGCGCTGGACGGAGCGGACGCGGTTCGACGAATTTTCAGCGGACGGGCTGTTTGAGAAGGATAGCTGGTTTGCGGAGTTTTCGGAAAGGTCGATGAAGACGGCGGCCGCGATGGCGCCGATGCTGCGAGCGCGGCAACGGTTCAAGATGGCGGAGTTTTCTGGATGGGCAAACCGGCGCGGCGCTCCACTGACGACATCGGAGGCGTGGTCGACGTGGTACTACATCGACAACCCGAAGCTGGATTGGGGCTGGTTGCTGGACTGGTCGAAGTGGTCGTGCGACGACGCGATTGCGTGCGGTTTCTGGGGCTGGACCCCGCACAACTATGCCCAGCCGCAGTTTGCCAACTGGAAGGACGTGAAGTGGCACCGGACGCTGAACGAGCGCTTTTTACATAGCTGAAAGGCGCCAGGAATTGCGCCGCAAGGAAATGCGGGCCGGATGGTATGATGGGGCGGTTTGTAACGCCTGGACGAGGATAGACCCATGTTGAAAACATTTTCAGCCGCAGCCGTACTGCTTGCCGCCTCCGCGCTTGCGCTGGGGCAGCCGAATGCCACCTACAACCCAGCGACGAAGGTGTTCCGGCTGGATGGCGGAGGCGTGTCCTACGCGTTCGGCGTGAATTCGCGCGGGGAGCTGCAGCAGCTCTACTGGGGCGGGCGGCTGGCGTCGGCGGATGCGATTCCGAAGGCGGTGCCGATGCCGGAGTGGGCCTCGTTTGACTCGTCGTATACGAACACGCCGCAGGAGTACGCGGGCTGGGGCGCGGGGCTGTTTGTGGAGCCGGCGCTGAAGGTGACGTTTGCGGACGGCAATCGCGACCTGGTGCTGCACTACGTGAGCCACACGGAGGTTGCAGACGGTTTTGACGTGGTGCTGAAGGATATTCTGCGTCCGATTTTTGTGACGCTGCATTACCGTATGGATCCGGCGAGCGGGATTCTGGCGCGTTCGGCGACGATTGAGAATCGCGGCAAAGAGGAAGCGACACTGGAGCAGGTGGCCGCGGCGGCCTGGGCGCTGCCGCCGGCGCACTACACGCTGAATTACCTGACGGGCCGCTGGGGAAGCGAGTGGACGCTGAACCAGGAGACGCTGCGGCCGGGCGAGCGAGTGCTGGAAAGCCGGCGCGGGTCGACGGGCCACCAGTCGAATCCGTGGTTCGCCATCCAGGAGGGCAAGCCGGAGGAAGAGCACGGCGAGGTATGGTTTGGCGCGCTAGCTTGGAGCGGGTCCTGGCGCATTACGGTGGAGGAAGACCAGCTGGACGCGGTGCGCGTGACGGGCGGATTCAACCCGTTCGACTTTGGCTATGTGCTGCACGCGGGGCAGTCACTGGAGACGCCGGTGTTCTATGGCGGCTACTCGGCTAAAGGGATGGGCGGCGCTTCGCGGATCCTGCATCGCTATGAGTTGTCGCACATTTTGCCGCACAGAATTGGCACGGGCGAAGATGCGCATCCGAAGCCGCGGCCGGTGATTTACAACTCGTGGGAGGCCACGGGAATGGACGTGAACGAGGCGGGGCAGATGGCGCTGGCGGAGCGGGCGAAGGCGCTGGGCGTGGACCGGTTTGTGATGGATGACGGGTGGTTTGGCCAGCGCAAGAACGACCGCGCGGGGCTGGGCGACTGGTATGTGAATCCGCAGAAGTTTCCGCACGGGCTGAAGCCGCTGATTGATAAGGTGCACTCGCTGGGCATGGATTTTGGATTGTGGGTGGAGCCGGAGATGGTGAATCCGGATTCGGATTTGTATCGCAAGCATCCGGACTGGGTGTTGAATTTTCCGGGACGGCCGCGGTCGGAGATGCGCAACCAACTGGTGCTGAACCTGGCGAGGCCGGATGTGCGCGCGTATGTTTTTGGCTTTCTGGACAAGCTGCTGACGGAAAACGATATTGCGTTTTTGAAATGGGACTACAACCGGAACTGGAGCGAGCCGGGCTGGGACCAGCTGCCGCCGAACGAGCAGAAAAAAGTGTATGTGGCGTTTGTGCGCAATGTGTATGGGATTCTGGCGGAGCTGGAGAAGCGGCACCCGAAGGTGGAGATTGAATCGTGCTCGGGCGGCGGCGGGCGCGTGGACCTGGGGATTCTGCGCTATACGGATGAGGTGTGGCCCTCGGACAACACAGATCCGTTTGACCGGTTGTCGCAGCAGTGGGGCTTCAGCTATCCGTATACGGGACAGATCATGATGGCGTGGGTGACGGACTCGCCGCACTGGCTGAACAACCGGGCCACGACGGTGACCTATCGGATGCTGAGCTCGATGGAAGGGTCGCTGGGGATTGGCGCGAACATTACGAAGTGGACACCGGAGGAGATGGCGACGGCCAAGCACCTGATTGCGGAGTACAAGGAGGTGCAGCCGACAATTGTGCAGGGCGACCTGTACCGGCTGATTTCTCCGCTGCACGGGAGCGAGTTTTCCGCGACGGAGATGGTGAACCGGGCGAAGAGCCAGGCGGTGGTGTTCCTCTACATCCACTCGACGCAGGAAGGGCGCGGGTTCCCGACGCTGAAGCTGGAAGGGCTGGACCCGGCGGCGGAGTACGCGCTGACGTCGATTGCGGGCAAGGCGGCGGCACAGACGCCGGCGACGGCGAGCGGGGCGTGGTGGATGCGGCACGGGCTGGCCATGGACTCGAGCTTCCGCGGGGACTTTCAGGCGGCGGCGTTTCGGCTGGACCGGAAGTAGATTGGAGTTAGCGAGTCTGCGAGTCAGCGAGTTAGCACGGATGAGGCGCGGGCCGGGGCGAAGGCGACGGCGAATTAATCGGCAAAATTTCTGTGGAAAACTACAAAAAAATAAAATAGGGGGGGAGGGGGGTGGCTCCCCAGTTGTCAGAGATCAGAGATCAGTTGTCAGTTGATTCGTGGCTGGGCGAGCCTCAGCACACTTCCTCTATTTCCAGTGTGCGCTTTTTGGAGAATTAATCTGCAAAGTGGCGGGGAGTTTTTAGGGCAGGGCCTGAGAGGCTCGGGCTGCGGTGCGCGGCACCCGGAAGGGGAGGTTTGCTGTTGAAGGCTCCGAGGGGTTCGCAGGCGAGGAAGCCGCCGGGACGGCGGATGTGGGTTGTGAGCCTGGCCTTGCTGCCGGCGCTGGGGCTGTCGTACCTGTACCTGTATGAGGATGGGGTGCGCGGCTATCCCGATGTGCTGCCGATCTA
>DATKTQ010000053.1:0-14138 GCA_035531055.1 Occallatibacter sp. | reverse complement strand
AAGTCCACGCGCAAAGGCAAAACCGCTGATCTGTTTCCCAAAGCTTTGCAGGAGGCGGTCCCGGCCGCCAAATCCGGCCTCAAGTCCGCCGTAGAGATGCACCGCGAGCTCGGCGCTGGGCCCCTCGCCGGCCTGCGTGTGGGCCTTCTGCACGGCCGGCTGGACGCCGACGAAAAAGAAGTGACGATGCGCCGCTTCCAGCGCGGTGAAATCGATGTGCTCGTCTCCACCACCGTGATTGAGGTGGGTGTGGACGTGCCCAACGCCTCCGTCATGGTGGTGGAGCACGCCGAGCGCTTCGGCCTGGCCCAACTCCACCAGCTCCGTGGCCGCGTGGGCCGCGGAGCCGCCAAAAGCTATTGCATCCTGGTCACCGGCCCGCGCGTTTCGCCGCTGGCCGAGGAGCGCCTCAACGCCATGGTCCGCACCCAGGACGGTTTTGAGCTGGCCGAGCTCGACCTGACCATGCGCGGCCCCGGCGAGTTCTTCGGCACGCGCCAGGCAGGCCTGCCGGAGTTCCGCGTCGCCAACCTCGTCCGCGACCGTAAGTTGCTGGAGCTGGCCAAACAGGAGGCCGCCCGCTTTGCCCACAGCGCGACGGAAAAGGGCAGGGAACCGGAGGGCACCGAGGCCGAGCGCGCCCGCGTCCGCGCCCGGCTGAAAGAGGCATGGCAGCGCCGCTACGGCCTGGTGGAAGCCGGGTGACGCAAAGGCGCCCTCAAAATTCCGCTCTCGAAGTCCTGCTTATTTGTTTGAGGCAACTCGAAGCGGCTCAGGCGTTCTTGCCCGTGACTTCCGGCGACATCGCCGGAACTCGCCGCAGCACAGCCGTCAGCCCAAACGTCATCACCAGTACGGTAGGCACAGCCAGCAGCAGCCAGGCCGCCAACGCCTCACCCGCCAGGCCGCCGGAACTCCACAGCATCTTCATTGCCGAGCCGTGAAGGAACGCCTCGGCGGAGAAGCCCTGACTCGGGCCCCAGCCAAAGATGCGGTCGCCCAGCCGAATCAGCGGAAAAATCAGCGCCACCTGCATCGGCGTCGCCAGGCAATTCGCCGCCTGGATTGCCGGAGCGTTCAGCCGCAGCACCAGGGCCAGCAGCGCGCACAGCAGGGTTGCAACCCCCAGCATCGGAAGGCAGCCGATGGCAAAACCCAGGGCGATCGTCAGCGCCAGCCGCCGCGGCGAAATCCCCTGCCGCAGCCATCCGGCCACCTGTCCCTTCCGCCCATTGAGCCACTTGTGCATCCTATCCTTCACATTACCGGTACGCAGCCCGTCGAATTTTGGATCCCAGATGAATTCTGAGTAAACGTACCCAATCTGGTATCCGGCCTTTGAGCTTAGTGCAGGCTCGGGCTCTTGGCTGTACCACTTTTGGCGCAATCGTCCTGCACCCAACGGGGGGGGCAGCGGAAGGTTGGCCTCAGGCCGCGGCCCGGCTAGCGCCGCCGCAGGCCACGCGCGCGCATGGCCGCCAGCACCTGCTCCACCTTCCAGTCCAGCGCTGCCGTCCCGTCCAGAATCAGGTCTGCGTGCGCCGCCGAGGGCCGCACGTACTTCTCGCTCGCCGGCCGCACCGTGGCCTCGTACCGCTCCTTCACAGACTTCGGCGCCCGCCCGCGCTCTTCGGTGTCTCGCCGCAGGCGCCGCGCAAAGCACACATCGTCCGGCGTGTCCACGAAGACGCGCAACTGGTAAAGCGGCAGCAGCTCCGGATACGCCAGCGCAAACAGCCCTTCCACTAGCAGAAAATCCCCCGCCCGCACCGTCTCGGTTCGTCCTGGAACCCGCGTATAGGTGGAAAAATCGTCGAGCAGGCGTTCAATCGCCTCACCACGCGCCAGCGCCGCCACGTGCCGGGCCAGCAGGCTGCTCTCAATCATTGCCGGATCGTCAAAATTCTGCAGGCGACGCTCAGCAGGAGGCAGGTGCGCCAGGTCAAGATAGTAGTGGTCCAGGGGGAAGTGGATTCCGTTCAACGCGCGCGCCAGTTCGGCGGCCAGCGTCGTTTTTCCGGAGCCTGAGGCCCCCGCAATCCCCATCACCACCGGTGCAGGCAACAGCTCCGCATCGCCGTTCATTCCGCTTCCGCTCACAACTCTGCTTCAAGCATGGTGCTGACCCACAGCGCCAGCCGTTCCAGCAAGCTGGCAAACCGCCGCTCCACCAGCCTGCCGGTCTCAAACACCTCCTGGTGGCTCAGCTTCTTCTTGCTCAACCCGGCCGCCAGGTTGGTCACGCAGGAGATGCCCAGCACCTCCATGCCCATGTGCCGCGCCACAATCGTTTCCGGCACAGTGGACATGCCCACCAGCGTGGCTCCCATCGTGCGGAAGGCGCGAATTTCGGCCGGCGTTTCAAAGCTCGGGCCAGACACCGCCAGATACACGCCCTCTTCGATGGTGATGCCTTCGTCGTCTCCGGCCCGTTTGGCCATCTCGCGCAGCCGCTTGCTGTAGGCCTCCGTCATGTCGGTAAAGCGCAACGCCCCGCCCTTGCGCAGCATAAAGCGCGGCTCGTTGGGGCCCACCAACGGATTCCATCCCATCAGGTTAATGTGGTCGGCCATCACCACCAGCTGGCCCACATGATAGTTCGGGTCCATGCCCCCGGCTGCGTTGGTCAGAATCACAACCTTCAGTCCCAGCGCGCCCAGCACCCGCATGGGAAACGTCACCTGCTGCGGCGTGTACCCTTCGTAAAAGTGCACCCGGCCTTGCAGCAGCAGCACCGGCGCGCCGCCCAGCACCCCGGCCACCACGCGTCCCTCGTGGCCCTCCACCGTTGATTGCGGAAAGTGCGGAATCTCGCGGTAGGGCACCACGATTGCTTCCTTCACGGAGTTGGCCACCGCGCCCAGCCCCGACCCCAGCACTACGGCCACGCGCGGCTGGAACCCGCCCAGCTTGCCACGCAGATACTTTGCCGCCTCAGCCACCTGATTGAAATAGTTCATGCGCCGTCCTGCAGTTTCGTTCCCACGATTTTACAGGCTCGCGCCAGCCGCACCCCGGCCGTGCCAAAATCAACCCATGAAGCAGATGGTTGCAGTTCTCTTCGGCCTCGGACTCCTGGGCAACGCCCTGCTCTTTGTGCCTCAGATTTTTGCCGTCTGGCGCAAAAAGAGCGACGAGGGCATTTCGCTCGTCACCTTTGGCGGCTTCAGCATTTTGCAGGTCATCGGCATCGCGCACGGCCTTTTCCAACACGACCCCTCGCTCACCCTCGGCATGGCCGCCAGCCTGCTCACCTGCGGCTCCGTCACGGCGTTGACGATTCTCTACCGCATCCGCCGCAAGCAGGCCTCTGCCTGAGAGCAGGTTCGTCCGAGCGTTCAGCCCAGAAAGATTCCTGCAATCGACGCCGAAATCAGGTTGGCCATGGTACCGGCCAGCATGGCGCGGACGCCCAGCCGGGCCAGGTCGTTGCGCCGCTCCGGAACCAGCGCGCCAATGCCGCCCACCTGCATCCCGATCGATCCCAGGTTGGCGAAGCCGCACAGCGCGAAAGTCGCAATCGTGAACGAGCGCGGTGCAAGCGTTGCCTTCTCCGCGCCCAGGCCAATGTAGGCGATCACCTCATTCAGCGCCATGCGCGTACCCAGCAAGTTGCCGATCGCCATGCAGTCGTGCCACGGAATGCCGATCAGCCACGCCACCGGCGCGAACAGATAGCCCAGAATCTGCTCCAGGCTGCCCGGGAACCAATGGAAGCCGGTATGCATATGCACCCAGCCCATCAGGCTATCCAGCAACGCCACCAGCGCCAGAAAACTGATCAGCATGATGGCCACATTCAGCGCCAGCTTGCCGCCGTCGATGGTGCCGCGCGCAATCGCGCCAATCAGATTTTCGTCCTCGTGCTCCTCGTTTCGGGGAATCACCACCTTGCCTTCGGTGTCCGGAACCTGGGTCTCCGGCACCAGCATCTTTGAAATCAGAATCGTGCCCGGCGAAGTCATAATCACCGCAGCCAGCAGGTGTTTCGCCGCCACTCCCTGCGCAATGTACATGGCCATGATGCCGCCCGAAACATGCGCCATGCCGCTGGTCATAATGGTCATCAACTCGCTGCGCGTGGCTCGCGACAGAAACGGCCGGATGGTCAGCGGAGCTTCCGTCTGCCCCATGAAGATGGACGCAGCCACGTTCATGCTTTCCGCGCCCGAGATGCGCATCGTCTTCAGCATCACCCAGGCCAGCCCGCGAATGAGGATCTGCATCACGCCAATGTGATAAAGCACCGCGAAGAAAGCAGAGATGAAGATGATGGTCGGCAGCACCTGGAAGGCGAAGATGGAACCCAGCGACGTGTTCGGCGTGCCCAGCGCGCCAAACAGCACCTTGGTCCCCGCTGCCGTAGAGGCCAGCATGTTGTTCACCACGTCGCCGGCCCAGCTCATCGCCTCCTGGCCGTAGTTAAAGCGCAGCACGCAGTAGGCGAAAACAACCTGCAGCCCCAGTCCCCAGAAAACCGTTCGCCAGCGGATATGTTTGCGGTCCGTCGAACCCAGCCACGCCGCCACCAGCACGGCCAGTATTCCCAGCAACCCCGTATATCGAGCCAAGCGGCAACTCCTTCATCAGCAACAGCAGGCGATTCTCTTTCCGTTTACCTTACAGCATCGCGCAGATAGGTCTCGGCATTTTCTCGTGTGAAGATGCGGCTCACCAGCGCCACCGGCTCCGGCGCGCTTCTGCCAATCCGGATTGCTCGCCGTACGAGCTCCGCCGGCTCGTCCAGCATTGCCTTGCGCGTGGCATAAAGCGTCGCCAGCGGCTGCCCCTTGCGCACGCGCTCGCCGCGCATGGCATGGAAGACTATGCCGGCATGCGGATCGACGGACTCGCCGGCTTTCTCGCGCCCCGCCCCAGTCCGCTGCACCGCCCACCCCAGCAGCGTCGTGTCCATCTCGCCCACAATTCCGCTCTGCCAGGCCTCCAGCACGCGCGTCGCGCCCGGCTTGTGAAAGCCCTCAAGATCGTCGAAGACTTTCACGTTGCCGCCCTGCGCCTTCACCATTTCCAGGAATACGCGCAGTGCCGAGCCGTCCACCAGCGCCGCGGCCGCCGCCCAGTAGCCACTCTGCGGTGTCTTGGCCTTTCCACCCAGGTGAATCATCCATCCCGCCAGCAAGAGCGAAAGCTCGCGCACATCCGCCGTGCCTTCCGGCAACCCGCCGCGCAGCAGCTCCACGCACTCGGCCACCTCAATCCAATTGCCCGCCGCGCGCCCCAGCGGCTGGCCCATGTCCGTCATCAGCGCCACAGTGCGAGTGCCCGCAGCCTCGGCCGTGGCCACCATCAGCGCCGCCAGGTACTCGGCATCTTCGCGCCTCTGCAGAAACGCGCCAGAACCCGTCTTCACGTCCAGCACCAACCCGTGCAATCCCGCCGCCAGCTTCTTGCTCAAAATCGACGCGCAAATCAGCCCCGGATTTTCGACCGTGCCCGTCCGGTCGCGCAGCGCATAGAGCGCGCGGTCCGCCGGAACCAGCTTAGGCGTCTGCCCCACTATCGACGCACCGCATGCGGCCACCACCGCTTCAAATCGCTTCAGAGTCAGCGCCGTCCGGTAGCCCGGAATCGACTCCAGTTTGTCCAGCGTGCCGCCCGTGTGCCCCAGCGCGCGCCCGCTGATCATCGGCACCGCCACGCCGCAGGCCGCCGCCAGCGGAGCCACCAGAAAACTCGTCTTGTCGCCCACGCCGCCGGTCGAGTGCTTGTCCACCGCCCGCTTGCCCAGCCTGCTCGCGTCAAACTTCTCGCCGCTGTCGCGCATCGCCAGCGTCAGCGCGCGCGTCTCGTCTCGCGTCAGCCCGCGAATCCACGTCGCCATCAGCCACGCCGCCAGTTGCTCCGGCGGAATCGCGCCCGTGGCCGCGCCCCGCGCCACAAACTCCATCTCGCCCAGGCTCATCGCGCCGCCGTCCCGCTTGCGCCGGATCAAGTCAATCATGTGCGGCTTCGTCCCCGTGTTTCCGGAGTCTGCTGGGAATTTCCTCTCCATCTCCCGTCTCACTTTCGCCGCGCCGGCCCAAAGGGAAACGGCACCAGAGCCGAAAACGGCTCCACCTTCTTCTTCTTTTTCCAGGGGAACGCCACCGGCGCATCCGGCTCTGTGAACTCGGTCAGTACCTGCCGGCAGGCCCCGCACGGCGAGCTGTCTTTCCCCTTCAGGTTGGTAATCGCAATCGCCACCACGCGAATCTTCGGCCCATACTCGGCCACTGCCCGCACAACAGCCGACCGCTCGGCGCAGATGGTCAGCCCGTAGCTCTTGTTCTCCACGTTGGTGCCGGTCACCACCTTGCCGTTGGAGAGCCTCAGCGCCGCGCCCACCTTGAACTTCGAGTACTTCGAGTACGAGTTCCGTGCCACTTCGACTGCCTGGCTCATCAACTCTTCCATCGCCGCATCCAGCGGCCCGTCTGCGTCTGCCATTATCCACTCCTCGCTCGATATGAACTCTGAGGCTAAAGCATTTGCTCCTCCGATGTATATTTCAGCACCTCTCCCCGTCCGCCCCGGAGCACGCGACACAAGTCCTTCTCCTTAAGGCCGCTCCGGCGTTTCCTTGCCGCCGCAGTCCTCCCTCGGGCCCTCCCCATTTTGGACCTGCGTGACCAATGTAACTAGGCCGGATAGCACAAGAGTGGTATTCCAGAGCGTAGAATGTTGTGAATAGATTGCCGCCGGTTAGCAGGAACGACCGGCGCTCCCGGCAGGAACCTCTTCCCCCAAGGTGCCCGGAGATTTTATGGGAGGTCCAAGGACGGAGGTAATCATGGGCCCGCATTCCAATCCCCCAGGTCGCTCCGGAGTACGCATCCAGACGCGTCCAGAACGCAGAGTCATTCCAGAACTCGCCGCTTATCGCTGGGTCGGCTCGAGTTTTCAGCAGGAAAGTGTGCGGAACATCAGCTCCACCGGCGTCTATCTGCGCACGGACCAAAGGTGTGAGCCCGGGTCGCTCGTCTCTCTCACCCTGCAGCGCAAGGGCCCGCCGGAAAAAGACGTCGAGCGCCGCATCGCCATCAAAGCCCGCGCCGTGCGTCAGGGCCACGATGGCGTCGGCCTGTCCTTCGTCCTGCCCCTTGGCATGGCCCTCCACCTCTGGGAGAGCCCTCTCAAGTCCTTCTCCGAGCAAACCGAACCCGAGGACATCCTGTGGGAGTTTCGTCTGGCCAGCGCCATCTCGTTTCTCTGCCGCATCAGCCCTCACGCCGCCGCGGAGATTCGCCAGCTCCTCCGCGAAGGCCTCAGCAACTACCGCATCAAGAGCGCCATCGAGATTGCTCTCCGAGCCGAGGAGTTGCTTTCCTTCGCGGCCGAGGAAGGCCGCTGGCAGGCCCCGGCCCGCCTCGTCGTCCGCATCCTGCAGGACGGCTCCTGGGCGGACTCTGAAACCGTACAGCAGCTCTGGGCCGGACTCCTCGCCACCTCCTGCACCGCTGAGGGCAACGATGAGTCCAACTTGACCTACGTGCAGCTGCTCAGCCAGCTCACTCCGGCGCACATCGGCCTGCTTGCCGCCGCCTGCACCCGCTCCACCAAGATCCTCACCACCGCCGGGCGCATCTCTTCCCGGCCCGTTGCCTGCACGTCGCAGGAACTGATGCGCGTCACCGGATCGCGGGACATTCTCCGCATCGATCGCGACATCGAGCACCTCTCCGATCTCGGCCTACTTCTGCGTCGCGCCAAGTCGTCCTTTTTTTCCGCCGCCGACGATGCCAAGATCTCGCCCACCAGCCTTGGCCTGCTCCTCTTTGCCCGTTGCAATGGCTACCGGGGCACTCCTCAGGATTTTTACGGCGTAAGCACCGCCGACACTCCAGCGTTCGCCGCCGAGATTTAACGCTCTCTAACTCGATACACCCTGGCCCCATCCGCGGGAACCTCTTCCGCCCCTGCTTGGGGTTCACCCAAACCCCGGCCCAAACCCCATCCGGATCTCAAGGACTGGTCTCGCCGTTGCGCGGAGGTAACCAATCGAGTGCGGCCTGGGGGAACTATGCCTGGAAACTGCATCGCTGTCCGGGTACAATCGACGCCTGAGATTGGATTCAGCTTGCCCTGCCGGTGGAACACACCGGCCGCATTCCGGTTCTAGGCGTAGCTCGGGGTCGGCGCACTTTGCCAATTTCTGGAAGTGAGGGCCGTGGAATGTTACTCAGTAAATGGCTGCATAAGCAGACGCTTGGACAGACTCAACAGCGGGCAGAACGGCGCCCCGTCAACGGGCTCGTCGCATATCACCGCACCGGCATGGTCCTCAATAAAGTCAGCATCAAGGACATCAGCTCCTCCGGCCTCTATCTGCTTACCTCCGAGCGCTGGATGCCCGGCGAACTGGTTACCCTCACCCTGCAGCGCGAGGGGCCCCCGGAGCGCGATCTGGAAAAACGCGCCGCCGTGCAGGCCCGCTCCGTCTGGTGGGGAGACGACGGCATCGGTCTGGACTTCATCCTGAACGAAGACATCGGTTTTGACCTCTGGGAAGGCCCCTTGAATGCCACCGCCGGGGAACCCGAGCCGGAGGACATCATCCGCGAGTTCCGCATCGCTGAGGCGCTCACCTTCCTAGGCAAGTTGTGCCCCTCCAAAATCAAGGAACTGACTTACCTGTTCCGCAAGGAGTTCAGCCCCAGCCGTGTGATGACCGCTGCGGAGATCTCACTCGAGGCCGGCCGTACCCTTACCTTCCGCCCTGATGCCGACCAATTGCGTGTGCATCCGGACGTGATGATGCGCCTCATGGAATTTGGTTCCTGGGCCGAGGACGAACGCCTGCGCCGCTTCTGGTCCGGCCTGCTCATTGCTTCCTGCACCATCGGGGAGGAAAATGCCACCGATGCCAACCTGGCCATGATTGATCCGCTCAGCCAGCTCAGCGTCAAGCATGTTCTCATCCTTACCGCCGCCTGCACCCGCGCCACGCTCTCCCTGGCGCCGGATGGCTCCGTCGTTGCCGAACAGTGCACCAGCCCGATGGAACTCATCACGCAGATCACCGGCACACGCGACGTTACCAAGAACGACCGCGACCTCGGGCATCTCTACCTGCAGGGGTTCCTCGACCAGCGCAAGCGGGCGCTCGCCCTGTTGCCGGTGGACGAGGCAAACCTCACCCCCACCAGCCTAGGCCTGGAGTTCTACGCCCGCTGCAAGGGGCACACCGGACCCATCAAGGAGTTCTACGGTCTGCCGCTCGCGCCAGAACTGGCCTCCGCTGAGCCGGAAACGTCTTCGCCCGATGTCCAGGAATCGGCCCCGCCCGCGGGGTCTTAGCTCAATCCACCAGAAGTCCTTCCACGGCTGCGTGCAGCCGCTCCGTAATGGCGGCTTCGCTCTCCTCCGGCGCAAACCGCATCGGCCGGCCCACGTGAACGGCAATCCTGCCGGATCGGAACCAGCCCTGCCCCTTCGCTTTCAACTCGCCCAGCCCGCGAATGGCCACCGGCAGTACCGCCGTCTGTGACTCCTTTACCAGCAGCCCTATTCCAGGCCGGAACCGCGCCAACTCGCCTGCCGCCGACCGAGTTCCCTCCGGAAACACCAGCACGTGGAAGCCCCGGTCCAGCGCCTCACCCGCATGCCGAAAGCTGCGTTGGAAGTCCTTCCGTCGCGGCAGAGGAAACACGTTGAACAGCGCCGTCACCAGCACGTAAGCCAGCGGCCCCAGCAGCAGAAACCGCCGCTCGCCCGGCCCGCGCTCCGGATTGCGAAAGTGCCGGTAATCCTCCAGCATCTCTCCCGCCATGGCCGCCGCCATACGTCGCCGCACGGCTCCCGGCAGCGCATACTGCACCAGAGGCCCGTCATACGCCGTCACGTGATTGCACACAATCAGCATCGGCTCAGCCCCGGTCAGCCCGTTCGGAATTCCTTTCACCTTCGGCGCCGCCAGCAGCCACACCAGCGGCCGCGCCACCAACTCCTGGAACGCCGTCCGCACCCAGCCCACCGGCCGCCACCACGGCCAGCGCGGATAAAGGTAGCGCGTCTTCTCTTCGATCTTCGGCGCAACCGCAATTTCCAGCGCTCGCAGCTCCATCCGCTCCGGCTGCAATTGCAATTCCGGCTCGGCGCCCGGCTCAGCAGTCACCGCGTTAGCCATTTCCGTCTGAGCGTCCGCCCGCATCTCCGCCTGCTGCCTCAATGCGCTGCCGCCCACCAGCCGCCGAAGCTCGCCCAGCGTCTGCGCCTGGTCCACCGCGCCCTCACCCGGCAACTCCACCAGCCGCTCTTCCAGCGCCGCCGCCAGTTGCACACGCCCCAGGCTGTCCAGGTGCAGGTCCTCGCTCAGTCGCAGCTCGTCTCCCGCGCCCGGAGGCATCTCGCCGGTTGTCTCGGCAATCAGCGCCAGCAGCCAGTCGCCGCGCATTGCCGCGGCGCTCCTGTTGCCATTCGCCGCCGCCTGCGCTTCCTCCAGCCATACCGCCACCGCCTTGCGCCGCACCTTGCCCGTCGAGGTCCTCGGCAAATCGGGCTCCGGCCACAGCATCCATCGCCGCATCCGCTGGAAATCCGCCAGCCGCGCATTCGCGCTCTCCACAGCCCTGGCAGCCGCCGCCTCTCCGCCCCGCACGGCCAGAACCGCGCAGGGCTCCGGCCCGTTCGGCGTTTCCATGGCCAGCACCGCGCACGCGGCTACTGCCGGCTGCTGCTCCAGCGCCGCCTCCAGGTCCTCCGGATGCACATTCACGCCAGCCGCCGTCACAATCGTTTCGCCCTTGCGGCCCAGAAACTTCAGTTCGCCCGTCGCCAGTTGCTCGGCAAGGTCGCCCGTCGCCAGCCACTCGTCCTCGCGCTTCCGCAACTCTCCACCCGTCCAGGTCGCGCCGGAAATCATCGGACCCTTCACCAGCACTTCGCCGTCCGCGTCAATCTTCACTTCGCGCCACGGCAGCGGCTTGCCCACCGTGCCCCGCGCCACGTGGAACGGATGGTTCAGCGTAATCAGCGCCGTCGTCTCCGTCATCCCGTAGCCCTGCACCACCACAAATCCCAGCCCGTTCCAGAACTGCTCCAGCGGCCCGGCCAGCGCGCCGCCGCCGGAGATTAGCGCCCAGAACTTCAGCCCGAAGTCCCGATGCACCTCCCGGAACCGCCACCACCGCCGCCACGCCTTGATCCCCTTGGCCGCCTCCAGTCGCTCCGTCAGCCCCGGCCGCGTCGCCTCCAGGTTCGTCTTCAGCAGTGCCATCACCCGCGGCACCGCCGCCAGCACGCTGATCCGTTCCCGCCGGATCGTCTCCGCCATCCGCGCCGCCACCAGCCGGCTCTCAAAGTGCACCTCCGCGGCAAAAATCGCCGGCACCCACAGCCCCATCGTCTGCCCGAAAACGTGGCTCATCGGCAGCGTGTGCAGAAATCGCAGCGGATGCGCCAGCCACTCCCACCGCATATACGGGCGCGCGCCATCCTCCACCGGCCCCATGCTCGCCAGCACGTTTCCATGCGTGTGCACAATGCCCTTCGGCTCGCCCGTCGTGCCAGACGTGAACAGAATTTGCAGCGGAGTTTCTCGGCTCAGCCCCGCCACCGGCCCCGCCTCTTCAGCGGGAAGGGAACTGGCCCAATCCTCAAACGCCAGCGTGGGCAACTCCGTGAATGTTCCATTCTTTCCGCCGCTCTTCGCAGATGGGGCAGGAACCGCCGCCGTCAATTGCCGCACCAGTGCCCGGTCGCCCACCGCCAACTTCGGCCGCACGTCCGCCGTCACCCGTGCCGCAAACTCCGCGCTCCCGTAAGCGTCCAGCGGAACCGCCAGCACTCCGCGAAGCATCATGCCGTAGAAGGCCGCCACCCACTCCGCGCTGTTCTCGGCCCACAGCACCACGCGGTCGCCCGGCCCCACACCACGCCGCTCCAGCAGAGCCGCAAACCGCCCCGCCAGCCGCGCAATCTCCGCATACGTAGTCGCCCGCCGCCGGTTCCCGCGGGTTTCCACCACGGCAATTCCGCGCCCATACCGCCGAAAGTCTTCGAGCAGCATCGCCAGGTGTTCCCGCATCGCACCCCCATCCTAGCAGCGAGCGCAGGCGCGTTCCCCTTCGTTGGCGCACTTGCCGCGAGTGTCCTTCTTTGATGTTCCATTCGATCATTCCGGCTCAGCGCGCATCTCCTCCGCGTGTCTGGTCCGCCGTGGAGCACGTTGTGGAAAGCCTGCAGATTTTCGCTTCCTCTTCGCCGCCGCTCCGCGCTATCCTCAAAGTCAGGCATGTCCCCGCACCCTCCCAAGCCGGACCCCGCCACCGAAGCCAATCCTCTCGCCTGCTTCCACCTCGTCACAGCCGAGTGGTTCCGCGCCGTCTTTGACGCGCCCACCGCCCCGCAGCGCCTGGGCTGGCCCGTCATCGCCCGCCGCGAGAGCGCCCTCATTCTGGCTCCCACCGGCACCGGAAAGACCCTCACCGCATTCCTCTGGTGCCTGGACCGGCTCATGCTCCACGATATTCCGCCGCCCAAATCCCGCCCCGGCTGCCGCCTTGTCTACGTCTCCCCACTCAAGGCCCTCGCCGTCGACGTCGAGCGCAACCTCCGCTCGCCTCTCGCCGGCATCGCCAACATGGCTCGCCGTCGCGGCGTCCCCTTCCACGAACCCCTCATCAGCGTCCGCACTGGCGACACCCCCCAGCGCGAGCGCGCCCGCTTCCGCCGCCAGCCCGCCGACATCCTCATCACCACCCCCGAGTCGCTCTACCTCCTGCTCACCTCCCAGGCCGCCGACGCCCTCCGCACCGTGGACACCGTCATCCTCGACGAGATCCACTCGCTGGTCCCCACCAAGCGCGGCGCTCATCTGGCCCTCTCGCTGGAGCGCCTTCAGGCCCTCACCAAACGACCCCTGCAGCGCATCGGACTCTCCGCCACCCAGCGTCCCCTGGAGGAAGTAGCCCGCTTCCTCGGGGGTGTGGATATCCCTGTGGAAATCTCCGCAGTCACAAAATTATCCAGGGCGTCAAATCTCGACATCTCAACAGATAGCGGAGAAGAACCTCAAGTATTAAATGAATCTCAAAATGCGAATTCCTGGTCGTCGAATCTGCCTGATGCCGCGGCCCTCCGGTTTCGTCCTGTCACCATTGTCAACGCCAGTCATCCCAAGCAGTTAAGCCTGAGAATTGAAGTTCCAGTTGAAGATATGGCGCGCCTCAACGCCATGGAGGAGATCCCCTCCGGCCCGGCCTCGCAAATGCCCCGTCGCGTCTCCATCTGGAACGCCATCCACCCCCGCCTCCTCGAGCTCATCCGCCAGCGCAACTCCACCCTCCTCTTCGTCAACAGCCGCCAGGTGGCCGAGCGCCTCGCCGGAGCCCTCAATGAGCTCGCCGGCGAACCTCTCGCCCGCGCCCACCACGGTTCCCTCGCCGCCCACCAGCGCTCCGTCATCGAGGAGCAGCTCAAGGCCGGCCAGATTCGCGCCCTCTGCGCCACCTCCACCCTCGAGCTCGGTATCGACATGGGCGCCATCGACCTCGTCATCCAGATCGAAGCGCCGCCCTCGGTCGCCAGCGGCATGCAGCGCATCGGCCGCGCCGGCCACACCGTCGACGCCGTCAGCGAGGGCGTCCTCTTTCCCAAATACCGCGCCGACCTCGTCGCCTGCGCCGCCGTCACCCAGGCCATGCACCAGGGCCACATCGAGTCCACCTCTTACCCCCGCAACCCCCTCGACGTCCTCTGCCAGCAGCTCGTCGCCATCGTCGCCCATCCGCCCGGCGCACCGCCCCTGCCGCGCAAGCCCAAACCGTGCACGATTCTTCCCGGCATCGAGCTGCCCCCCGACCCCGTCCCCGAAGTCTCCGTCGATTTCCTCTTCGACCTCGTCCGCCGCTCGGCGCCCTTCGCCAGCCTCACCCGCTCCACTTTCGAAGGAGTTCTGGACCTCCTCAGCGGCCGCTACCCCTCCGACGAGTTCGCCGAGCTCCGTCCCCGCCTCACCTGGGACCGCATCCGCAACGTCGTCTCCCCGCGCGCCGGCGCCGCCCGCCTCGCCATCCTCAACGCCGGAACCATCCCCGATCGCGGCCTCTACGGCGTCTTCCTTGCCCACACTGAGGGCAAATCCATTCGCGTCGGCGAGCTCGATGAGGAAATGGTCTTCGAGTCCCACCCCAACGAAA
>DATKTQ010000052.1:0-4226 GCA_035531055.1 Occallatibacter sp. | reverse complement strand
GGTGGTCAGCTGCTCCATCAACTCCTTGCGCTTGCCATCGAGCGTGGCATCGGCCAGTTCTTCCATCAGGGTGTGGGCTTCGCGATACAACACGCGGTAGCCCTGCTGGATGACGGCGTGTCCGATGGCTTGTGCGCAGTGACTTTTGCCGCTGCCAGGCGAGCCTAAAACATAATGCCCATTGTCCGGAGAGCATAAAAATTTACTACCAGTGGCACCCGCTGCGCGGGCAGGATGTGCGTGTCCGAAGACGTGTGCGGATGCCGTCTGGGGAGTACATCTTTGGCGAGTTTCCCGATGGAACCATCGGTGGTTTCCCCGCATGGATGACCGACCCAGCGATTTGCTCGGCATGCCCGGCCGGTTCGCCCATGGCATCTGCCGTTGCTCTGGCGGAGTTGCGGAGGTTGCTGGATAGTGTGTGTTCTGGTTCTCTTGATGGCAGCACGTTTCTGAACGTGGCGCCCAGAGAGAACCCGCATGCGATCAAAGAAGACGTTGGAGCTGACGCAGATGGAACTTCTGTTCAGCCGCCGAGCCCCGATCACCCTGCCAGTGGAGAAGCAGCGCGATCTAACCGCCGTACTCGCCGACCTGCTGCTCAACGCGGCAGCCGCTAAGTCCAGCGAGCCTACCCCAGAAGTCCAGACGGAGGACGAGAATGCATCCGAAACTGACTGTTGAGCTGCTGAAGCGCCGCGCTGTTGTTTATATTCGGCAGTCCTCTCCCGGCCAAGTCGTTCACAATCTGGAGAGCCAACGCAGGCAATACGGTCTGGCCGATCACGCCCGCCAGCTCGGATTTCATGAGGTGCAGGTCATCGATGAGGATCTCGGGCGTTCCGGGTCCGGCAAAGTGGAGCGACCCGGATTTGAACGTCTCGTGGCAGAGGTCTGCTCGGGAGAGGTGGGGGCCGTACTCTGCATTGAAGCATCGCGCCTGGCTCGCAATGGACGAGACTGGCACCATCTCATCGAACTCTGCGGATTGGTGCGCACCGTCGTCATCGATCCCGATGGAATCTACGACCCGGGTATTCTCAACGACCGGCTTCTGCTGGGACTGAAAGGCACCATGAGCGAATTTGAATGGAACCTGCTGAGGCAGCGTTCACTCGAAGCGATTCGCCAAAAAGCCCGTCGCGGAGAGTTACAGTTCAGAGTACCGGTCGGCTATCGATGGACGCAGAGCGGTAAGATCGAAGTCGATCCTGACCGTCGCGTGCAGCAGGCCATGGAATTGATCTTTGCAAAAGTCGCAGAGTTGGGTAGCGCACGGCAAGCGCTACTGTGGTTTCGCCGTGAAAAGGTCAGCCTGCCAAAGATGGATGAGGGGCCAGGACAGGAGATTGCGTGGAAACTACCGGTCTACAACACCATATGGAGAGTGTTGCGGAATCCGATGTACGCGGGCGCTTACGCATTCGGCAAAACGGAATCGCGGACCAAGGTTGTCAATGGCCGTGCGAGAAAGACCGAAGGACACTTTAAACCGATCGAGACATGGATGGTCTTGCTTCGCGATCACCATGCCGGGTACATCTCCTGGGAGCAGTTTGAGCGTAATCAGGCAATGCTGGGCGATAATGCACACATGAAATCGCGCATGGAGCCGAAGGCGGGACGCGGGGGAAGGAGCCTTCTTGCCGGTCTACTGCGCTGTCGCCGCTGCGGGCGCATGCTGCACGTTGCCTATAGCGGCACTCACAGCGATGTGCCCCGCTATCACTGTCGTGGCGCTCAAATCAACCACGGCGAGGACTGGTGTATATCGTTTGGTGGGTTGGGGCCGGACCGCGCCGTGGCGGCGGAAATTCTGAAAGCGGTGGAAGGCAATGCTATCGACGCGGCGCTCGAAGCCGCAACACGTGTTGCTGAGCAGCAACAGCAGCGGCGGCAAGCTTGGTCGTTGGAATTGGAACAAGCGCGATACCAGGTCCATTTGGCTGCACGCCGGTATGAGGCCGTCGATCCCGACAATCGTCTAGTCGCCGCCGAGTTGGAGGCACGGTGGAACACTGCGCTGCAGACAGTGGCAGAGCTGGAGGCGCGCGTACGCAAAGACGAGCTTTCCAACGAGACGGTGCGGATTCCGGACAAAGATACGCTGCGCAATCTGGCGCACGAGCTTGCCGCCGTTTGGAATTTACCGACTACCGACATGCGTTTAAAACAACGCATCGTTCACATCCTGGTCGCGGAGATCGTGGCCGATGTGGATCAAGCAAACCAGGAGATTGTCTTGCTGATTCACTGGACCGGTGGCCAGCACTCGGAATTGCGCATCAGGAAGAATGCCACCGGTAGGCACAGCCGATGCACCAGTCTGGAAGGAATCGAGATCATTCGCCGCATGGCTGGTAGGTTCCCCGACGAACAGATAGCTGCCACGTTGAATCGGCTGGGACTGCGGACGGGGGCGGGAAATACCTGGCGCGAGGGCAACATCCGTACGGTCCGCAGTTATCATCAGTTGCCTGCGTATGCGGCGGCACAGTCCCCACGGAACACGCTTACCTTGGAAGAGGCGTCGGCGCGCTTGGCCGTGAGCCACAAGGTGGTGCGGAGGCTGATTGAGGCCGGGAAGATACCAGCGACTCAGGTTGTGCCATGCGCACCATGGGAGATATCTGCAGAAGCCGTCGAATCCCAGACTGTATTAACGGAAGTAAAGCGGATCAAGGAGCGGGCGCGCCCATTGCGGGCGGCATCAGTCGAGGATTTGCCGATGTTTGCGGAAACGTAAGTGCGAATGGCCGCAATCGGTTCCCGTCGGCCCGAAATCGACTTACGCAATAGCATGTGTTTTCAATAACGTAGCAAGGAGGTGCAGAATGTCGCAGGATCGGGCGGGCCGAGGAACAAGGCATCTTCGCGCTTTCCTACCCAGCTTGCTGTGGCCAGATCGAAGACCAGATTGCGGTTCATCTTTGGATTGAACAGGAAGTCGAAGTTATCGAGTTGCTTGTTTGCGTCACGGAACTGTGCCTGTTTGTGGCGCCGCTCCAGCAGTCGCTTGCTGCGACAGGCAAGTTCGTCTGAGACCAGGATGGAGATCAGGTCGATGGGCGCCATGTTTTCCGATTGTGCTTGCAGAAGGCGAGTTTCCATCACTGCGGCCATGCCGCTCAGGCGCAGTTGCACCAGGGAACGATTGAGTTCGATCAGGTTCATGATTGGGGTTCCTCGAAGTTGATGCGTTGTTGGATCAGGTCGCGATACTGAGTCAGTTCGCGGATCAGTGGATCGACTTGCCGCAGACTGAGAGGTGCCTGTGGACTGCGCTCCAGATAGCGGCGAACGAAGCGATACTCGGGAACGCGCAGCTCCAGCGCCGCCGCACAGGCATCGTCTGAAGCCGCGCTGCCATATTGCTTGACCAGCTGGAGAACGCCCTGGATGCGACGCATTCCGAGTTCGCCCTGACGAGCATGGATGGCGTCGCAGACAGCGCCGATATTGGCTCCTGCCTTGTGCGCACGAGCCAGCAGCTGAAGCAACGGTGGCGGCGTGCGACGCGGACGGTCAGCATCGCGGATGCGATGCCCTCCACGCTTGCCGGTCAGATGCTCGCGCAGCAACTCACCGGTACGTGGATCAAGCAGACGCACGAACATCGCGTCCCATTGCACGTTGACCTTCCGCCCGATCCAGCCCGGCGGCGCTCCATAGTAAGCAGCTTCAACTTCGACACAGCCATCCAGATGAACCGTGCGCTCGCCATACTGGTAGTAGCGGAACGGCTCCAACGGCAGTGGTTGCAGATAGGGCTTTTCTTCGGCGAACATCGCCGCTACCTGCCGCTTGGTCCGGCCGTGGATGCGCGTGTCGGCCCAGCGCTCTTCCCAGTGGTCCAGATACGCCTGCGCCTCTTCCAGGCTCTCGAACTTCTTGCCCTTCAGCGGCGTCATTTGCGCATAGTTGACGCCACTCTCGACTTTCCCTTTTCGATCTGGATCGCGCACCTTACAAGGCAGTGCCGTCACGCCGTAATGCGCCAGAACATCGCGATACAAGGGATTCAGGCCCGGATCGTAGAAGTCTGGGGACAGCACGCCCTCGCGAAGGTTATCCAGCACAACGATCCGCGGCGAACCGCCAAGCCGGCGAAATGCCTTTTCATGAAGCTCGGCCCACACCCGCGCACTCGAACGGAACGACAGTAGGCGAACACACTTGCGACTACAGCCCAGAGTCAGAACGAACAGCCGCGTGTGCCGATACTT
>DATKTQ010000051.1:0-4533 GCA_035531055.1 Occallatibacter sp. | reverse complement strand
AGATGTTGGGTTCGTTCCAGACTTCGAACTTCCAGGTGGCGACTTCGGTGACACCGTAGCGGCTGACACAGTGCCGGGTGAAGGCGTGGACCATGTCGTACCAATCCTGCCAGTTGCGGGGCGGGGAGACGTTGCCTTTGTAGGCAAAGATGCTGTTGGCGCTCGAGGCGAAGGCTTCTGGCATGAAGCTGAGCTCGACGAAAGGGCGGACGCCATGATCGAGCATGAAGTCGTAGATTTGATCGACGTAGAGGAAATTGAAGTGGCCAGCGCCGGCGGCGGCAATGCCCATCTCGTCATCGAAGAGGCCGTGGCAGCGGACCGATTGCATTCCGGTGTCGCGATGGGCGCGGATTAGATCTTTGCGCCATTGGTCGCGCAGGCCGACGACGGTGCGGTCCGATCCGGCGGCTTTCTCCCAAAAATGTGGAAGGGAACCGCGGACTTTTCCAAAATCGATTTCGATATCGGAGGCGGCGGTTTGGTCTGTGTTGATGCCTGCGGCGTGGGCCCGGCGGGTGACTGCGCCGGCGAAGGCCATGCCTGTGCCTGCGATGAATTCGCGGCGATTGATCACTGTGCGCTCCTGGCTGGGAGGGCCTACGGCGGTTTCGATTCAAGTATCGCCATTTGAAGATCATACGAGGTGGCATTTTCTTGAGAAAAATGCCACTTGGCGTCTACGTTTCTGTAAAGAGCAGAATCGAAACCGCTGTAGGGCTGACCCAGGCCACTGATTGAAATTGCGTAGATCAGTCTAACGCGCCTGGACGAGGGGCGTACACAGAGAGGGCGCTGCGAGAGTTCTTATCGGATGGCGGGCCAGATGATGAGGTTGAGAGCGACCATGAGGACGGAGAAGGCGGGGAGGATGAGGAGGGCTTTCTTGAGTCGGAGTGGATCGTTGCCGGCGATGGCTCCGATGAGGCGGGAGCTGACGGCGAGGCCGACCCATCCGCAGGTGATGACGAAGCCGATGGCGGTTCCGGTCATGCGGGGGAAGGCAGTGGCGGTGATGGCGAGTGTAGTGGGGAAGACTGGGGCCATGGAGAGTCCGGCGAGGAAGACAAGGGCTGCGGCGAGGGCGGGCTTGACGGTGCGGAGCATGAGGAAGGTGGTGATGGCCATGGCGATGGAGGCGGCGAGAAGAACCTGGATGGCGGGGACACCGATGAGGATGGGTGCGACGCCGATGCGGCCGAGAAGAAGGCCGAGGGCGAATCCGAGCGAGAGGATGTTGAGGGCGCGGGCCTCGGGAATGCCCTGGGCGATGAGATGGCGGGGCAGCCAGTTCCAGACGCCGACCTCGCAGGAGATGTAGAGGAAGAGGAAGGCTCCGAGGAGAAAGAGCAGGGGGCGGCCGAGAACGGGGCCAGCCTGGGCGAGGACAAAGCTGGAGGCCGGGGTGGGCGCGGGCATTTGGGTGACCGAGTGAATGACGAGCGCGAGGACGGTGAGCGAGGCGACGGTGTAGCAGAGGCGGACCCAGTTGCGCTTGAAGAGATTGGCGGAGATGAAGGGCGTTGCGAGTCCGCCGAGTCCGAAGAAGAGATTGAGCAGGTTGAGTGCGGTGGCGCGATGGTCGGAGCTGACAGCGCTGACGAGGGCGTTGGCGCCAGTGACGACGATTCCGCCGCCGATGCCGAGCAGAAAGAGCAGGCCGGCGATGCTGCGGAAACCTTTGGAGCGCGGCAGAGCAAAGAGCGCGATGGCGATGAAGGCGAGGCCGAGGATGAGGCCGATTTTGTCTCCCTGCGAGTCGAGCAAGGGGCCGACGGCGAGCGAGGCGACGATGAGGCCGAGAGCTTGTGAGAAGGCGATTGCGCCGTTCTGGGCGGGGGTGAGATGGAAGCGGTCGGAGAGATCGGGGAGAATGGTGCCGAGCATGGCGGCGATCATTCCGTAGACGAAGATGGCGAGAACGGCGGCGAAGATCAACACGCGGGCAGGTTCCTTTCCAGAGAGCGGGCTCGGGCGCGGCGGCGGATGAGGCTTGAGGATTGCGGCGGAGCGCGTCCGAATTGTACTGTGCGGGAGCGGGGACTGGCGAACGCGAGGAGTGGTTGGGTTTTCGAAGCTGGTTGTGCGTCCGTCGATCGTTGTTGCTTATCGATTGGCGAGTTGGTCCAGTAGACTGGGAAGGCTATGAATTGGGTGCGAAGATGTGCGGGTTTGGTGCTTGGAGGCGGACTGGCTGTGGCCGGTTGCGGGATGCCGGGCGCGCCGCTGCCGCCGTCGCTGAATCTGCCAAACCCGGTGACGGATCTTGTGGCAAGCCGGACGGGAGACCAGATTCGGCTGACCTGGACGATGCCCAAAAACAACACCGACAAGCTGTTGCTGAAGGACAAGGTTGAGGTGCGCGTGTGCCGGAGGGAAGGCGCGGCGGGGCAGTGCGCGGAGGCAGGCGAACTGGAAGTGGCGCCGGGCGCTGCGGGCAGCTTTAGCGAGACGCTGCCGGAAGGGCTGAGGCAGGGCGTGGCGCGGCCGCTTAGCTATTATGTTGAGCTGAGGAACAGCAGCGGTCGGTCGGCGGGACTTTCTAATGCGGCGGATGTGCTGGCGGGCGAGGCTCCCGGACCAGTGACGGGACTCGAGGCTGAGGTGCGCAAGGCTGGGGTGGTTCTGCGCTGGAGTGCGGTGGACCAAGGTTCGGCTGCGACGGCGGTTCGTCTGCGTCGAAGATTGTTGACTCCGCAAGCCGAGAAGAAAGGCGTGGGGAAAAATGAGGCGATGGGAGGTGTGCTGGCGCCCGCGCCTGAGGCGGTGGAGCAGAATCTGCTGGTAGAGGCGGAAGGAAAGACTCCAGATCGCGCGCTGGACAAGGATATCCAGTTTGGGGAGGCGTATGAATACCGTGCGCAACGCGTGGCGCGCGTGGAGGTGGACGGCGAGACGCTGGAACTGGACGGGGCGCTGAGCGAGCCGCTGCGGGTTGAGGTGCGGGATGTGTTTCCTCCGGCTGTGCCTACTGGCCTGGCGGCGGTGGCGGTTGACGGGAGCGAAAGCGGTGGGGGAGCAGCGATCGACCTGAGCTGGCAGCCGGATACGGAAACGGATCTGGCGGGCTATATTGTTTACCGGCGCGAGGGAAACGGGGATTGGTTGCGGATTTCGCCCGCGCAGCTTGTGGTTGGGCCGGCATTCCACGATGCGCATGTTGAGGCGGGACACAGTTACAGCTATGCGGTGAGCGCGATTGACCAGACCGGGCACGAGAGCGGTCGGTCGGGCGAGGCGGAAGAGACGGTTCCGGGGCCTTGAGTGGAATTGCCGCGTAAGGGGAGAGTTTTGCGATGAAGTATTGCAGATTTTTGCTTGGCGATCAGATTCATTATGGCGCTCTAGAAGAGCGCAAGGGCGAACTCTGGATTACCGGGCCGGCGGCGGCGCCGGAGGAGGATCTTGCGTTCAAGCTGGCGCTGGAGAAAGCCGCGGCAGAGAGCTTTGACTTTGAGCCGATGCCGATGAGCTCGGCACAGCTGCTGGCTCCAGTGACGCCGTCGAAGATTATTTGCGTGGGTCGGAACTATCGCGACCATGCAAAGGAACTGGGTAACGAGGTGCCGGCGGAGCCGCTGATTTTTTTCAAGCCGCCGTCGTCGCTGCTGGAGCCGGGGGGTGTGGTGAGGCTGCCTGCGGCTTCAACACGCGTGGATTTTGAAGGCGAGCTGGCGCTGGTGATTGGGCGGCGCGTGCACAAGCTGAAGGCGGATGCGGATTTGCGCGGAGTGATTCGCGGCTATACGCTGGCGGACGATGTGTCGGCGCGCGACCTGCAGAAGAAGGATGTGCAGTGGACGCGGGCCAAGGGGTTCGACACATTTTGCCCGCTGGGGCCGCTGGTAAGCGACGAAGTGGACCCGATGGCGGGCGTGACGATTGAGACGCGGGTGAATGGCGAGGTGCGCCAACAGGCTTCGACTGTGGATTTCATTTTTTCGATTCCTGCGCTTCTGAGCTTTATTACAGAGGCGTTTACGCTGGAGCCGGGCGATGTGATTCTGACCGGTACGCCGGCCGGGGTGGGGCCTTTGAAAGCTGGAGATCAGGTGGAGGTATCCATTTCGGGACTGGGTACGCTGACGCATAGTGTGGAAACGGACATGGAGTGATGTGAACATTCGCACGGACTACCCCCGAGCGCATTGGGGCATCTAAACTTGATTAGGGTTACGCTAGAGTCCGGCACGCTGATGGACGGGCGTCCCCTTCCCAGGAGGAAATATGTCGCAGAATCTGCTTGAACAGTTGCGCAAGTACACAGTAGTCGTTGCCGATACCGGCGATATTGAGGCGATGGAGAAGTTTCGCCCGCAGGATGCGACGACTAACCCCTCGCTGATTACGGCGGCTGCGCAGATGCCGCAGTACCAGTCGATTGTGGACGGCGTACTGATGAATGCGCGCAAGGAGCTGGGCGAAGGCGAGAGCGACCTGGCGGTGGCGAATCTGGCGTTCCAGCGGCTGGCGATTGCGTTCGGGGAAAAGATTCTGGAGATCGTGCCGGGACGGGTTTCGACCGAGGTGGAC
>DATKTQ010000050.1:0-2868 GCA_035531055.1 Occallatibacter sp. | reverse complement strand
TGTATTGGCGAGTCTTGGCAGGATGTCTCCGAGGTAGTCGCGCACCGGGATCTTCATGCGTCGGCAGCTTTCGATGACGGAGAGGATTGCGGCCACGCGCGGTCCGGCCTGTTGGCTGCCGATGTGGATCCAATTCTTCCGCCCCGTGGCGATGTGGCGTTCATTGTGCCCCTCCTTCTGAAGTACTGATAAACATTGGGAGTTGGCCATCCACATTCAACCGACACGGGCGATGTTTACGGGCAACAGCGGCAGCAACTTGCTCACTTCGCAGGTCACTGGCCTTAATTTGATGCGGGGCTCCGGGAACCACCTGCTCGGCACGCAGAATTCGTTCCCTGATTAGGCGTCGGATCACGTGATGGCTTACGCCAACAAGCTCGGCGGCCTCCGACATCGTCAGCCACTCGCCATTCTTTTCAGCGGAGCGATAGGCGTGGATACCATGCTCGCGGCGCAGAACACTCACCCGTTGCGCATTCCAGGTCATGCCCTGTCCGGTGCGCATTCCCATACGGTTCAACGATGCGGCTATGTCCTGATCGGACCATCGGCAAGACATGCTTCGCACAACCGCAAGTGCCTCCTCTGAGGCGCGGCGGCCATGCTCGCCTGATTTCGGCTTGCGCAGCCGCAGTTCGGAGTGCTGCCCTCCTTGCCAGTGAATCGTCAGGATGATTTCACGCGCGTTCTCATCCACATCGGCGACGATGTCGGTAATCAGGGCTCTCACAAGCTGCTGGCGAGCGCGCATGGTTACGCCGGGAGCATTCCATGCGGCTTCAAGATCTTCGGCGAGCCCGGTGAAGTCTGGAGCAGCAGTACTCTCCTTCGCGGATTCGCACATTGCATCAAGGCGCGATTGATAAGTTTCGACGCGACGTAGAGCACTTTCCCAACTCTTTTCCAATTGCGCGGCAATCAGACGATTTTCGGGGTCGCAGGCGGCATAACGGCGTTCGGCAAGCATTGCTTCATAGCGCGCCTGTTCGAGTTCCAGTTCTACAACTCGCTGTTGTTCGTTTAGCGTTTGCATATGCATGCGCTCCGCCTCCATGGCTGCTTCGATAGCCATCGGCTGCACTGCGCGCAGCAACTCCTTTGCGATGGCAGCGTCCACACGGGAACCCCCAAACGTCATGCATCGGGCTGCGCCGGTCAGATCCATGCTATTGCAGCGATAAACGGTCTGTCTCGGCGCATGCCCTCTGTACGCTATCGACAAGCGGCGCCCACAACGAGCGCAAGCAAGCAAACCAGATAGCAATGCCGCCCCACCTCGTCCCGATTTAACGTCTCCGGCTTTGCCATAAGCGTTGGCCGCGATCTGCTTCTGGTTACGCTCAAACTCTTCCCAGTCTATATATCCCTTGTGATGATCTTTGATGAATACTTCCCAGTCGTCGAACGGTTTGCCATGGCCATAGCTCCGGTGCGCTCGCCCATCCCGAATCACAGTCCGCTTCTCGCTCTTGCCGTACACATACACTCCAGCATAGAAGGGGTTCTTGAGAACTGAGATCACGTTTCGGTAGCGTATCAGGGTCCAGTCGAACGACACCAACGTCCGGCCATCGGAGGGCCGCGGGAAGTGGATCTTCGCCGCCCGCAACGCCAGAAATACCTGTCGTGCACTACCGATTTCACGGAAGCGCGCAAAGATCAGCCGGATCACTTCCTGCAGGCGTTGATCAGGATCGAAATCCAGACCAAGCTCACGATGCCAGATATAACCTATCGGCACGCTGATCCGTAGCTCTCCGCGCCTGGCCTTGGCGCGAACCGCCTCAAACATCCGAGAACGCAGCACGCTTATTTCGAATTCGCTGATGCTCCCCTTCATTCCCAGTAGCAGGCGATCATTGGCGCGACAAGGGTCGTATACACCGTCCGGATCGATCACCCGCGCCTCAACCAGACCGCACAGTTCGAGTAAATGATGCCAGTCGCGTCCATTTCTTGCCAGCCGGGACGCGTCCAGACATAGCACGGCGCCAACTTCGCCGGCGCAAAGCCACGCTACCAGCTTCTCAAAGCCAGGCCGGGCGACAGTTCCAGTGGCGGAACGGCCAAGGTCGTCGTCAATCACCTCGATGTCGCGAAAGCCCAGACGTCTGGCCTCGCCGACCAAATCGTACTGCCGGCGCTGACTCTCGAGATTCATTTGTACCTGCGCCTGGGTCGACTGCCGAACGTAAACCACGGCCTTGCGTTGGAGGACCACTGCAGGCAAGAGTTCAGCATTGATCATCGCTGGCCTCCTGCTCTGCGCCGCCGCCGGCCAACATCAGAAGGTTCGCCAGGCAACTCAGTGCTTGCGCCTTCTGCGATAGATTCATCCCGGAAAGCTGAACCGAGGTAAACGCCAGGCTGCTCTGGCGCGGTGTCACGGCCAGCATCTGAGGCGGCCGCCGAACAATCTCGTAACTCGGACTCATCGCACTCCTCCTGAACGAGATTGAAATCGTTAGAGGAGTTTCCTCGCAAACCGCGTGCAACCAGCAAATCGTGCAGCTCACGCAATGCGGCTACGGCGACTCGCGGCTCTCCAAGCCTCATGCCAACGCACACTACTGGATCCAACATCCATTCGGGGATCATCGTGACCAGGCCAGAGCCGTCGTCCACGTGGACAACGCCCCATGCGCCGCGTTGTTCGCTATCTCGATAGCGAACCTTCCGCCCGTAAAGCGGATGCCAACGATAGTGGACCTCTAGTTCCTCACCGACATGGGCAGAATGTCTGGGGAATCGCCACGGGGCGCATGGAGTTTTCGGCCAGGTTGTTGCTCAGTTCCAGTTCCGGATGGTTCAGGAAGCACGCCAGTCTCTTCCATAACGTGAGCGTGTAGCCGCAGGCTTTGCCCG
>DATKTQ010000049.1:0-6403 GCA_035531055.1 Occallatibacter sp. | reverse complement strand
AAGGCATTCCAAGAACAATTGCTCTTTCGACTTGAAGTGCTGGTAGACCGTCATCTTCGTCAAACCGGCTTGTCGTGCAATCTCATCGACCGACACAGCACTATAAGCGCTACCGGAGAACAGCTCGGTCGCAGCTGCAAGGATTCGCTCGGAAGTGGGACGTGTAATCGTTCCCCGCATGAACTATACTTACCAGTAAGTCTATGAGGTGTCAAGCAGTCTACCTTATGCCAATCTGAGTCCGTGAGGACATTGCCACGATGCGAGGTCGAATGGCTTCCGTAATCGTCGACGCCGCTTGCCGATTCGTACGCCTTTGTCCTGTAGGCCCATCGTTCTGGAATGAGCGTGGATGCCCTATGCAAGTGACTTGCTTCATTCGCATGTCGGCTGGCGGGCTTACTCGCCAAATCGTTCAAGGGCTAGCGCCATAGGTCCTCACGGTCCCTTGTGGAGAATGGCTCTGGTTGTCTGGCAACTTGGAGTCCGCTACATTTGCGGATGAGCCTTTCTCATCCCGGCTTATTGGACATAAATATTTCTGCATAGACGGAGCCATTTGTTCAGGCAATGCTTGCATATGCTGTGCTGCACCTGATCGGCAGATGGCAATAGCGGGAACTCAAAAGGAATCGATGAATTCACCATCACAAACCCGAACAAGATCGCTGCCGTTCTGGCAGTGGATCTTTGTTGCGAGCCTGTTGATCGGTGGAGCGCTGCTCTCTATACTTGTCGTACGCTTTCTTGATCCGCCTTCTCATCCGGGCATCTCTATGGATCACCATCCACTCTGCGCATTTGATTCCAGGATTGGGCGCACATGAGCACGGGCGACGGAACGCTCCTTAGCGCGCAGAAGCTGATCCGCGCGCACACCTATACCTCCTTCGCGGGCCTGCTGCTCTCCGCAACGTTCGGCCTTCTCGTATCCATCAAGTTCCATGTGCCCACCTTTCTCGACGGCCACGGCTGGGATACCTGGGGCAGGCTGCGCTACGACCACACGCAAGGCATCCTTTACGCGTGGCTCGGAAACGCCTTCATCGCGTTTCTCTATTACGCTGTGCCGGTTCTTACCAGGCGAAGTTTTACCAGTGTGCGCCTGGGCTGGCTGCTATTTTGGATATGGAACGCCGTTGCAGTGCTTGGCGGTTGGAGCCTTGTCTTGGCGGGCTCAAGCCAGCCGCTTGAATGGGCCGAATTTCCGCTTGGCATCGCAGCCGTCATTGAAGTCGCACTTCTCTTGTTAGTCGTGCAATTCGCCCTGCCATTCTGGAAATGCGGCGCCTCAGAGCTGTATGTTGCCGGTTGGTACCTGCTTGGCGGTATCACGTTCACCGCCCTGGCCTATCCTGTTGGCAACCTGGTTCCAAACCTGCTTCCCGGCGCAATGGGCGCAGCCTTCAGCGGCTTGTGGATTCACGATGCCGTGGGGATCTTCATTACGCCTTTCGCAACCGCCATCGCTTATTTCGTCATACCTGCCGTAACCAAGAAGCCCATCTTCAGCCATTTCTATTCCATGATCGGCTTCTGGCTCTTGTTTCTCGTCTACCCCTTGAACGGCCTCCATCACTACATCTATTCATCGCTGCCCATGACCGCGCAGCACGCATCGGAAGTCGCGTCGATCTATCAGGGCATTGACGTCATCATCGTCGTCACCAACCTCCTGCTCTCCGTCGCCATCGCCTCCGACGGCAGCGTCGTCCGGGACATCCCCCTCCGCTTCATATGGACCAGCGTGGTGATTTACCTCGTCGTCAGCGTCGAGGGCTCCATCCAGGCCATCATGTCCTTCAACCGCTTCATCCACTTCACAGACTGGGTGATAGGCCATTCCCACCTGGCCATGATCGGCTTTGCTTCCTTCGCCGCCATGGGCGCATTGGCACACATCTGGCAGCGGCTTCCCAATGTCCGCTCCAGCAGGCGCCTGCTTGCTTGGTCCTATTGGCTGCTGACCATCGGCCTCGCTGGCATGGTGCTCGATCTCACCGGCGCGGGACTGGTGCAGGCCAGTCTCTGGCAACAGCATCTGCCCTGGATCGACTCCGTACGCGCCTCGCGCCCCTACTGGATCGTGCGCACCTTGGATGGTTGTCTGCTGCTCACTGGTTTCCTCACCTTCGGCGCCAGTTTCTTCGTTGGCAAGCGGCACAACGCAGTTGAAGCCGCGGCCACATCTCGCGGATCAAGCACGCACGCTCCCCACAATCCCCGCACCGACCACTGGATCGCGACGGCTTACACGGCGACCTTCGGTGCCGGGTTGCTTTTCTTTGTTGTCTCGTTTGCCGCGCTTGGCGTCCTGCCGGCCTACGAACTGCACAAGTCGATCGTGCGCACAACGCCAAAGGGGCTGCGCCTGGCGCTCACGCCCGAGGAAAAGCGCGGCCAGCAAATCTATGCCCGCAACGGCTGCGCCTACTGCCACACGCAACAAGTTCGCTTCACTCCCGCCGACGAATGGCGCTTCGGCCCGCCAACGCAGGCCTGGGAAACCCAGGATGAATTCCCGCAGATGTGGGGCACTCGCCGCATCGGGCCCGACCTCGCACACGAGTCCAGCAAACGAACCCGCGACTGGCAGCTTGTCCACCTCTATAATCCGCGATTCACCGTGCCCGATTCGATGATGCCCGGTTATCGCTGGCTCTTCGACGGCTCTCCAGATCAGCCTACTCAGGACGCCCGCGATCTCGTTGCTTATCTCAACACGCTCGGGCGAGCCGCGCTGCAGACCTCCGCTGGCCCACCGCAGGAGCCCGCGCAGATCGACATGCACAACGAAATGTGGGCGTCCGCTGGCACGTCCAACATCTATTCGGGAAAGGCGGTCTACCTGGCCAACTGCTCCGGATGCCACGGTGCGGACGGCCGAGGCCACACGCCCGGCGGCCGCGCACTTCGGCCAGTCGCGTTTGACCTGGCCGACTTCCGCCTGCCTCCGGAGCGGGTGTGGCGTGCGCTCGCCAATGGTGTGCCGGGAACATCCATGCCTGCGTGGAACCGGCTGCCTCAGTCGCAGTTTCGCGCAGTGGCGAACTACGTGCTCTCCCTCCCCCAAACGCCCCCATTGCAGCCCGCGGATCAGTGGGCACCGGAGCAGACACTTCTGCTCGCCGGCAAGCGAGTCTTCGACACCCACTGCACGCGCTGCCATGGCGACACGGGCGCCGGCGACGGACCCCAGGCTAGCCTCTTCCGCCGCCCTCCGGCTAACTTTCATCAGGTCGAGGTTTCTTTCCAGGGAACCACCTATGTGATGCAGCACGGCGTTCCCGGCAGCGGTATGCCTGCATGGCCCCTGCTCACGCCGCCTGAAATCCAGGCAGTCACGGTCTACATGCGGTCGATGTATCAGCGTCCCGCACTACCGAACGCAATCCAGGAAGCTCCATCCGCACACCGCACGGAGGACGCAAAATGATCGTCTGGATCATCGCAATCATCACTGCCATCCTGCTCGTGTTCGTCATCTGGAGAAAGGCGTCTAAAAGCTTCCGCGAGCGGTGCGAAGAGCCCAAGTTCCTCTTTCTCCAGAATCTAGGCATTCAACCGCCGCAGGATCAATCGTCAACTCAAACCACACTTCCCCAGGAGGACAATCATGACCCCGATCTCCCGTAGATCGTTCGTCTCGCGCAGTGCCGCAAGCCTTACGGCGCTCGGAATGCTCGCCGGAGTTTCCCGCGAAGCGGATGCGCAGTTGGTATGGAAGGGCAAAGAGTGGAAGCTTGCCAGCTTTCAAAAGCTCGTGTCCGACCCGGCCCGCATCAAGCAGGTCTATGATGTTGCGCGGATCGGCGACGGCAAGTTCCGCAATAACATCAAGAACTCACTCAATGGTCTGCAGTTCGGTTTTGACGTTCCAAAATCGCAAATCAGGATCGTTGCAGCGCTGCACGGTCCGGCAAACATGATGAACTTCGACGATTTCATCTGGAACAAGTATCAGATCGGCGAGTGGCTCAAAGTCATCGACCCCGAGACCGGCAAACCTGCGGTTCGCAACATCTTCTTCTCCGCCAAGGGCCCGCTGGATGCCGCCGCATTTGCAAAGGATCCCGACGACGAACATTCGGTCTATCAGGACACAAGCATGCAGGCCCTTCAAGCACGGGGTGTGCATTTCCTCAGTTGTCACACCGCCGCTGAAGAACAGGCGCGAGCCCTTGTCCGCCGCAGCAAACTCACTCAGGTGCCTGAAGACATCGTCAAGGACATGCTCGCGCATGCGCTTCCCGGCGTCCTCGTTGTCGCATCCATGGTGGCCGCCATCGCGCTGCTGCAGGCTGAGGGACGCTTCACCTACATCACCGTGTAATGCGCAGAAAGGTCGACATCACATGCATCTCACACAAAAACTCGGCGCTTTGCTTCTGCTCTTCGGCTGCGCTCTTGGCTCCCCTGCCCAAACCATGCCTCCGTGGAGCAAGGGAGCAAACAATCCCGCCGCGGATACCGGATACGTCTTCCACGTTCCCGATGTCGACAACGTGCCGGATCTTCATGGCAATCCCGCCAATGCACGCCTGGTGCTGTTCATCGGCGGCAATCAGTTTTTTGTCCTCCCGCAGCTTGTTGCGGTATTCGAGCGCGAACACCCGGAACTGAAAGGGCACATCTTCTATGAAACCCTGCCTCCCGGCATTCTTCGTCGGCAGATCGCAGCCAACAACACCATCACCCTCGGCAACCTGACCATTCAGGTCCAGCCGGATGTCTACGAAGCCGGCGCGCGCGCCCTCAGCCAGATGCAAAGCAACGGCCAGGTCACGCATGTCGTCGAGTACGCAACCAACAACCTCGCAATCATGGTCCGCGCCGGCAACCCCGAACACATCCACACGCTTCAGGACCTGAGCCGGCCGGATCTCCGGTTGTCGATGCCGAATCCTGAGTGGGAGGGCGTCGCAAAACAAATCGCCAACTCCCTGCGAAAGGCCGGCGGCGTGGCGCTCGAAAATGCGGTCTACCGCGACAAGGTGAAGAACGGCACGACGCGGCTAACCGAAATCCATCACCGGCAAACCCCCATGCGCATCCTGAACGGAACCGCGGATGCCGGTGTCACCTGGGCCTCCGAAGTTCGTTTTCAGCAGAGCATCGCCAACCCCATCGAAGGCGTCGCGATTCCTGCGCCGCTAAACACGACCGCAGTCTATGCGGGAGCCAGGATGCAGGATGCACCTCATCCGAAAGCAGCCGAGCAATGGCTGGCGTTTTTGCAGAGCGAGCAGGCGCAGGCGATCTATCGCCACTTCGGCTTTCAACCTGTGCCAAGGCTCTCCAAATAGGAAAGAACTCCATGACCGATCTTCGCAGAAACCAGCGCTTCCCCATCCCGCTCGCAGCGCCATTCGCACTTCTTTTCATTGCTCTCTCCGGCTGTCAAACCCGGCTACATCCCAACACAATATCGATCGGAACTGAAAGTTCCAGCCTTCCAGGGATTGCTCCTTCCGCCCTGGCCAACCGGGGAAAACTCATCTTCGATGAGACCCCGAAATACACCCGTGCTTATGTTGGCAACAGACTCTCCTGCAGTGACTGTCACATTCAGAGCGGCACCGCCGACTATTCCGCCCCCATGATCGACATGGCCGGACTCTTCCCCATGTTCAACAAGCGCGCGGGCCACGTCATTTCCCTCCAGAACCGCATCCAGGAGTGCTTCTCGCGCAGCGAGGCAGGTCGGCCTCTACCTGTTGACAGTCCGGAAATGCGCGCTCTCGTGGCCTATATCGACTGGCTCTCAACGGATCAGGTGAAAGGAAAGCCCTATAAATACCGCGGCTTCGTAAAACTCGCGCCGCTCACTGGAAACCTTGTCGCAGGAAAGACCACCTACGAAACGCAATGCGCGCCTTGCCACGGCAGCAACGGCGCAGGCGCTCCGCCCATTCTGCCTGCCGTGTGGGGAAGAAACTCCTTTAACGATGGTGCAGGCATGAACGATCCCGCCAAGATGGCCGCTTTTCTCGTTCGCAACATGCCTCAGAATCATCCCGGAACGCTCTCGCCGCAACAAGCCTACGATGTGTCGGTCTATATCCACTCCAAGCCCCGACCGAAGTTCAACCAGGCCTACAAATGCTACTAAGTGCTAAGGAGGAAGGCGGGGGGAGTGTGTAAGACCGGCTGTGGTTGCACTAGAATAAGTTGAATTCCGGGCTACGAAACTCCAGGGGGAAGCAAACCGAGAAGCGTAGCCTGGCTCCCGGCTCAAGCAGATCTCACAGCGTCTTGAGGATAATTAACTGGGGGAACGCAAATGTATTGCCGCTGCAAGACCGGGTTTCCATCCGTTCGCCTGGCTTGGCACAAGAGAAGGGGGCTGACATGCAGCGCACTTTGGTATTCGCACTTGTCCTGCTGGCTACATTTGCAGTCG
>DATKTQ010000048.1:0-4150 GCA_035531055.1 Occallatibacter sp. | reverse complement strand
CATACGGCCCGGCGTGGCTCTGCTCCCACTTGCGCGTCGCGTCCCAGTCCACCAGACTGGCGGGCAGCTCTTCCCAGTCGCCGCGCTCCTGGCTCAGATAGCGCACGCGGTCGCCCACAATTTCATAAGTGCGCACCATCTGGTAGTTGCCGTCCTTCAGGATCAGGCGATGGTTGGATCCCGTGTTGGGCAGGCCGGGTTTCAGCGGCAGGGGTTTCTCGCTCGGCTGTTGGACGGGCGCCGCCGGCTGCAGCTCCACGGTCTTTGGCCCCGTGCTGGCCTGCGCCGTGCCGTCCTGCGCCGCTGCGCACACAGCTCCAGTGGCCAGCGCAAGCAGCGCGGCCAACAGCAGCGTCCAATGTCGCCAATCCTTCATAGGCCCTCAGTTTAGACGCGGCGAGCCTTTTCTTGTCGCATTCCGCGTTTGCGCCCACCTGCGTGATTCAGCTTTGAAAGGGTAGCTGTCCCTCTGTCGGTGGGGCCTCCGGCTTCCAAATCAGGAGGGAACCTATACCAACGACGAATAGAAGAGCGACAAGCTGAACACGCGCACCGAGAAAATGGAGAACAACTCCAAACAGACAGCACGACTCGAGAAATGCGAGAGCGGCAAAGTTTCTGACCATCCAATTTTGAAGTGGAGGGGGTGCAGGCAGATTTTGCGGTCTGCGCGCCATCGCTCGCGCCAGGAATTGTGGAAGTGCGAAGCCGAGAGCAACGTCTGTGAGCGCCAGTACGGTGATAACCAACTCGAACACTGGGCTGACAGGACCATGTGACTTGGCAGGAATCGTGACTACTACATAGAGGAACAGAAGCACAGATAGTAAGAAAGTCAGTTGCAGGAAGCGCATGATGCGGGCTGGGTTGTTCACTTTTCAATGCCCTCTTTGTTCTGGTTTGAGCTATTTTGTGGAGATTGGATCGCCGAGGATTGTAGCACCCGTTCGCCGCAAAAGGAGCTTCGGATCGACGGCAGGCTTTCCCAAAACACCCGCAGGTGCCCGACCCCTCTGCGCCGTGGCGGTAAATCTCTGAAAAAGAGAAATTTAGAAAAGCTTTGTGACGCAGCCGGTTCCGCTCCGCATTTTTGGTTTCGCGCGCCCGGCAAACTCTGCCATACTTAAATGTGCCCACCAGGTACGACCAATCGCAACAAATCACAAATGAGGTTGCATCGATGTCGGCGAAGTATGTCTTTGTGACGGGCGGAGTTGTATCCAGTCTCGGGAAGGGATTGGCTGCGGCTTCCATCGGCTGCCTGCTGGAGAGCCGCGGTCTTCGCGTCAACCTGATGAAGTTTGACCCCTACCTGAACGTCGACCCCGGAACCATGTCGCCCTTCCAGCATGGCGAGGTCTTTGTCACCGACGACGGCGCGGAAACTGACCTCGACCTCGGCCACTACGAGCGCTTCACCCACGCCCCGCTCTCCCGCGACAACAACCTCACCACCGGCCGCATTTACGAGCAGATCATCCTCAAGGAGCGCCGCGGCGACTACCTGGGCAAGACCGTCCAGGTCATTCCCCACGTCACCAACGAGATCAAAAACGCCATGCGCAAGGTCTCGTCCAACGGCGCCGACGTCACCATCGTCGAAATCGGCGGCACCGTGGGCGACATTGAGTCGCTGCCCTTCCTTGAGGCTATCCGCCAGATGCGCCAGGAACTGGGCCGCGAAAACACCATCTTTGTCCACCTCACCCTTGTGCCCTGGATTGCCGCCGCCCAGGAGCTCAAAACCAAGCCCACCCAGCACTCCGTCAAGGAGCTGCTCGGCATCGGCATCCAGGCGGACATCCTGCTCTGTCGCTGCGACCGCAACCTCAGCCGCGACATGAAGCAGAAAATTGCCGCCTTCTGCAACGTGGAAGAGCGCGCCGTCATCGCGGCCAAAGACGTACCCAGCATCTACGAAGTGCCCCTCGGCTTTGCCCAGGAAGGCGTAGACACGCTTCTGCTCAAGTATCTGCACAAGGAAGCGCCCGAGGCCGACCTGAGCAAGTGGAAGGAACTGGTCGACCGCTGCTACCACCCCAAGGATCAGGTTTCCATTGCCATTGTGGGCAAGTACGTGGAGTACGAGGACAGCTACAAATCGCTCAAAGAGGCGCTCACCCACGGGGCCATCGCGCACAACCTCAAGCTCAACGTCACCTGGATCGAGGCCGAGGGCCTGGAGTCCGCCTCGCCCGAGGACCGCGCGTATGAGTCGCAGCTCGCCGGCTTTGACGGCATCCTGGTGCCCGGCGGCTTTGGCAAGCGCGGCATTGAGGGCATGCTCAACGCCATCCGCTACGCCCGCGAAAAGCAGGTGCCCTACTTCGGCATCTGCCTCGGCATGCAGACCGCCTGCATTGAGTTTGCGCGGAACGTCTGCGGCCTCAAGGACGCCAACTCCAGCGAGTTCGACCCCGCCACCCAGCATCGCATCATTTACAAGCTGCGCGAGCTGCTCGGCGTCGAAGAGATGGGCGGCACCATGCGCCTCGGCGCCTGGACCTGCATCCTGCAGGAAGGCACGCTGGCCCAGCGCATTTACGGCGTCACGGAGATCAGCGAGCGCCACCGCCATCGCTACGAGTTCAACCGCGAATATGAGGCGCTGCTGACCGGCGGCGGCCTGCAGATCAGCGGCACCACGCCCGACGCCACCTATGTCGAAATCGTGGAGCTGCCCGGCCACCCCTACTTCCTCGGCTGCCAGTTCCACCCCGAGTTCAAGTCCAAGCCGCTGGAGCCGCATCCGCTCTTCCGCGAGTTTGTGGCCGCCAGTTACCGCAACCGCTCGCAGCGCAAGGCTGCTGAAGCCGCCGAAGCCCGCCCGCAAGTGATTCAGTAGCAAGGCACATTCGCCGCCGGGCCTCCCCGGGGCCGGTGCCTTTGCTCCCCGCCGTCTCCGCCCGCCAGCAGCCCCCTTTCCCCCATTTGACAAAGACTTTTCCCGGGGCCTATGGTGACTCTCGTTTCCTGTACGGAGGATTCCTTACCATGGCTCATTTCGAACTTCAACCTGACCAATCGGAACTGCAGCAGTTGGCTGCTCAGTGCTGGCATCAAGCCGGCGAGCGGGAGCACAAGCTGGAAGAGGCTGCGTATGAAGCTGGGGCCGCCATCCGGGCAGGCGAATATACGCTGTCCAACCTGGAATCAATTGTCCGCTGGAAATCCGAGCGCGTGGTCCATTACCTGATCGGCAACAGCGAGGCCAAAATCCGCGAGACGCTGCGCGTAGTGGCCGCGCCGGACACTTCCGTGCGCAAGGCCGTCACCGTGCTCACTGAGCTGCGCGGCGTCGACCTCGCCATCGCTTCGGCCATCCTGGCCGCCATCGCCCCGGAAAAATACAACGTGCTCGACTTCCGCACCCTGGAAGCTTTAGGCCACGCCCGGCAGGACATCGAGTTCTACGCCGAGTATGTCGAGTTCTGCCGCCGCCTTGCCGAGCGCGGCATCGTTAGCCCGCAGCAGGACCTGCCCGGACCCACGCCGCTGCATGCGCTTGAGCGCGCCCTCTGGGAGTGGTCCCGCAGCCGCGCGGAACACAAGGTGCACGCCTAGCTGGGCCCACTGCCGCATCGCCGGGGCGAGCCCACCATCGTCCGCCCCGCCCGCCCCGCGATACAATCGCACCCGTGAGCCACTCGTTTGAAATCGGTCCGGTCCACGTCGGCCAGGGAGGCCTCTTTCTCATCGCCGGCCCCTGCGTCCTTGAGTCGGAGGCGCACGCGCGCCGCATGGCCGAGGCCATCCAGCGCATCACCAGCGACCTCGGCATTCCCTACATTTTTAAAGCCAGTTACGACAAGGCCAATCGCACCAGCGTCAAAAGTTTTCGCGGCCCCGGTCTGAAAGAAGGCACCGCCATCCTCGGTCGCCTGGCCAAAGACACCGGCCTGCCCGTCCTCACCGACGTGCACGAGCCCGCTCACTGCGAGGTGGCCGCCGAAGCCGTCGACGTGCTGCAGATTCCCGCCTTCCTCTGCCGCCAGACCGACCTGCTGGTGGCCGCCGGCAAAACCGGCCGCGCCGTCAACATCAAGAAGGGCCAGTTCGTGGCCCCCTGGGACATGCAGCACCCGGTCGAAAAGGTCCGCTCCACCGGCAACGAGCGCGTCTTCCTCACCGAGCGCGGCGCGAGCTTCGG
>DATKTQ010000047.1:0-9665 GCA_035531055.1 Occallatibacter sp. | reverse complement strand
CGCGCACAGCGCCACGTCGTAGCCCGCCTGCGCCACGCGCGCGCCCAGCTCGTAGTCGTCCGCCAGATAATCCACCAGCGCGGCAAAGCCGCCAATCTTTTCCAGCGCCTCGCGCCGCACCGCCAGCGTCGATCCAAGCCCGTAGCGCAGCCCGCCCTCAATCATTTTCGAAAGCAGCACGCCCGCCTGAAAATCCGTCGCAATCCCCAGCGCCTCCAGCCGCGAGGGCAGCGTCTCGTGCGCCCGCCCGCGATAAAGTGCCGTCACTAGCCCCACCTGCGCCGCGCCTGGCTTCCGCCCGTCCTGTGTTCGCGCTTCCGGCCCAAACTCCGCCATCACCCGTTCCAGGTAGCGCGAAGAAACCGTAATGTCCGAGTCATTGATCAGCAGATAGTCATGCCGCGCCAGCGGAGCCAGCTGCGCCAGGTTACTCACCTTGCCGTTCGCGCCCAGCCGTTCCGGGCACTCCACCAGCCGAATCGCCCGCTCCGGAAACTCCCGTTGCAACTCCAGCACTGCCGCCACCGCCGGCTCATCCAGTCCAGACACGCCAAACAGAAGCTCATACTCGCCCGCGTAGCTTTGCCGGCAGTGGCTGCGGAAGGCCTCCAGCATGCCGGGGTCCAGCCCCTTCAACGACTTCAGCAGGCTCACGCCCGGCGCAAACTCCGCCCGTGGCCTTCGCCGTCCCGCCACAAACACCCGCGCCGCCACCATCGATGCGGCAAAGTATCCCATCCCGGCCACGGTCAGCACCGTGGTCGCCACCTCCACGGCCAGGGCCAGAGCGTGCGGTATCACACCGGTTAGTGTAGCGGAACCGGCCTCGCTTCACTCATAGCGCAGCGCCTCAATCGGGTCCAGGTTCGCCGCCTTCCACGCCGGATAAATCCCGAATACCAGCCCGATCGTGCATGAGCCCATCAGCGCAATCACCACCCACAGCGGTGACAGCGTTGCCGGCAGCCCGATGGGCAGAAGATACACAAACTCCGTCAGCACCGCGCCCAGCACAACTCCCGACACGCCGCCCACCGCGCACAGCGTCACCGCCTCGGTGGTGAATTGCGTCAGCATGGTTCGCTTGGTGGCGCCCAGCGCCTTGCGCACTCCAATCTCACGCGTTCGCTCCGTCACGCTCACCAGCATAATGTTCATCACGCCCACGCCGCCCACCATCAGCCCCACGCTGGAGACCGCAATCATGAACAGCACCAGTCCGCCCGTCAGTTGGCCCCACAGCTTGGTCAGCGTATCGGCGCTGAAAATCTCAAAGTCGTCCGGCTTCTCCACATGCACCCGCCGCCGCACCCGCATCGCCTCACGAATCTCTTCCTCCACCAGCGACTTGTACTTCGGGTTGTCATACTTCACCACAAGCACCAGGTCGTTCTCTTCCGGATGCAGGTTGTGGAAGGTGCCCATAGGGAAATAGATCGTGTTGTCGTTGGGGTTTTTGCCGCTGCCAAACGGCTGCATGTGCTTGTTCAGCACGCCAATCACCGTGTACAGCCCCGTCTCCACCGTGATCTGCTTGCCCACCGCCGACCGCCCGTCAAACAAGGCGTCCCAGGTGTCCTGCCCCAGCACGCACACGTGCGCCCGCCGCGTCTCCTCCTCCGGCGTAAACAGCCGGCCCGCCATCAGCGGCATGTCGGAGACTTCTCCCACCGCGGCCGTGTCGCCTTCCAGAATGGAGCCGGAGACCTTCTTGCCCTCGTACTTGGCGCTTACCTCGCCCACGTAGAAGCCCTTGCGATAATCGGCTTCCGCGTCCGTGGCCACCACGTGCGGCAGTTCCTGCAGCGCCTCGGCGTCGCCCAGAGTCAGCTTCCTGCGGGCCAGCATCTCGGCCGTCGGCCGCACCCCGATCACCGGCATCCGCGACACCCAGAACACATTCGTGCCCAGCGAGTCTACCCACCGCGATACCCGAATGTTGATGCCGTTGATCACCGACGAAATGGTGATTACCGTTGTGATTCCTATGACAATACCCAGAATCGTCAGGCTGGACCGCAATCGATTCGCACGAAGCGTATCGAGAGCCATCTTCACAGACTCACGGGTTTGTCCTTGGGCCATCCTTTAAGTTTCCGGTTCCTCTATTCATACCTCAAAGCCTCAATCGGGTCCAGATTTGCCGCCTTCCAGGCCGGATAAATTCCAAATACAAGCCCGATGACGCAGGAAACCGCAAACCCCGTGAACACCCAAACCGCTGAAAGCGTTGCCGGCAGCCCAATCGGCAGCAGATACACAATCTCCGTCAGCACCGCGCCCAGCAGAATGCCGATGACCCCGCCCACCGCGCACAGCGTCACCGCCTCGGTGGTGAATTGCGTCAGCATGGTTCGCTTGGTGGCGCCCAGCGCCTTGCGCACTCCAATCTCACGCGTTCGCTCCGTCACGCTCACGAGCATAATGTTCATCACGCCCACGCCGCCCACCATCAGCCCCACGCTGGAGACCGCAATCATGAACAGCACAAGCCCGCCCGTCAGCTGACCCCACAGCTTTGAGAGAGAGTCCGGACCAAAAATCTCAAAGTCGTCCGGCTTGTCCACCCGCACCTTTCGCCGGATGCGCAGCAGCTCGCGCACCTCTTCCTGCACCAGCACCTTGTTCTCCGGCTTGTCGTACTTCACGCTCACCCACACGTCCAGGTCCTCCGGGTGCAGGTTGCGATAGGTCTTCATCGGGAAGTACACCTTGTTGTCGTTCGGATTTGTTCCGCCGCCGAACGGCTGCTTCAACTTGTCCACCACCCCAATCACCGTATAGACGCCAGACTCCACCTGCACCTGCTTGCCCACCGCCTGCCGCCCGTCAAACAGCTTCTGCCAGGTGTCACTTCCCAGCAGGCACACGTGCGCCGCGCGCAGGTCCTCCTCGTCTGTGAACATGCGGCCCTGTACCAGCGGCATGTCGTTCACCTCGCTCATCTCAGATGTGTCACCCTGCAGCATGGTGCCGGCCACCTTCTTCTGCTCGTACTTCACGCTCACCTGGCCCACGCGGAACTGCCCCACGTGCTGCCGCGCGCCGTCCACCGCCACCACGTGCGGCAACGTGCGCAGCGCCATCACGTCGTCCATCGTCAGCTTCTTCCGCGCCAGCATCTCTGCTGTCGGCCGCACCCCGATCACCGGCATCTGGAACACCCAGATCACGTTGGTCCCCAGCGACGCCACAAACTGGGATACGCGGTTGTTCACCCCGTTAATCACCGACGAGATCGTGATCACCGTCGTCACCCCGATGACGATGCCCAGAACAGTCAGTCCGGAACGCAGCTTGTTCGTCCGCAGCGTATCCAGCGCCATCTTCACCGATTCCCGCGTTTGTCCCTGCGCCATAGTCCTGCGTTCCGTCCTTCCACTGCAATCTAGGCTCTCAGCCGGCTTTCGCAGCCGCTCACAACTCCGACCGCAGAGCCACCACCGGGTCCAGTTTCGCCGCCTTGCTGGCTGGATACACTCCAAAGAAGATGCCTACCGCGCCAGCCAGCAGCATCCCCAGCGCAATCGCCCACAGCGGAACCGCCGTGGGAAAGCCCACAAAAATCGTAATCAGTTTGCCCACCAGAATGCCGATCAGCACCCCGAAAAGCCCGCCCAACAGCGCCATGCTAGCGCTCTCAATCAGGAACTGCAGCAGCACGTCCTTCTGCTTGGCTCCCAGTGCCTTGCGCACGCCAATCTCCCGCGTCCGCTCCGTCACGCTCACCAGCATAATGTTCATAATCACCACGCCGCCCACAACCAGCGCAATCGACGCCAGCCCCAGCACCACCCACGCAAACAGTGAGCTGATCTGCTTCCAGATGTCCAGGAACGTGTCATTGGTCGTCAGGTCAAAGTCGTCCGCCTCGCCCGGCCCGTCGTGCCGCCGCACCCGCATCAGGCTCCGCACCTGGTCCTCGGCCTGCGCCATCACCGCCGCGTTGCCGTTGGCCCGCGCATAAATGTCCACTGAGTCGTTGTAGCCGTAAATCTGCTGGTAGGTGCTGATCGGGATGGCCACCCAGTTGTCCTGGGACTGGCCCAGCGTCTTGCCCTGCCGCTCGCCCACGCCCACAATCGTGTAGGGAATCCCATCCACCCGGATTTCCTTGCCGATCGGGTCGCCCTGCGACAGAAGGTTGTCCACAATGTCGTAGCCCACCACCACGTCTTTCGTTGCGTGGTCCACATCGGCCGGCGTAAAGCCCCGCCCCACCGCAATCTCGATGTTGTTCAGCGCGAGCATCGTCGCCGTGTACCCGCGCACGCTCGTGTTGTTGCTGGAGTGCCCGTTGGCCACCACGTTGGTCGACTTCTGCAGCAGCGCGCCCACCTCGGCGCAGTCGGTGCAGTTCTCTTTGATCGCCTTGTAGTCGTCCATGTGCAGAATCTTGCGCTTCTGGTATTTCATGTACTCCTCGGCAGAGAAAATCACGCTCGGCATCCGCGTCACGGTAAACACGTCCGCTCCGTAGCCGGAGAGCTTCGTCGCCACGTACCGGTCCGCCCCGTTCACCAGCGTGATCACCATAATCACCGAGGCCACGCCCATCACCACGCCAACCAGCGTCAGAATCGAGCGCAGCTTGTTCGCCCACAGCGACTGCAGCGCGAGTTTGAAGGCCTCAATCAGCTTCATGCGTCCGCTTTCCCGCGCCCTCTGCCTTGCCTGCGGCAAAAAGCGCACCCCGTTCCGGTCTTCCCCGGCCCTGTCGTTCCAAGTCTACGCAAATCTGGCCGCGCATTGCGCATGCCTGCCCCATTTGCCCAGTAATGCCGTCCGGTAACGCCGACCCGCACCGCCTTGCCCACGGCCCGCCTCGCACCCAAACAGACCAAGCCCGTATTCCTTTGGACGGAATCCGGCGTCGCCAAGCCGCAAACGGCCCCGCCTGCACGGCTGCCCGCCCTGCCTTTCGGGGAGTACGCAGCCCATCCCGCCTCGGTTCCGTCGAAATCCCGCCCCCAAAACCGCCCCCGCGGCCCGTCCCCAGTTTCACCCCGCAAAAATTCTCGGAAACATTTCTGCACCTTGGCGCGTAGCATACAAAGGCACAGAATGCCCTGCCGTCTCATTCGTTTCAGGCATTCCCATCCGTACCATGCCCTTTGGAGGCTCCATGAAGCGCATTTCCTTCCGCCTGGCCCTTGGCCTTTTGGCCGTCGCGGCTTTGCTCCCGTTCCTTGCCCTGGCCCAGCCTGCTTCCGCGCAGCCCCCTTTGCTCCTCCGCAACCCCTCGCTGTCGCAGTCCAGCATCGCCTTCCTTTACGCCGATGACATCTGGACCGTCAGCCGCCAGGGCGGGGAAGCCCAGCGCCTCACCTCCGACGGCTCCGTCGTCGCCGGTCCCTTCTTCTCGCCAGACGGCTCCCAGATTGCCTACTCCGCCCACCTCCACGGCAACACCGACGTCTACGTCATCCCCTCCGAGGGCGGCATTCCCCGCCGCGTCACCTGGCATCCGGACGGCAGCGCCGTCGTCGGCTGGTCGCCCGACGGCAAAAACGTCCTCATCGCCAGCATGCGGGCCAGCTATCGCCACTTCCTCAAGCTCTTCCTCGTCCATGCCGATGGCTCCGGCATGCCCGAGCCCCTTCCGCTTCCCGCCGGCGTTCAGGGCTCTTTCTCGCCGGACGGCCAGTCCATCGCCTACGAGCCCATCACCAAGTGGGAACAGGCCTGGAAGCAGTACCACGGCGGCCAAACCACCCCCATCTGGATCGTCAACCTCAAAACCCTCGACCTGGTCAAAGTCCCCCGCGAAAACTCAAACGACTCCAACCCCGTCTGGGTCGGCAACTCCGTTTACTTCCTCTCCGACCGCAACGGCCCCATTTCGCTCTTCCGCTATGACGTGGCCTCCAAGCAGGTCACACAGGTCGAACCCAACCACAGCTACGATCTGAAAACCTTCCAGGCCGGACCCGGCGGCCTCGTCTATGAGCAGTTCGGGTCAATTCATATGGTTGACATCGCCACCGGCGCCGACCACCCCGTCTCCATCCAGATCCACGGTGAGCTGGCCCGCCTCGCGCCGCATCTTGCCGCCGTCCGGCCCGACGAAATCCGCAACGCCGCCCTCTCGCCCACCGGCGCACGCGCCGTCTTTGAGGCCCACGGAGAAATCTTCACCGTCCCCGCCGACAAAGGCGACATCCGGAACCTCACCAACACCCCCGGCGCCGCCGAGCGTAGCCCCTCCTGGTCCCCCGACGGCAAAACCATCGCTTACTTCTCTGACGCTTCCGGCGAGTACCAGCTCTTCCTCCGCGACCAGACCGGCTTCGCCGCGCCCAAGGTCATTGACCTCGGCCCCAATCCCAGCTTCTTTTACAGCCCCACCTGGTCGCCAGACTCCAAGCACATCGCCTACAACGACAAGCACCTCCGCCTCTGGACCGTCGATGTGCCCTCCGGCAAACCGCTCCTCGTCGATACCGGCATCTACGGCAGCTTCGGCGGCGGATTCAATGAGGTCTGGTCGCCAGACTCCAAGTGGCTCGCCTACCAGCGCGACCTAAAAAACGGGCTCGAGGCCATCTTTGTCTACTCCACTGAGACGCACAAAGCCACCCAGATTACCGATGGCATGAGCGACGCCACCAGCCCCGCCTTTGACGCCGACGGCAAATACCTTTACTTCCTCTCCTCCACCAACGACGGGCCTTCCCGCGCCGGCATCGATCTCTCCACGCTCGACCGTGCGGAAACCAGCTCGCCCTACGTCGTCGTCCTCGCCAAGGACGGCGCATCGCCCATTCCGCCGGAAAGCGACGACGAAAAAGTAAAGGACGAGAAGAAGCCCGACGACAAATCCGCTGACAGCGCAAAATCTGACGACAAGTCCACCAAGGACGAAGCCAAATCCGACAAGTCCGACAAGGACAAGTCTGCCGACAAAGACAAGGATAAAGATAAGGACAAGGACAAAGTAGTCACCGTCAAGATTGACCTCGACGGCATCGGCAACCGCATCCTCTCCCTGCCCATTCCCGCGCGCAATTACCTCGGCCTCACCACCGGCAAAGCAGGCATCCTCTATCTGGCCGAGGGGCCGCCCGTTGGCCGTCCTTCGCAGGAGGAAGATCACTCCGGCATCCAGGCCCTCTGGCGCTTCACTCTGGAAAAACGCGAGCCCGAGCAGGTCCTCGCCGACATTGACAACTTCCAGGTCTCAGCCGATGGCTCCAAGGTCCTTTACGCCCGCCACGGCGGATACACCATCGCCAAGGCCGACGAGCTGAAGCCCGGCAACAACGCCCCTGGCAAGTCCCTCAAGCTCTCCGGCATGGAAACCACCATCGACCCCCGCGCCGAGTGGCGTCAGATTTACAACGAAACCTGGCGCATCGAGCGCGACTTCTTCTACGATCCCAACCTCCACGGCCTCTCGCTGCCCAAGGTTGAGGCCCGTTACAAGCCCTATCTCGCCGGCCTCGGTTCCCGTGCGGAGTTCACCTACCTCTCCACGGAAATGCTCGGCGAAATCAATGTCGGCCACATGTTCGTCGGAGGACCCCGCCCCCATGACTCCGACCCCAAAACCGGCCTGCTCGGCGCCGATTACACCATCCAGGACGGCCGCTACCGCATCACCAAAATCCTCGGCGGCCAGAACTGGACCCCCGGCCTCGAGTCTCCGCTCACCCTCCCCGGCGTCTACGTAAAAGAGGGTGAGTACCTGCTCGCCGTCAACGGCCGCGAGCTCCACTCCACCGACAATCTCTACCAGGCCTTCCAGGGCACCGCCGGCAAGCAGACCGTCCTCCGCGTCGGCCCCACGCCAGACGGCAAAGGCGCACGCGACGTCACCGTCATCCCCATCCCCAGTGAGGACGGCCTCCGCAACATCGACTGGGTCGAGTCCAACCGCCGCCTCGTCGACAAGCTCTCCGATGGCAAGGTCGCCTACGTCTACATGCCAAACACCGGCGGCGCGGGCTACAACAGCTTCAACCGCTACTTCTACGCCCAGCTCGACAAGCAGGCCCTGGTCCTCGACGAGCGCTGGAACGAGGGCGGCGACATCGCCGACTACATCGTCGACGTCCTCAAACGCTTCCCACTCTCCGGCGCCAAAGAGCGCGACGGCAAGCCCGTCCACGACCCCGTCGGCGCCATCTTCGGCCCCAAGGTCATGCTCATCAACCAGAACTCCGGCTCCGGCGGCGACGCCATGCCCTGGTACTTCCGCAAAGCGGGCATCGGCCAGCTCATCGGCACCCGCACCTGGGGCGGCCTCGTCGGCATCGGCGGCTATCCGCCGCTCATTGACGGCGGCTACGTCATGGCCCCCCGCTACGCCATTTACGGCCTCCAGGGCCACTGGGAGGTCGAAAACCACGGCATCGCGCCCGACATCACCGTCGAAATGCTCCCCAAGGAGGTCGCCGCCGGCCACGATCCTCAGCTCGAAGAAGGCGTCAAAGTCGTCCTCCAGGAGCTCAAGGAGCACCCCATCGCTCCCATCCCCATTCCCCCATATCCCAACTACCACCTCCACGACGGCCTCGGCAAAAACTAGTCCGCCGTCCTCACCCAGACACACCAAACCCCGGGGCCTCCAAACCCCGGGGTACTTCTTTGCTCCACTCCTCTGTCATCCTGAGCCCGAGTGGGAATCGAATCCGCTTCTCTGCTTCTCTGTCAAAAAGTGATCTACAGAAGATCAAGCCCTTGCAAGCTACCTGCATTCCGCGCGGTTGTCCTGGGAGGCGACAATCTGCCACCTGCCGCCGCGTTTCAGCCACGTATCGGTCCAGACCTGGCACACCTTTGCATTCGGCTGCGACTTGTCTTTGCCAACCGCATGTTCGCTGCCATAGACAACGGCAATACTGTCTCCGAAGAAGCGCACCTTCGTCGCATCAAGTCCGCAATCATGAGCGATGCGTGGGCCCTTCTCATCTCTCAGTTCATCGGCCTTCGTAAAGCGTGCACTCTTCGTGGTGGTGCCCTGAAAGTCGTCGGCAAGCAGGCTGGCAACCACGCCGTTATTCACACACACACCCTCAGCCCACTTACGTTCCATGTCGATCATGTATTGCGCGGTCTTGTCATTCGCTGAGGCCCAATGACTCTGCTGCGCACACACCGGAACAAGCAACCACACGGCTGCCGCCGCCGCGGCAAGGATTCGGAGATTCGGCTTTCGCATAGCGGCATCCTAGCACTTCGTTCGAAGAGAGCGTTCTCCAGAAGTCCGCTCCCTATCTGGTAGGCCAAGCCTTGCGTCGTGCCTGGTAGATTCTCTTCTTCTTTGGAGCATGTGAGACGGCCTTCGTCGGCTTCTCAGGCGCGGCCTTTTTTGGTGCAGGGCTCTCTTTCTCGTCAAGGACGGCCTTCTTCTTCACCGTCTTTTTGGCCGCGGGCTTCTTTGCGGCCGAGGCCGGAGCTGAGACTTTCCCCGCCGTCCTCCCCTGTCGTCCGAAGAAGGTAGTAAGCGACCGTTGCATTTTGCCTAGTGCCTCTTCGACTGCGGACGTCATCTTCGCTGCCTGCGCGCTCGCAGTTCGCGGTTGGGAACCCGCCGGACGTACTTCAACCAAGCAGCGCTTGTCCTCGTGGCCGGTCTTTTTGTTGTCCACGTCGCTGAGATGGACTTCCACTCGGGTAAGCCTGCTCGCAAACCTGTCCAAGCGGCTGCTCCCTTCGTGTTC
>DATKTQ010000046.1:0-7787 GCA_035531055.1 Occallatibacter sp. | reverse complement strand
GCAGGTGACCAGCTTTGCCCTGAGGGCGCGGATTCCGGCAGAAAATCTTCGGCGTGCGCTGAATCGGACGCTGCCGGCGGCGATCCGCGTGCTGGAGGCGCGGGTTGCGGCAGAGGACTTTCACGCGCGGCACTCGGCGGTGGCCAAGACGTATGAGTACCGTGTGTTTTGCGGGGCCCTGTGCCCGCCGTTCCTGACGCGTTACGTGTACGCCTCTAACTGGCCCTACGACCGGGAGGCTCTGGAGGCTGCGGCGAGGCAATTCCTGGGTGAGCATGACTTTTTGAGCTTTGCAGCGACGGACCCGGACCTGGCCTCCCGGACTGCGGCCAACCCAGAGCTGCCGCAGCGGGCCAATCCGCCTGCTGCGCCGGCGGTGCGCGCGCTGAGCCTCTCTGAGTGGCATGGGCAGAGCACGGCAGAGGGAGAGATGCTGGTGTATCGCGTGCGGGGCAATGGGTTCCTGCACCACATGGTCCGGAACCTGGTGGGCACGATGCTGGATGTGGGCCGAGGCTACCGGCGCGTGGAAGAGATTCCAGTGATGCTGGCGGCACGCTCGCGCGCGGCGGCGGGTCCGACGGCGCCGGCTCGGGGACTGTTCCTGCATTCGGTGGAGTACGCGGAGCACGCTGGAGGAGCTACGGAAAGCTGAGGCAATGTGTGCCGGCCGGGGGGCGAAGAGCTGGGCGAGGCTTCCCTGCTCTGGCCCTGCCGGGACCCGCTCCTGCTACCCTTGAATCATTCGTTATGGCTCTTTTTACGCACAGCACGGCTTTTCCGCGGGTGACGGCGATTGCCGCACGGCGCGCCGTGCATGCCGCCTTTGCGTGGATGCACAACAATCCGCGAACGATTATGGACTGGCAGGCGGAACTGGTGGCGATTCCCGCGCCGCCGTTCGGCGAGGACGCACGCTCGGCGTGGATGGCGGCGCGGTTTGCGGCGATTGGGCTGGAGGCGATCCAGACAGACGCGGTTGGCAATGTGATGGGCTTTTTGCCCGCGGCGGATCTGCCGCCGGAGAGCAGCGGCCCGGTGGTGGTGGTGTCCGCGCATCTGGATACGGTGTTTCCGGCGGGGACACTGGTGGTGCCCGCGATGGAAGAGGTGGACGGAAGCCTTCTGCTCTCCGCGCCGGGCTCGTGCGACAACGGAGCGGGCCTAGCGGGGCTGCTGGCCGTGGTGCAGGCTCTGGTGCATGCCAAGGTGGAACTGGCGGCGCCGCTGGTCGTGCTGGCCAACGTGGGCGAGGAAGGCGAAGGCGACCTGCGCGGGGTGCGGCATTTCTATGCCCAGCGGGAGCTGGCAGGACGCGTGGCCGCGCACCTTGTGCTGGACGGCGCGGGCGCGGATTGCGCCGTGACCCAGGCTCTGGGGAGCCGGCGATTCCAGATTACGATTACGGGACCGGGTGGACACAGCTTTACGGATGCGGGCACGCCGAATCCGATTGCCGCGCTGGCCGTTGCGCTGGCCTCGCTGGCGAACACGCTGCTGCCGGAGGCTCCGCGGACGACGCTGAACCTGGGCACGGTGCACGGAGGCACCAGCGTGAACTCGATTCCAGAAAGCGCCATGGCCTCGGTGGACTTCCGCTCCACGAACGCGGAGGAGCTGATGCGCCTGGAAGTGGCGCTGCACCGCGCGGTGGAGGATGCCTGCCTGAGCGCGAATGCGAAGGCCAGGACCCAGGTGGCGTTGGTGCGAGGCGAGCTCGGTTTCCGAATTGAGAAGATTGGCGACCGCCCGGCGGCATTTTTGCCGGAAGATTCGCCGCTGCTGCACTCTCTGCGCGCGGTGGACCGACACCTGGGACTGCGCACGGATCTGCGTCTGGGTTCGACGGATGCGAATCTGCCACTTGCGATGGGCGTGCCCGCGATTTCCATGGGCGCGGGCGGCGACGGCGCGGGGGCGCACACGCTGGGCGAGTGGTACTGCGACAAGGACCGGGAGTTGGGCCTGCGGCGCGTTCTGCTGCTGACGCTGGCAATGACGGACTGGGCCGCGGAGCAGTAGCGACGGACCCGCAGTGCAGGTCTGGTACACTCCGCGCATGCGCTCTGCCACTACGCTTCTGCTCGTCTTGTTTGCCGCCACGTTTTCCTGCGGACAATCGACCTCTGCCAGCCATGCGCGGGCACACCACCGGAGCCATGCCGCAGTGCACGCGGCCAAGCCCGAGGTGATTTTTTTTAACGGTGTGATTTACACCGGCGCGGGACTGGAGCAGGACAAGCCGCAGGTGGTGCAGGCATTGGCGATTGGCGGCGGGCGCGTGCTGGCGGTAGGCACCACGGCGCAGGTAACGCGCCTGGCCGGGCCGCACACGCTGCTGCGGGACCTGCAGGGAGGCGACGGGATGGTGGTGTTTCCGGGCATCAATGACGCGCACGTGCATATGGGTTCCGCGGGGCTGACGCAACTAACGGTGGAGTTGCACGGGGCGCGCTCACTGGAGGAGATGCTCAATCGAATCCGCACGGCGGCGCAGGAGACGCCGGCGGGCCAGTGGCTGACGGGCGGAGGCTGGGACCACACGCTGTGGAGCGTGGAGGTGCTGCCCACGCGGCAGGACCTGGACAAGGTGACGGGCGGACATCCGGCGATCTTTGAGCGCGTGGATGGGCACATTGCGGTGGCGAACTCTGCTGCACTGGCCGTGGCCGGCGTGACCGGGCACACGCCCACGCCGCTGGGCGGAGCCATCGACGTGGATGCGTCCGGGGAGCCCACGGGAATTTTGCGCGATACGGCAATGGCGCTGGTGACGCATGTCGTTCCTCCTCCGAGCGCAGCCGAGCGCATGAAGGGCGACAAGCTTGCGATTGAGGACGCTATTTCGCACGGCGTAACGAGCGTGCAGGACTTCAGCGAGTGGCAGGATTTTTTGAATTATGAAGAACTGGAGCGGAACGGCGAGCTGCCGCTGCGCATCACGGAGTGGCTTCCCTTCAAGGATCCGCTGCCGGAGTTGCTGAAGATGCGCGCGCATCACAGCCTGAGCGATCCGATGCTGCACACTGGATTTCTGAAGGGCTTTATGGATGGCTCGCTGGGCTCGCGCACGGCCGCGCTGAAGGCGCCGTACGCGGATGACCCCGGCAACACGGGCCTGCCCCGTTACACGCAGGGCAAGCTGAACCGCATGACGGTGGAGCGGGCGAAGGCCGGGTTCCAGATTGGCTTTCATGCAATTGGCGACCGGGCAGCAGCGATGGCGCTGGACGCGTTCTCGCAGCCGGGCGTCTCCCGCACGGCACGCAACCGCATTGAACATGCGCAGGTGGTGGACCCTGCGGACATCGCGCGATTCAAGAAGCTGGGCGTGATTGCATCGATGCAGCCGAGCCATGTGCTGACGGACATGAACTGGGCCGAGGCGCGGCTGGGTCCGAAGCGCGCGGCGTACTCCTATGCATGGAAGGCGTTTCTGGACGCGGGGGTTCCGCTGGCCTTTGGCACGGACTATCCGGTGGAGCCGATCACGCCGTATCGGGGCATCTACGCGGCCGTGACGCGCACCAACGAAGCGGGCACCATGACGTATTATCCGGCGAATGCGATCACGCGCGGACAGGCGCTCTACGCCTACACGCAGGGCTCGGCCTATGCCGAGTTTGCCGAGAAGCACAAGGGCAAGCTGCTGCCCGGTTTCTACGCGGACTTCATCCTGGTGGATCGCGACCTGTACGCGGTTCCTGCGCGGGAGCTTCTGGGCACGCGCGTGCTGGAGACTTGGGTGGCCGGCAAGCAGGTGTACGCGGCCGGAGCCGCCGCGCCGTAATGCAGAGATCAGGCGCGCGCTTTGCCTCTGCTTTTGCCATCTTGGGGCGGCAGGGTCGCTTCCTCTTCGAGCTTCTGCAATTCCACGCGTGTGGTGGGCAGAGCGTGCGGGTAGTTGTCGCGGACGAAGGCAATCATTTTTTCCCGCACCAGACAGCGGAGATCGAAGTTGCGGCCGGAGTCGCCGGAGCTGACCAGGCAGCGCAGCTCGACAGTGCGTTCGGAAAGATTGGTCACCTGGAGGCCGCAGACGCGACCATCCCAGAGAGGTGTGGTTTTGACGATGCGTTCGAGCTCGGCGCGCAGGGGCTCGACGGGTACCGAGTAATCGACGTAAAGAAACGCCGTGCCCATGATGGCTGCACCGCTGCGGGTCCAGTTGGTGAAGGGCTGCTCAATGAAGAAACTGAGCGGCACGATGAGCGTACGCTGATCCCAGATGTTGACCACGACGTAAGTGCTGGTGATCTCCGCGATGCGGCCCCACTCGCCTGCGATAACCACCACGTCGTCGATTCGGATCGGCTCAGTGAGCGCGATCTGCATGCCGGCGAGGAGATTGGAAGCCGTGGACCTGGCCGCTGTGGCCAACACCAGAGAAGCGAGGCCAGCCGATGCGAGCAGGCCGGTGCCAAACTTCCAGAGCTGCGGATTATGCAGGCTCCAGAGAACGGCGGCCGCATCCAGCACCATGACGAGCGCTATGAGCATGCGGCGGAAAAACTGGATCTGCGTGTGGATGCGCCGCGCGCGGAGGTTGTCTGCCTGACTGATGTCAAAGCGGAGAAACATCATGGCCTGGAAGACATAGACTCCGCCCACGGCCAGCCAGCCGAGGAAGAGGACCAGAAGCACGCCGCCCCACTCCTCAATGCTGTCACTGATGCGGGACGGAATGGCCGGCACAAGCGGCACCACGATGAGCAAGCCAATGGTCAGCAGCACGGCGCGCGCGGGCGCAGTGAGATAACGGTGGATGCCTAGGTCCTGGCGTTGCTGCGCAGTTTGCGTTCGGCCCACCAGACGAAAGAGCACATAGTGCAGGCCGTTACTGAAGACGACTGCTGCGCAGAGCAGCAGGATCAAGTAAATCCACTCGTGTTGCGAAAGCATTAACGTTCCAATTGTCACGCGTATTTTCTACCTCCTGATGGATTCGATGCGTGGGCGGGGCACGGTGAGGCCCCGGATTGCGGTGCGCCTGCCATAATGCGAAGAGATGAAGCTGCGCGCCTATCTGCTGATGGTGTTTGTGGTGGCCGTGTGGGGCTCCACGTTTGTGCTGGTGAAGAGCGCTCTGACGGATGCCTCGCCCGCCGTCTTCAACCTGGTGCGCATGGTGCTGGCGTTTCTGCTGCTGGCCGTAGCCTATCACCGCTACTGGCGCACTATCCGCAAGGAGCACCTGGGCGCGGGAGCCCTGGTGGGGCTTTGCCTGGCCGCAGGATATCAGTTCCAGACGACGGGCCTGTTGCGCACGACGCCCTCGAAATCCGCGTTTATCACGGGGCTGGTGGTGGTTCTGGTTCCGCTGCTCTGCACCTTTCCGGCGTTGCGGCCGCCGGGTGGGCGCGCTCCGCGGTGGAATGCGTACACGGGAGCGGCGCTGGCCTTTGGCGGCATTCTGCTGCTGACTGCGCCTGCAACCGCCACGCAGGCGGGGCTTGCCGGACTGTTGCCGGATCTCTCCACCATCAACCTGGGCGACGTGCTGACGCTGGGCTGTGCGATTGCCTTCGCCTTCCACTGCCTGGCGCTGGGACACATCTCCCCGCGCATTCCCTTCCAGCCGCTGGCGCTGCTGCAGGTGGGCTTTTGCGCAGTGTTCATGGCGGCGAGCCTGCCTCTGATGGGACACGCGTATCTGCATTGGACGCCGCGGCTGGTGACGGCGCTGCTGATTGCGGCAGCGCTGGCCACGGCGGCTGCGTTTTCCATCCAAAGCTGGGCGCAATCGGTGCTGCCTTCCACGCACATTGCGCTGGTGCTGACGCTGGAGCCGGTGTTTGCCTGGATCACGTCGTTTGTGTTCACGGGCGAGAGACTGGCGCTGAGACCGGCCTCTGGTGCGCTGCTGATCCTTGCCGGGATTGCGCTGACGGAGCTGGTTCCGCAACCGTACTTGCCCACGGCGCACGAGGCCTGATGCCGCGCATTAAACTGGGGAAAGGACACACCCATGCAGCCCGCGGTACAAGCCACAGACCGGCCAATGCGCAAGGCACGCTTTTTCCCGCGTGAGCACGGCGCCACGGCCATGCTGCTAACGCCGATTGTGTGCGCGGCGGTGCTGGCCCGTACGTGGCGGTGGAGCGAGTTGGCGACGTTGACGGCGGCATTTGCGGCGCTGGCGGCCAAAGATCCGCTGGTGGTGCTGGTGCGGCAGCGGCTGGTGTGGAAGCAGCCGCATGCGGAAACACCGGCGGCCGCGCGCTGGTTTGCCGGGTGGGCGCTGCTGTTTGGCCTGAGCGGACTGGTGCTGCTGCGGGCCTGGCCGATGCGCACGCTGCTGGGCATGAGCGCAGGAATGGCGGCTTACGCGGCGCTGGCGGTGCGGGTGAACGTGAAGAACCGGCAGCGCTCGGTGCTGTTCCAGATTGCCAGCGCGGCGGCGCTGAGTTCGAGCGCGCTGGCCTGCGCGATTTCAGCGCTGGGTACGATTCCTGCGTGGTGCTGGTGGCTGTGGGTACTGCTTTCTCTGCACGCGACGGTGGGCATCCTGGTGGTGCATGCGCGGCTGGATGCGCGCGTGGCGCCGCGTTCGCCGGCACCTGGGGCTAGGCAGTCGCGCCGCACTGCCCTGGCCGCAGTGGCTGTGGTGGCAGGCGCGGCCCTGGCTGCCGCAGTACTGGGCAGGTGGTGGATTGCGCTGGCGCTGGCCGTGGCGGCGGCGGGGTTCGACTACGACTTGCGCAGCCAGCGCGATGCCGCTGCGCTTCAGATGCCGCTGATGCGCGTGGGACGGCGCGCTCTGACGCTTGCGGTGGTCTTTGCCCTGCTGGTGATTCTGGGACTGTGGTAGCTGACGAAGCTTACTCCAACTCCGTGTCGCGATAACGCTCCATCACGCCCTGCTGGGTGATGACGCCTTCGAGCTTGCTGAAGTCCGCGCGGCTGACCACCGGTACCATGGGCCAGCGATCGACATAACGAAGGGCGACATCCAGCGGCTGGTCGGGATGAAGATAGGGAATCTGGCGGCTGGCGAGCAGTTCGTTGAGGCTGTCGCCGCTGGAATCCTCGTCCATGAGGGACTCGATCTCCTTGCGCGTAACGCTGCTCCAGCCGGAGGGCTGCAGGCGCACGAGCATGACGTCCGGAGCCTTGAGGTCGACGAGCTTTGAGTTCCAGTCGGCCACTTCGCCGGTGTCCAACACGCGCTTGACTGGTGGCTGCATGGCGTCTTCCACGCGCAGGATGCTCTCTTCCCTCTGCTCCTCCATGGAGGGCAGTTCGAGGCCGTCCTGGCGGGTGAGCAGGTCGAAGATTGCCGTCTCATGGAAGGCGCGGGAGATGACGTACGCAAAGGTGTTGGCCAGGATAACAGGAACAATGATGGAGTAATTGCCGCTGACCTCGAGCACCATGAAGACCGACGTCATGGGCGCGCGGAGAAAGCCCGCGAAGAGGACACCCATGCCGACCAGAGCGTAGGTGCCGGGAGAGAAGATGAGGTGCGGCATGAGGGCGTGCTCGGCCCCGCCGACGGCTGCGCCGAACATGGCACCGATGAACAGGGTGGGCGCAAACATGCCGCCCGGTGTTCCGCTGACAAAGGAGGCGAGCGTGGCGAGAATCTTGAGCGAGGCCAGGATGGCGAGGAATTGCCAAGTGAACTGGCCGTGGATGGCCTCATCCATGTACTCGTAACCGGCGCCCATGACCTGAGGAGCGCCGAAGGCTGCGATGATGCCGATGATCAGGCCGGCAGCGGCCGGCTGGAAATACTGTGTCCATTGGGGCAGCGCCTTGCAGCGCGGGCGAAGCAGGGTGATGCC
>DATKTQ010000045.1:0-26155 GCA_035531055.1 Occallatibacter sp. | reverse complement strand
TAACCGCGGGTCCCCTCCACCATGCGTCGCGGGAGAAATGAACTCAAGGAACTTTCGTAGAGAAAGTTGCGGCTACTTCCGAATGTGGAAGATGCGCTGGCTGTTTCCCAAAATGGAGCAATCGGGGGTACGTTTCGATGTACTCTGGCCTAAAGTCTCCGCCTCGCTGGGCGGCCACCGGTTGGCCATGGAGCCGCGGAAGCTCCAGCCTCGCCGCCCCTGCCCGACCGTTCCTTCCATGGCACCAGCGAAAGAAAAATGCGAAAAAGTCTCACCTTGGTTCGCTTTTTATTCGCTATAATGCGCCCATGGCAGTCACTCGAAGACAAAAAGAGATCCTCGATTTTCTCGAGTCCTTCGTGACCCGAAACGGCTATTCCCCTTCCTTTGAGGAGATTGCGCGAGGGATGGGCCTCAAGAGTCTGGCCACGGTCCACAAGCACATAAGCAACCTGGAAAAGAAGGGTCTGCTGGATCGCGTACACAACCGCAGTCGCTCGATTGACGTGGTGCCGCCGGGGACGCGTACACGGGCCAGTGACCGTGTGCCCCTTGCCGGGCGCATCGCCGCCGGCCTTCCAGTTGAAGCGGTTGAGAATCCAGAGAGCATCTCACTGCACGACGTCGTCGGAAATCGAGATGTGTTTGCTCTGGAGGTGCGCGGAGATTCGATGCGCGACGAGCACATCATCAACGGTGACTACGTTTTGGTGGAGCGCACCCGCACGGCGCGCCAGGGAGAGATTGTGGTGGCCTTGGTCCATGGAGCGGAAACCACGCTCAAGCGGTTTTATTCCGAGGGCAGCAGGATTCGCCTGCAGCCTTCGAATGCCGAGATGGACCCTATCTATGTGCCCGCAGCACAGGTGGCGATTCAGGGGCGCGTACTGGGCGTGCTGCGCAAATACCGCTGAGCTTCGGGGCTGCTGGCCCACATGGAAAAGCCCGGCCAGATGGCCGGGCTTTTCTGCTCTTCTACCCACCGCATAATGCGGAAGGCCTGGATTTTAGAACAAAATTAAGCGAGTAGACGCTCAACCTTGCCTTCAATGACATCCTGCGGTACGTAGCCGACGATCTGATCGGCCACTTTGCCACCCTTGAACAGCAGCAGAGTGGGAATGCCGCGAATGCCATAGCGGGACGGAATCGCGCCATTCTCGTCCACGTTGACTTTGGCCACTTTCAGTTTGCCGGCATAGGTTGCCGCCAAGCCTTCCACGATGGGCGCAATTGCCCGGCACGGACCGCACCAGACGGCCCAAAAATCTACCAGGACAGGCTGCTCGCTTTGCAGCACTTCCTGTTCGAACGTTGCATCGCTTACTTCCAGCACTCCCGACCCTGCCATGTTCCTCCTCGCGGCTTCCGCCTACTCTTCTAGTGTAAAGCTAAACGCCGCATGTATGGGATGTGCGTCGGGAGAAGAAAGTCGCAAAGGTACGCGGGTTGACCCGGCGAAGTTGCAAACCGCGCAAGTAAAAGCGCCCGGATCCGATAACGGACCACGGGCGCTAGAGCAGCCCTCCCCCAGAACTGCCCACAGGGGGAATGTAGGATTTCCGGCCTTGAATAGCAAGGAAACTTAGGTAATCCCAAAAGTGAACACTAACGGGGGATTAACTCCTCTATTACACTCACTTGCGAACAGTTGACTCCTACCTATAGAAGCCCTTGTGCGCTGAAGGGTTCCACTAGGTTCGTCACTAGGAATCGGCGGCCGGAAACCTTGCGCGAATGGGGATTGTCCGCGACGCTCCTGCCTCAAAACGGCACACAAGTAACTCCGGTTGAGACAAGCCTTTCAGAGCCGCCAGAATCGCCTCGGAGGCGGCCGGCAAATTCGATTCGTCCTCCAGAATCACCAGAACCGCCGGACCGGCTCCGCTGAGCGCTACGCCCAAAATGCCGTGAGAACCGGCAAGAGGGATAAGTGGCGCAAGCATGGGGCAAATCGACTCGCGATACGGCTGGTGCATGCGGTCGCGCATGGCCATGCGCAACAGGTCTCCCCTGCCCTGAGCAAATGCCAGACCCAGAAGCGAAGCTGACTGCACGTTCTGAACCGCATCCGCGCGGGAATAGCCCTGCGGCAGGACGGCGCGAGCCTCACTGGTGGCCAGCGGCATCGTAGGCAGCACCACCACGGCTCGCCAGGCGAGCGGAGGCTGCACGCGGGCAACATGCACGGTGCGGCCCTCGTTTGCAGAGGCGACAAAACCGCCCAGCCAGCAGGCAGCAGAGTTGTCCGGATGGCCTTCCAGCGCGCAGGCCTCTTCGAGGATGCGTTCCGAAGTCCAGTCCAGCACTCCGAAATGCACGGCAAGCGCAATGGCAGCGAGTCGCCCTGCAGCCGAAGAACCGCAGCCCATGCCGAGCGGGATGGCGTTGGCCATGCGAATGGCCAGCGGAGTCACCGGCCTGCCGTTTTCGTTGAGGATTTGGACGTAGGTTTCGAGGATGAGATTGTTCTCCAGGCGGGCGCAGCGGGCTGCGTCTCGGCCACTGGCAGAGATGGAAAAATCGGCCGCGGGCTTGGCCTCCAGATCGATGAACATATCCAGGGCGACAGCAGTGGCGTCAAAGCCCGGGCCAAGATTGGCCGACGTGGCAGGCAGACGCAAGCGCAGCGGGCCGGCAACGTTCTGCTGCGCCAGCGGCATCAGGCGTGCCCCTTGAGCGCCGCCAAGACGGCGGCGGGCGTGGCGTCGACGGCAATCGCGTTGCGCTGCAGGCGAGCCAGTTCGCTTTCGTGTCCGGCCTTTTCCTGATCCGTAAGAAGCGTGCCGCGATGGAAGTCGATGGTGTAGTCGGCGTCCTTGAGCGTGTGGCCGGTGAGCAGAAGGACCACGCTGTCTGTAGGGGCCACCTTGCCGTCGGCGCGCAGTTTTTTCAGGCCCGCGAGCGTGACCGCAGAGGCCGGTTCGCAGCCCAGACCTTCTGCGCCGATTTCCGCTTTGGCCATGGCGATTTCTGTTTCGGTGACGTCGAGGCACCAGCCGCCGGTTTCCTGGAGGACGCGCGCGGCCTTGCGCCAGGAGGCGGGATTGCCGATGCGGATGGCGGTGGCGCGGGTATTGGCATCGACCGGTTCCATGGTTTCGCCCTGAGACTGCCGCATGCTGCGCACCAGCGGATTGGCGCCTTCGGCCTGAATGACGGAGATGCGCGGCACGCGGGCAACGAGGCCCAACTCCTGCATCTCGCGGAATCCCTTGCCGAGCGCTGCACCGTTGGCGAGGTTGCCGCCGGGCACAATCAAGTGATCCGGAACAGCCCAGTCAAAGGCCTCGGCGATTTCAAAGGCCGGGGTCTTTTGCCCTTCCAGTCGAAACGGATTGACGGAGTTGAGCAAGTAGATGGGCGCCTCCTGCACAATCTGCGTGAGCACGCGGACGCAGCCGTCGAAGTCGGTCTTCAACTGGCAGGTGACCGCGCCGTAATCCATGGCCTGAGCCAGCTTGCCCCAGGCGATTTTGCCTTCGGGAATGAGGACCAGGCTGCGCAGGCCGGCACGCGCGGCGTAAGCGGCCATGGCGGCGGAGGTGTTGCCGGTGGAGGCGCACGCGACCCACTCGAAATTGCGCTCGCGCGCCACGCTCAAGGCGGCAGTCATGCCGGTGTCTTTGAACGAGCCGGTGGGATTCATGCCCTGATGCTTGGCGAAGAGCTGGTCGAGGCCGAGAGATCTTCCGATGCGCGGCATGGAGTACAGCGGCGTGTTGCCTTCGCGGAGAGTGACGGCGTTGCCGAAGTTGTCGAGGATTGGCAGCAGTTCGCGGAAGCGCCACACACCGGACTGATCGAGCGCCTCGGCGGAGCTGCGCCGCTCGCGCCAGAGCCACTTGAGCGCGCCGGGGTTTGGCCGGTCATGGCCCCGGCGCTGGCTCCAACCGGCGTACTCCACCTCAAACAGGTCTCCGCATTTGGCGCAGCGAAAGTTGGGCCGCGCCTCGGCTCCGGAGATTCGGTCGCCGCATCCGAAACAGCGTAACTGGTGCAGATTGTCGTTCATCCTTGGTGTTAGCCTACCAGCGTGGGGTGGAGTTTGCTCAAGTCGAAAGGTGGATTTGCCGCCATCGCGGGACACTTTCTGCTGGCACTGAGCGCGCTTGCCCTGCCGGCGTTGGCCAGTGCGCAGCCGGAGGTGAAGCTGGCAGCGGCTGCGGATCTTGAGCCGGTTTTGCCGCCGATTCTGGCCCGGTTTGCGCAGGCGACCGGCATCCATGTGGCCGCGACGTATCAGGCGTCTGCCATGTTGACGGTGCAGATGGAAAACGGCGCTCCGTTCGACCTGTTTCTGGCGGCGAATATGGGCTATCCCGAGCGGCTGGCGCGTGCGGGACTGGCGGCAACGGCGGCTCCGGTGCCGTATGCGCTGGGCACGCTGGTTCTGTGGACGCGGAAAGATGCGCACCTGCCCCATCCGTCGCTGGGGCTGCTGCGGAATCCGGCGCTGCGCAGGTTGGCGATTGCGAATCCGGACCGGGCTCCGTATGGCCGCGCTGCGGTGACGGCGCTGACCCGGCTGAAGCTCTACGAGCAACTGAAGCCGCGGATTGTGATGGCGGAGAACATTGCGCAGGCTGCGCAGTTTGTGGGCTCCGGCAACGCGGAGGCCGGGTTGATTTCGTTAACCTCTGCGCTGACGCCGCAGCTTGCTTCGAGCGGAAGTTATTTTGTGATGCCTCGCAATTTGTATTCGCCGCTGGTGCAGGGCGCGGTGGTGCTGAAGCGAAGCCCGAACCGCGCCGCGGCTGAAAAGCTGCTCGACTATTTGCTTTCCGCGCCGGTGCAGGCCGAACTGGCCCGGGGCGGACTGACTCCGGTTTCGCGCCCATGATGGATTGGCAAGCGCTCACGCTGACGCTGCGGCTGGCTTCGGTCACTACGGTGATTCTGCTGGCCGTGGCGGTACCGTTGGCGGCGCTGCTGGTGCTGGGTCGTGGACGCTGGCTGGCGGGGCTGGAGGCGTTGGCTGCGCTGCCGCTGGTGCTGCCGCCCACGGTGCTGGGCTTCTCTCTGCTGGTGCTGCTGGGTCCGCGCACGGCGATTGGGCGCGGCATTACGGCACTGCTGGGTCATCCGCTTGCGTTCTCGTTCGGTGGACTGGTGGTGGGGTCCGTGATTTACAGTCTGCCCTTTGCCGTGCAGCCGCTGGTGGCGGGCTTTGCCGCGGTCGATCCGGCAATGCTGGATGCGGCGCGGCTGCTGGGCGCGGGGCCGTGGCGGCTGGTGCGCACCATTCTGCTGCCGCTGGCGCGGCGCTCACTGCTGGCCGCGGCGGTGCTGAGCTTTCTGCATACGGTGGGCGAGTTTGGTGTGGTGCTGATGCTGGGCGGCGATATTCCGGGGGCCACGCGGACGCTTTCCATCCTGCTCTACAACCAGGTGGAGAGCTTTGATTATGCGGCGGCGAACCGCACGGCGGCGGTGCTGCTGGCGTTCAGCGTGGTGGCCCTGGCTGCCGTTTATCTGGGCAGCAGGCCGCGAGGAGGTCGCCATGCTTGAGCTCTCACTGGAGGCGCGGCGCGGCGGATTTCATCTTCAACTGGAATGCCGCTTTGCTTCGGATTGGACCGTGCTGTTTGGGCCATCGGGCGCGGGCAAGAGCACGGTGCTGCGGCTGGTGGCAGGGCTGGAACGGCCGGACCGCGGGCGTGTTGCGCTGGATGGGCGCGCAGTGACGGATACTGCGGCGAGCATGTTTGTTTCGCCGGGACGGCGGGCCACGGCGCTGGTGGCGCAGCAGGCGGCGCTCTTCCCTCACCTGAGCGTGCGGGCAAATGTGGCTTACGGGTTGACCGGTTTGAAGCCCAGCGAGCGCGAGGCGCGGGTGGAAGAAATGCTGAAACTGGTGGATGCCGAGGCGCTGGTGGACCGGCGGCCTGGGGGGCTCTCTGGCGGTGAGGCGCAGCGCGTGGCCCTGGCGCGGGCGCTGGCTCCGCTGCCCCGGTTGCTGCTGCTGGACGAACCCTTTGCCGCACTGGACGGAGCGGCCAGCGACGCGCTGCTGGAACGCCTGCAGAGTTGGCTGCGCACGCACGATGTGCAGGTGGTGATGGTGACCCATGACGCGACGGATGCCTACGCCACCGGAGCGGAGGTGGCGCTGCTGCGCGAGGGACGGCTGGCCGCGCTGGGGCCGGCGGAGATGGCGCTGGCCACGGAGCGCAACCGCATTGTGGGGCGGCTGAGCGGGGCTAAAACGGATTGACCGGGAAGCCGAGGAGTACGGGCTCGTTTTCAAGCGCGATGGCGAAGCGGGCGAGCACGGAATCGTGGATGGTGCGGGCGAGAGTGACGACTTCCGCAGCGGTGGCCTGACTGCGATTGACGAGCGCAAGCGTGTGCCGCGACGAGATTCCCGCAGCGCCCAGGATGAAGCCTTTGTGAAAGCCCGCCTGCTCGATGAGCCACGCAGCGGGGACTTTGACGCAACCGATATGCTGCGGCTCAGGCCCGGCGGGAAAGCGCGGCGGCTCCTGACCGGCGGAGGCGGCTAGCGCCAGCAGTTCCTCTGCGGTCAACACGGGATTCTTGAAGAAGCTGCCTGCGCTGCGGCAGTCTGCGTCGCCTTCAACGAGGAGCATGCCTTTGGCCTGGCGAATCCGGCGGACGGCTTCGGCGACCTCAGCAAGAGCGACCTCGGAAGCGGAAGAAAATGTGCGCTGCAGATCGGCATAACGCAGTGTGGGCGCGCCGCCCGGCTGCAGGCAATAGTCGACGCGCGTGACCACGTAGCGACCGCGATCGGTGGAGTTGAAGCGGCTGCGGCGATAGGCGAAGGCGCACTCCAGCGCAGTGAACTCGACGAATTCCTGCGTTTGAAGATCTAAGGCGCGGACGAGTTGGATGGTGCTGGCGACCTCCTGCCCGTAAGCGCCGACGTTCTGCACCGGAGTGCCGCCGACGGTGCCGGGAATTCCTGCGAGGCACTCGACGCCGGCGCAGTTGGCCTGCACGGCGCGCTGGACGAGGGCGTCCCAGTCTTCGCCGGCTGCGGCACGGAAGAGGATGGCTCCGGCTTGCTGCTGCTGCTCAATGCCGCGAAGACAGATGTGCAGTATGAGTCCATTGAAGCCTGCGTCACTGACGAGCAGGTTGCTGCCGCCGCCCAGCACGAAGAGAGGCACCTGGTTATCGCGCGCCCATGCGGCAGCTTCCAGCACATCTGCTTCGGTTTCCGCAGTGACAAACCAGCGCGCCGGACCACCGATGCCGAAGGTCGTAAAGGGTGCAATCGGCTTGTCTTGCTCCAGGAACATTGCGTCAAGGCTACACCACGGCGATTTAGCGATAGAATAGGTACAGGCAACTTTCCCAGCCGGAGGCATCCATGTACCCAGAACTGATGGTCATTCCCATGCGCGAGGAACTGGTCCGCGCAGGCATTGCGGAAGCACGCACCGCGGAAGATGTGGACAGCACGCTCGCCAAGGCGGGCACCACGCTGCTGGTGGTCAACTCGATCTGCGGTTGCGCCGCAGGCAAGATGCGTCCGGGTGTGCGGTTGGCCCTGGCGAACAGCGCGCACCAGCCGGACGCAAAGATTACGGTCTTTGCTGGTCAGGACCGCGAAGCCACGGAACGCGCGCGCAGCTACTTTGAGGGCAATCCGCCCACCTCACCGGCTGTGGCCATTCTGCGGGACGGCAAGCTGGTCTACCTGATGCAGCGCTTTGTGATTGAGCAATCGACTGCGCAGGACATTGCCGCGGAGTTGATTCGCGCCTTTGACGAGCACTGCGCGAAGACGACAGCGTAAGCGCAAGAGAATGCAGACATGCGAAGGGCCTCCCGCGGGAGGCCCTTCTGCTTGTGCGTAGAGCAAGGTCTCAGTCGCCTTCATCCGCTTTGGCCATTGCCTGCACGGTGCTGTGCTTGACGGCGTAGCCGAAGTAGATGACGAGACCGATGATGAGCCAGCCGATGAGCACCTCCCAGGTGAGCAGCGGCAACTGCACCATGAGAAAGAACGCGGAGCAGATGCCCAGGATCGGCACCAGCGGAACCATCGGCGTGCGGAAGGGGCGGTGAAGATCAGGATGGCGCACGCGCAATACCCAGACGCCTGCGCACACGATGGTGAATGCCAGCAGGGTTCCGATGTTGACCAGTTTTGCCAGCTTGTCCACGGGGAGAAATGCTGGAAGAACGGCAACTATAACGCCGACGACGATGGTGGAGATCCAGGGCGTGCGGAACTTGGGATGGATGGCGGATGCCCATTTGGGCAGCAGGCCGTCGCGCGACATGGAGAAGAAGACGCGGGACTGCCCGAGCAGCATCACCAGCATGACCGTTCCCAGGCCAAAGACCGCACCGATTTTGACGAGCAACGAACCCCATGCGACGCCGGTGGCATCAATGCCGACGGCGACCGGATCGGCTACGTTGAGCAGCTTGTAGTTGACCAGGCCGGTGAGCACCGTGGAAACCAGGATGTACAGGATGGTGCACACGACGAGCGAGCCGAGAATGCCGATGGGCATGTCCTTCTGCGGATTGCGGGCTTCCTGAGCTGCGGTGGAAACGGCGTCAAACCCGATATAGGCAAAGAAGACGAAGGCTGCGCCCTGGGCGATGCCCATGATGCCGAAGTTTCCGTTCGCATCTTTCGGCGGAATGTATGGGTGCCAGTTGTGGAAGGCCAGAGTGGGATGGTGGATGAGGAAGAGGGTTCCAACGACGAGAAAGATGCCGACCACGCTGAGCTTAACGAAGACGATGGCGGTGTTGAGATTGGCGGATTCCTTGATGCCAATGACGAGCACGGCCGTGACCACGAGAATGGCAAGCAACGCAACGAGATTGAACAGGCCTGTGGCATGCTGCAGCACGCTCAGGTCCACGCCAGGCGGCATGGCCTCCTGCGCTATCCACGAGCCGTGGTAGAAGTACAGCTGGGTGCCGGGAGTGGCCGTGAGCTGCGGCGGTAGGTAGATGTGCATCTGCTCGAGGAGGCTGACCAGGTAACCGGACCAGCCGGAGGCCACGGTGGCGGCGCCGAATGCGTACTCCAACACCAGATCCCAGCCGATGATCCAGGCCACCAGCTCGCCAAGCGTGGCGTATCCATAGGTGTACGCGGAGCCGGCGATGGGGATGATGGAAGCGAACTCGGCATAACACAGGCCGGCAAAGGCGCAGACAAAACCGGCGAGCACGAAGCTGAGCGTCACGGCGGGCCCGGCATGCTGCGCGGCAGCCTGCCCGGTGAGCACAAAGATGCCGGCTCCGATGATGGCGCCGATGCCGAGCGTGATGAGATTGGTGGCGCCGAGTGAGCGGCGCAGGGTGTTTTCCCCCTGCTCACTGGCCTCTTGCGAGAGCATCGACAAAGGTTTAATGCGTAGCAGCCTGGACATGAATGAGGGACTTCCTCGTCAAGAATTGAGTTCCGTGCCGGGTTGTGTTTGGCCCGCGGATTGCCGCGACCAGAAAAGGTACACCGGAATGCCGAGCAGCACGAGCACCAGTCCCGGCCAGGTGTACTGGGGTTTGTAACGCAATAATACGATACAAATCCACGTGGCCATGGCGATGTACAGCGCGGGCAGCACCGGGTAGCCGAGTGCGCGGTAAGGACGGGGCGCATCCGGGCGCTTGAAGCGCAGGACAAAGAGCCCGCCGATGGTGAGGATATAAAACACCAGCACGGCGAAGATGATGTAGTCGAGCAGCTGACTGTAAGAGCCGGAGATGCAGAGGAACGCTGTCCAGACGGCCTGGACGGCGAGTGCGGCAGCAGGGGTTCGGTAGCGCGGATGGAGCTTGCCGACGGACTTGAAGAAGAGGCCGTCGCGGCTCATGGCGTAGTAAACGCGCGCGCCGGCCAGCGTCATGCCGTTGGCGCAGCCGAAGGTGGAAACGAGAATGGCCGCGGCCATGAGTTTGGCTCCGGCCGAGTGGAAGATGACGCCAAGTGCCGCGGTGGCCACGCGATCTTCCTGCGCGAACTGCACGCCGCGCGACAGTGCCGTGACGCCGTGCGGGTCCCCGTATAGCGGAAGCACGAGCAGATATCCGAGCGAGGCAAGAAAGTAAACGACGAGCACAAAGCCTGCGCCGAGAATGAGCGAGAGTGGGATGTTGCGGCGGGGATTTTTGACTTCGCCGGCGGTGAAGGTGATGTTGTTCCACGCGTCGGCGGAAAACAGCGAGCCCACCTGCACCACTGCCAGAATGACCACCACGTTGACCAGCACCATGGGGCCACCGATGCCCACCTGCACGGGATGCAGCGAACTCCAGCCGGCGTTCTTCCAGAACTGGCTGAGGCCCGCGCCGAAGTTGGCGTTCCAGGCTTCTGTGGTGCGGCCTACGGTGAAGGTAAGCACGACGAGCGCGGCCAGCGAGAGCGCCTTGGCCGAGGTGAAGATGTTCTGGATGATGGCGCCGAGGCGCACGCCGAAGACATTGACCACGGCGAGAAGCACGACGATGACGATGCCCGTGAGGTTGGCGGTGTTGACGCCGATTTCCATGTTGCCCAGCACCATGGGCCCGAGCGGAATGGCTGGGACATGGGCGATGTGCCAGAGCCAGTGGGTGGTGGAGACTTGCGGAAGGAAGACGCCGAGGAACTTGCCGAAGGCCACGCAGACGGCGGCGATGGTGCCGGTCTGGATGACGAGGAAAAGGGTCCAGCCGTAGAGGAAGCCCCAGAGCGGACCGAGCGACTCGCGCAGGTAGACGTATTGGCCGCCGGCTTTGGGCATCATGGCCGCCAGCTCGCCGTAACTGAGCGCGCCGATCATGGTCATGATGGCGGTGATGACCCAGGCGCCGAGGAAGAGCGCGGGCGAGCTGGTGCCGCGGGCGATGTCGGCATCGACGATGAAAATGCCGGAGCCGATCATGGACCCGGCCACGATGGCCGTGGAGCTGAACAGGCCGAGACTCTGCACCATTCCCGGCTTGCCCGGAATGGCGCTGGACTCTGAAACTGGAGTGGGGTTGAGGGTCGTCACCTTGGGTTGGTTTTACTTGAATTGTGCGGAATTGTCTTGCTCTTTTTTGCGGACGGAGCACAGTGCGGCACGGAGCACGTCGCTAGGTCTTGAGCCGCGCGAGCCACAGGCGGCACTCGCGGGCCGGGTCGACTGTGCGAAAAATGGCGGCGGAGACGGCGACCGTGCTGGCGCCCGCCTGAAGAACTGCGGGCGCGGTTTCCAGCGTGATTCCGGCCGCGGCGGTGAGGACGACATCCGCGCCGGCCTGCTGGCGCAGACGGCGCACGCCTTCGACGCCGATGGGAGGGTTCGCGGTCTGCTTGGTGGTGGTGGAGAAGACGGGACCAATGGCGAAGTAGTCTGCCGGCGCGTTGAGGATTCCGGGCAGCAGCGACTCTGCACCGGCGAAGGTTCCCACGATGCGGTGCGGGCCAAGGAGACGGCGGGCTTCGGCGGGGCTCATGTCGCCGGCGTCGACGTGCACGCCGTCAAAGCCGAGGGAGTCGACCAGATGAACACGGTCATCGAGTACGAGACGAACCTGGTTAGCGGGCAGCGCCGCGCGCAGAATTGCGCCGTCGGCCAAGAGCTCCGCATCGGTTCCCTGCTTGTTGCGGTACTCGAGCAGCGTGACGCCCGCGTCCGCCAGAGACACGCCGAGACGATGCAGATAGGCCTCGCGGCCCTCGACGGGGATGGTGGAGGAATCGAGAATGGGGTAGAGCCTGGGAAAAAGGAATGCCATGCCTCCAGCGTAGCGGCTGCGACGGAGGGTGCGCCAGCGGCGCAGCCAGCCGGGCCGGAGAGCGGCATTACATTTCGTCGGCCGAGGGTCCGTAGCAGCCGGGTACAGGCTTGTCCAACATGCGCAGATAGACGCCGAGTTGAGCGCGATGATGGATCATGTGGTTGAGGACCCAGGTGCGGAAGACGTTGTATTTGGTGTCGTCAATAAAGGCGTTGCCGCCCATGATGAACTTCCAGTGGTCGTCCCAGGCTGGCAGCGTCATGGCGGCCAGGGCGGCTTTTGCTTCGGCTACCTGCTTGTCAAACTGGTCAAGCATGGCCTTTTTCCCGGCGGGAATGTAGGGCTCAAATTTGTGACCGGCGTCGAACTCCAGCTTGTCTGTGGTGAGGCAGGTCTTGCCCCAGTTGCCTGCGGTGTCTGAGATATGGCCGGCCAGGCGGCCCAGGCTCATGGACTTGGGGTGCGGCGCGTAGGCGTAGTCGGCGTCGTCGGGAATGGCGGCGAGGACCTTGCGGGTGTTGGCGGTTTCGCGGTCATATTCCGCGGCGAGTTCCTTGAGAGCGTCCATGCGGGAAACCTCCGATTGATGAGGCAAGGATAACGCAGAATCCTGTGAAAATACGAAGAAAAAGCGAAACTATTTTGCAGGGTTTTCCACAGGATGCGATGGCAGCGCGAAGGCGACGTACGCGCCGCCGACGGGCGAGTTGGGGTCGCGGCCGCCGCTGGAGACGATGACGACATATTGGCGGCTGTTGACCATGTACGTGGCCGGGGTGGCCATGCCGGCGAAAGGTAGCGTCCACTGCCAGAGGAGCTTGCCGGTGGCACTGTCAAAGGCGCGGATTTTGCGGTCATAGACCGTGGCGCCGATGAAGAGCACGCCGCCGGCGGTGACGACGGGGCCGCCGTAGTTTTCTGACCCGGTGTTGGTCATGCCAAGTTTGGCCAGGGCCGGGTACTCGCCGAGCGGAATCTTCCAAAGATAACGGCCGGTGGCAAGGTCGATGGCGTTGAGCGTGCCCCAGGGCGGCGCGATGGCCGGGTAGCCGTCGGGGTCAAGGAACTTGCGGTAGCCGGTGAAGGTGTAGGCGTCCTCGCCCGGCGGCGTCCCGAGGGGCTTGAGGTGATCCTGAATGCCAAGATAGTGAAGCAGCGCAGTCAGGTCCTTCCCTTCCAGCAGGGGCGCGGGCGGCATCACTCCCTTGCCATTGTGAATGATTTGGACGGCCTGGGCGGAGGTGAGCCGGTTGCCCACGCCGAGAAGCGCGGGAAATGAGGGCGGCAAACCTTCCAGATGCTCGCCGTGGCAGGCGGAGCATTGCGCCTGATACACGGCCTCGCCGGCAGCATCGTGCACGGCGGGTGCGGGCTGGTGCGCGGCGAGTTCCTTTTCGGACCCGGGCCTAGCCGTGACTGGAGTGGCCAGAAACTTGAGAAGCGCCGTCAGCCCTTCGCCATTGATATTTGGAAACGAGGGCATCCTGCCATTTCCGTGGCGAATGTTGTCGACAATCTTTTCCTGGGGTAGACGCTTCTCTACGTTGACCAGCGAAGGAAAGGCCGGGGGCGAACCGGCGCGATCCACGCCGTGGCACATGGCGCATTGCGATTGGTACAGCTGCTCGCCGGGACTGCCGGAACGCGAGGCGGGCTCGAGTCCGCCGGTGTTGGCCATCTCCTGCGCGTTGACGTAGAGCACATGGTTGCGCGGGTCGATGGCGGGTCCGCCCCACTCTGCGCCGCCGTCAAAGCCGGGAAAAACGATGGTCTGCTGGCCCACGGCGAAGGGCACGAACTGGCCGTTGCTGCGGAAGGTGCGGAAGGTTTTGAGCGCCCAGGCATGCGCTTCCGGTGTGCGCGTGGTGAGCATGTCCTCTGTGAGGCGCTGGCGGGCGAAAGGCTCCGGCAAGTCCGGCACAGGCTGCGTGGGCGAGGTGACTTCGCCGGGCACGTTGCTGGGCGGGAAGGGCCGCTCGTGGATGGGAAAGAGCGGTTTGCCGGTGACGCGATTGAAGACGAAGAGAAAGCCCTGCTTGGTGGTCTGGGCGAGCGCGGGAATCTGGTGGCCGTTGCGCGTGAGGGTGAAGAGCGCGGGCGGCGAGGGGAAATCGCGGTCCCAGATGTCGTGATGGACGCCCTGGAAATGCCAGAGCAGGCGGCCGGTGGCGGCATCGAGCGCGAGGATGGTGTCGGCGTAGAGATCGTTGCCGACGCGGTCGCCGCCGTAGAAATCCATGACGGCGGACCCGGTGGGCACGTAGACGATGCCGCGTTGGGTGTCGAGCGCCATGCCGGCCCAGTTGTTGGCAGCGCCGGTGGTCTTCCAGGCGTCGCGCGGCCAGGTGTTGTAACCGGGCTCGCCGGGGCGCGGGATGGTGCGGAAGCGCCAGACGAGGTGGCCGGTGAGGACGTTGAAGGCGCGAATGTCTCCGGGCGGCGCGGGGTGCGATTCGGGATCGCGGCCGCCGACGATGATCAGGTCTTTATAGAGAATGCCGGGGGTGGTGAGGACGGTGGACTGAATTTTGTAGTTGCCGCGAAGGTTTTTGCGGAGGTCGATGCGGCCGCGGTCGCCGAAGGTGGCGATGGGGCGGCCGGTGCGCGCGTCGAGGCAATAGAGGTACTGCATGATGCCGGCGAGGATGCGCGGATGGCGGCCGTGTGCCGGGTCGCCGGGCCAGTAGGTGACGCCGCGGACGGGCTGGGTGCCGCGAATGCCGGAGTCGAATTTCCATTTGAGTTTGCCGGTGGCGGCGTTGAGCGCGATGACTTGCTGGGTGGCGGTGTAGGCGTAAAGTACACCGTTGATGATGAGCGGGCTGGTCTCCATGTTGCCCTTGTCGCCGGTGTCATATCGCCAGGCGGGCTTGAGCTGGGCCACGTTGTCGCGGTTGATTTGCGCGAGGGACGAGTAGTGGTCGCCTTCGGCGCTGCCGTTGTAGACGGACCAGTCCGCATGGGAGGCGGAGGTTTGGGCGGAAGCGGCGCAGGCCAGGAGCAGGGCGCATGCGGAGACGAGGGCGGCGAACGAGGCTGAACGAGTTGGCATGCGCTTCGCAGATCTCCCGGTTGCGAATGTGGGTTCTAAACGGACGCGGTGATTGTTACATCCGGAGGCGAGGACGGGAAAGAGCCATGGCAACTCCGAGGCGAAGATGGCGCAAAGCGGACAGTGAATTAATCGGCAAAACTGCTGTGGAAAACTGCAAATTTTCAATATGGGGGGGGAGGGGGCTGTGGTGCCAGTTGCCAGTTCTCAGCAAGTCAGCAAGTCAGCGGGTCGGCAAATGAGCCGATTCGTGGCAGGGTGGCAGCACGGGCGATTTGCCGAGAGTCTTTTCTCTGTTCCAGTATGCGGCGGACGGGGGAAATATTGTGCAAAGTGGAGCGGAGTTTTTTGCGAGTGGAATGAGGGGGTTCGACGCGGAGGGGGAGATGGAGGGGTTGACAGGCCCGCGCTTGATGGGCGAGGCGGGTCTTCGATTGATTCGGCTACTTTCAGATTGCGACTTGCGTTGGTCTGGGTAGCTACGGCACGCGTGGGTCATCGCCCCAGCTTGCGTTGTGGTCGAGCCAGGAAAAGAGAGTGCGAATGCTGCCAGTGGCCAAGGCCAGACTGGAGTCGCCGACCCCGTAGTAGAGATTGATGGTGTCCCCGTCGGCCCCGATGGTCTGCCCGCAAGGAAAGACCACCTCGGGGACATCTCCGCTGCGCTCGTAGGGAGCCTCCGGGCTGAAGATCCAGCAGTCTCCGCGTTGCAGGCACACGTCCGGCTTCTCGAGGTCGAACAGAGCCAGACCGAGACGGTAAATGCTGCCGGCAGCGGTTTGGCGCACGCCGTGATAAATTGCCAGCCAGCCCTTTTCGGTCTCGATGAAGGGAGAGCAAAGGCCGATCTTGTTGGCGTCCCACCATCCGCCACGGCGAGCTTCAAGTATCACTCGATGTCCGCCCCAGTGCTTGAGGTCAGGCGAGTAGGAGATCCACATATGAGCGCCGAGCGATGTCATGGGGCGATGCACCAGCGCCCAGAGCCCACCAATCCTGCGCGGCAACAGAGCGGCGTCCTTATCTTCAGGGGTCATGATGACGCCGTAGCGCTCGAAGGTCTTGAAGTCCTTTGTCAAGGCCAGCGACACGCCGGGCCCCGCTCTGGCAAAGGAGGTATATGCGACTGCATATTGCTTCAACTCCGGCACGTAGGTGATGCGCGGATCTTCTATTCCCCAGATTTCTTCGGGATATTCGCGCGGATTCGCCGCGAGCGTCGGCTGCGGATCGATGCGCCAGCCATCGATTCCATTTGCGGATCGTGCCGCGCAAAGGTGCGACAAGCCACGCCGGTCTTCGACGCGACACAGCAGCAGCGTGTCCCCGTCGTCCAGACGAACGACGCCTGCGTTGAAGACGCTGTTCACCGGATAGGGCCAGTCCTTGCCGCTGAGAATCGGGTTGGAGGGATGGCGGAGGAAGAGCGAGTCCTGGCCGTGAAGTCGGGTATGTTCGGCGTCGCTCGTGGCCGGATCCGAATACGGAGACGTGAGGGTGATTTTGTCCAAGCGTATACGCTCGTTTCTTACTTCTGTTGTGGCGCGGTTTGAATATCCAAACTTTGCATGACAAACAGGGGCAGCGGCGTTGAATCTGCGCACTGGTTCTCTTGGACGTGACCTGTACGGCAGAGTCTCCTCATCGAGAGCCTTCGCTAAAGGTACAAGTTCATATTTTTCGGCCAGCAGGAGATACAGCAACACGAGCCGTGATGAGGAATGTTTGCTGGGCTCATGGATTTCCCGGTTTCAATCTCATCGATGCGTCTTCCAGTTGCTCTCTTTCGCAGGGTTTGTTTTCGCTCTTGCCCGTTAGCGCTCACGTGCTGGTTCCCGATGAGTGTTGTATTTGGTGTACGCATGATTTCCCTTCCTACGGCTTCTCTCAAGGTGGGACTACACCCTGAGAGACATTCTGCCTGTGTGGGGATTCCAAAAGATGGTTGCTTTTGCTCAGATAGCAAACACTTTGTCTGGTCCAGTATGCGGCAGATGGAGGAAAGATTGTGCAAAGCGGGGCGGAGTTTTTGGTGAGTGGAATGAGTGGGTTCGACGCGAAGGTGGAGGAGTTGACAGGGGTAAGTGAGAGCGGTCCGGATAGCCGACCGACCAACCACAATCCCATGAATGAGTGCGTTGGTCTGTTAGCGCAAACCGAGAAGCGTGCGCAAACGGATCGGCCGCCCCTTGCCGACGTTCACGCTTGCCGGGCCATCGCAAGGTCCACGATCTCCCCGATCATTTGAGTATAGGAGAGGCCGGATTTCTTCGCGGCCATGGCAAACTCCTGTCCGCTGGAGAGCCAAGGGTTCGGATTCGCTTCGATCACATAAACCTCGCCCTTGCTCGATACGCGCATGTCGATGCGGCCATAATCGCGAAGCTTGACGGCGCGATAGGCCTTGACCGCGGTCTCCGTGAGCTTGGTTACGGTTTCTTCATCCAGGTCTTCGGCAATCGCCGATTTCGTCAGCTTATAGGCTTCCGTGTCTTTCTCGAATTTTACCTCCTGGCTGGCGATCTTGGGCATGCCGCTCGGAAGCTTCGAAAAGTCGAGTTCCACCAGCGGGAGTACGCGTGCGTTCTCGTAATTGCCGAGGATAGCGGCGTAGATCTCGCGCCCTTCGATGTACTCCTCGATCAACGCGGGAGAATCGAACTCCGTCTGTATATAGGAGACGCGCTCCATCAACTCCTTCACGCTGGTAACTACGGAAGCCGCATCGATGCCGATGGATCCATCTTCGGAGGTGGGTTTCACGATGAGTGGGAACGAGATGTCATGTGCGTGGTCGATGGTGCCGCGATAGGCTGTCGCGAAGTAGGGCGATCGAATCCCGTAAAAAGCAAACATCTTCTTGGCGATCGATTTGTCCTGCGCGAGAATGTTCGCGTGCGGTCCCGCGCCGGTGTAGGGGATATCGAGCAAATCCAGGAATGCCGTGACGTGCATCTCCTTGGTGTCATCGCCCGCATAGGATTCCGTGAGGTTGAAAATGAGATCGGCGCCGCATTTGGCAAGTCCCAGAAGTGATTGCGGGCGGCCGTCGAGAATGTAATACGACGGCTCATGACCGAGCTTCTCCAAGGCTTCGAAGATCTCTTCGCGGTCGTGTTTGACCGGCTTCTTCTTCTTGCGTGTCTTTTGCCCATTGCGCTTGCGCGGCGCAGGACCTTCCTCCTGCACTTCAGCAGGTTCCTCTTCCCACAAGTCGTACAGCACGGTGGTTTTTAATTTTGTCATGCGGCCTCCAAACGCCGTGACGGCAGTTGCCGGCACGCCTCAGGAATGAATGAACTTCCCGCGGATCAGGTAATTGGTTGAGAGTGCGGTGATGTACACCGTGAACTCCGTCAGGTACTCGGACTCTCTCCGAACATCCACGCGCAGGCCCAGGTCCTCAACACGTTTGCAGATATCTTCCACTAGTCGCTTGACGATCGGACGTTGCACGCCGCTCCAATACGCCACCTTGTCGATAATGGGCTTGCGATGCTTCCGCAGCATCTCCTGCGCCGGGCCTACGCCCTTGCGGCGCTTGGGAGAGATATTGAAGATATCCGCCAGGTCGGCATCCAGCGCCAGTTCCTGCACCGGAATTTCCTCCGGCAGGCTGAGTCGATAGAACTCGCCGACCGTAGATTCCATCTCATCGACGGTGATGTCGGTGCGGCCGCGGCGCCGGACGGGTTCGACGTCTCCGACTTTTCGCGCCATGCGATCGACGTATTGGAGCTTGGCCAACGCGTCCCAACCCTCGTAGCGCTTCCGCCATTGCGAGCGAGGCGTCAGCCACACCGCAAACGTTTCCGCAAAATCTTCATCCGGATGCTTCTGCGCATACCACCCGGCCATGTGGCGAACAAACTTCCGCGAGAACGGTACGGGACGGTAATTATCGCGATATGCACGCCGAAACGGACCGAAGAGATCGCGCCACTCAGCCGACTTGTAGAGCTGGTACGCGTAATTGAACGCGTGTCCGGCCTCATGACGCATGTACATCATGATCTCGCGAGCGTCTTCCAGGTCGTTCATATCGCGCTCAAGCTGTGCCAGGTCCGGGTTGGCCAGATAGAACGGAATGCCGATGACGGGCTCCCCTGAGGGACATCCCCATTCATCCGTGAGATAACAAAGCGGGCGGAACTTGTGGATGCCCTTGGCGTCCAGTTCGCGATAAAGCTTCTGAGCGAATCGTTCCAGCGGAGAGCCCTCGAGTTTGAGCCCGAGTTCGCGAATGGGCTTGGCCAGTATCTCCTGGCATTCCGTTCGGGTTTGCTCGAAATTGCGCACCGGTCTATTCAGAGTTCTATACCAATGAACAGGATTTGGCACGGGAGGCGTATCGCTTATGTACATAGTGTTTTGGGCACGGCTTCGGACGAAAGATGACCGATCCGTACCGATAAGCGCCCATGCGGGCTGCAAAGCTTGTGGATTCGCGCCAAATCGCCAAGTCACTCACCGGACTGGATTCGAGTTACGGCAGTATTACCGGCGATGCGGAGATTTCCGCGGTGTGAGGCGCGGGTCAGAAGGTCAGAGGGTGGAGTGGTCGCCTTTGCGGACGACCCAGGTGGTCATGGCGCGCTGGTCCTGGACGATGGTGGTTTTGATGGGGTCGGAGAGCTGGCCCATGCGCTGGGTGAAGGCGAGGAGCAGGGCTTCGTCGACGAGGTAGCGCTCAGAGCCGTCGGGCGATTTGCAGCGGCGGCCGTGGATGGGCTGGACGCGGTGCTCCATGCCGATGGAGGAGCCGAGGCGGCAGAAGAAGGTGCCGCCGGGCTTGAGGACGCGGAAGGTGCCGCGGAGCATGGTTTCAAAGTGGGCGTCGTCCTGCGCGAAGTGGAGGACGGTGTTGCTGATGACGAAGTCGGCGAAGGCGTCGGGGAAGGTCATGTGCTCGACGGACTCGACGCGGAAGTTGGACGCGGGCAGCGAGGGGGCGAGGGTACGGGCCATGGTGCGCACGGTTTCCACTTCCTCGGCGCTGGCGTCGGCGGCGAAGACGTCATAGCCCTGGCGGAGCAGGTAGACGAGATTGCGGCCGGAGCCGCAGCCGGCGTCGACGACGCGCATGCCTGGAGCGAGGCGGCCTTTGAGTAGCTGGTCGAAGAGGTAGATGTCGATCTGGCCGAACTGTTCCTGAAGAGTGAGCATGGGCATTGCCCCAACCTTAGCATGGAGATGTGGATTTGCGCGGCGCGTCGGGCGCGGCGATTTGGGTCAGGATTTGTTGGGCTGGTCCTTTGCCTGCACTTCGGCCTGAGCTTCTGCCTGCACTTCGCGAATCAGAGTCTTGAGTTGGTCGCGATCGGGGTTCTGCATCTGCAGTTGGAAGGGCTTGCTGGCCTCGCCGAAGTAAATGCTGGTGTGCGGAAACGGGATCTCGATGCCGACTTCATCGAACTTCTTTTTCATGCGGCGATTCATTTCGCGGCCCACGGTCCACTGCTTGATGGGAACGGTTTTGAAGCGGGCCTTGATGATGACGGCGGAGTCGGCGAACTTGTCAACGCCGAGGACTTCGAGCGGTTCGAGGATGAGGCTTGCGTAGGCCTCCTCTTTCATCATCTGGTCGGCGACGTCGCGGACGACATCGATGACGTGGTCGGTGTCCTCTTTGTAGGCGACGCCGATTTCGAAGAGGTAGTACGAGAAGCCGTAGGACATGTTGGAGAGGGTGGTGATGGAGCCGTTGCGGAAGACGTGCACGGTGCCGTCCTGCCCGCGGAGGACGGTGGAGCGGAGGTGGATGGCTTCGACGAGTCCGCCGGTGCCGTTGAGGATGGCGACGTCGTTGACGCGGATCTGATTCTCCAGCAGCATGAAGATTCCGGAGATGACGTCGTGCACCAGGTTCTGCGCGCCGAAGCCCACGGCCAGACCGAGGATTCCGGCGCCGGCGAGGATGGGGGCGACGTTGAAGCCGGCCTCATTGAGCGACATGATGACGGCGAAGACCCAGATGACGATGGCTGTTGTTTTGCGGAGGATGCCGCCGATGGTGGCGGCGCGCTTTTCAAGCTCGATGTCTTCGCCGCCGCGCTGGCCCGTCATCTGCTTGACAATGTGCACGCGGAGCTTGGGCAGCCACTTGTGGATGAGGTGGGTCGTGATCCAGGCGACAAGCAGGATGACCACAATGCGGACGAGGTGGCCGGCCAGGGTGTAGATCTGGTCGGATTTAGGGAGTTCGATGTTTGGCAGCATTGGACAGGCCCTCCTGACACCTGTGAGGAGAAAGGAAGTCCAGTTTACAGGAGGGTGCGCGAGGCGGAAATCTGCGGCGTTGCGTGGGTGGACGGGTGTGTGCGGCAGGAGGAAAAGGAAAGATAGTTCCCAAGTGTCAGAGGCGCGACCCGAGGCACCCGGCATGTGGCGGTGCATCTTCCTTGAATTTGGAGGACACTGGGCTGATTGTGTAGCTGATGTTCCTATGCTGCGAGCGGCTCTCGGCGCCTTTGGAGAAACATCGCTCTGCGATGTATTCTGAAAAGTGATGCGGCAGACGACAGATGAGCGAAGCCACGCGGCAGGGCCGGGTGCAAGGAGAGCGGAAGTGGACCTCGAGGTGGTGCGCGAACTGGCGTGGTTCCGGTACACGCTGCGGCGGTTCTTGCGCTTCAGCGAGAAGGCGGCGCGGGCCTGCGGAGTGACACCGCAACAACACCAGTTGATGCTGGGCGTGTCCGGGTTCAGCAAGGACGGCACGGCCACAATCTCTGAACTGGCGGAGTTTCTGCAGGAGCGGAATCATTCCGTGGTGGGGCTGGTGGAGCGCGCGGCTGCGGTGGGCCTGGTGCGACGGGACACGAGCCCGGCTGACCGCCGGTTGGTGCTGGTACGTTTGACGGCGCGCGGTGAGCGCATTTTGACAAAGCTGAGTCGGCTGCATCGGGACGAGGTGGAGCGCGTGAAGGCGGGCATGTTGTCGCAGCTCACGCTGGAGCAGCACGCAGCCGGGAATGCCGAGCATCGCCCAAAACAACGAGGAAGAGGAAGAGGGAGCGCGTGACGGCGAAAGCTACACGGAAGCGCCGAGCGGGGGCACGCTGGGCAGTGACAAATGGGTTGCGCGGGCTGGCCAGCGATCCGATTGCACAGCGCGCGAAGGGCCTTGTGCGCGACGAGCTGCGAGCAGTGTATGCGCGGGACCTGCGCAAGTGGCTTGTGGTGGCGCCGATTGTAGGCGCGGCAACAGGGTTGACGGTCACGGGCGTGGTGGTGGTGATTCTCCGGTGGCTGTGGCCCGCGGTGCAGGGTTACTACTTCCGGCACCAGTGGGCGATTGTGCCGGGGCTGACGCTGAGCTGCGCTGCGGCTGGATGGATTATGCAGCGTTTCACGGCAGACCCGGATATGCACTCGACCGAGGAGGTAATTCGCAGCTATCACGAACTGAGCGGCCGCATCGACGTGCGTGCCTTTGTGCCGAAGATCGCGGCGGCCATTACGACCGTGGGCTTTGGCGGAAGTGCGGCGCTGGAAGGGCCAGGCATCTACGGTGGCGGCGCCATTGGATCGTGGCTGTGGGAGCGGCTGCGGCGCTTCGGGCTCACGGAGCGCGACCGGAGAATTCTACTCATCTGTGGGGCAGCCGCGGGAATGTCGGCGGTGTTTCGCGCGCCGCTGACGGGAATTGTCTTCGCGCTGGAGATGCCCTATCGCGACGATCTGGTGCATGAGGCGTTGGTGCCGTCGCTGATTGCGTCGGTGGTGGCGTTTGTGACGCTAGGGTCAATGCTCGGGACTTCGCCGCTGTTCAATTTTCATGGCGCCGGCACGTACACGGGCGAGGACATTTTGTGGAGCGCGCTGCTGGGGCTGGCGATTGGGCTGGTGGCGATGGTGTTCGTGGTAACGTTCCGTCGGGCGCGGCAGTTCGGCGTGCGCTGGGGCGCACCGCACTGGGCAAAGCTGGGCGTGGGCGGACTGCTGACAGGCGTGTGCGGCTGGGCGTTCCTTGCAATGTATCCGGGAACGCTGGCGCCGCTGGGGCCAAACTATGAGGCCGTTGGCATGGTGCTGAATCAAGCGCACTCGTCGGCGGAGCTGTTGATCTTCAGCGGGCTCAAGCTGGCGGCCACGCTGTTCACGCTGGGCGCGGGCGGAGTGAGCGCCATGTTTGTGCCGCTGTTTTTGACGGGCGGATTTCTGGGCACGGCCTTTGGGCAATCGGTTGTGCACAGCTCGGCGGTGGGGCTTTACGCGGCGGTGGGCATGGCATCATTTCTTTCTGCCGGGTACAAGACGCCGCTGGCGGCTGTGGTGTTTGTGGCCGAGGCCACGGGCGGGCACGCCTATCTGGTGCCTGCATTGATTGGCGCAGCGGTGGCGTACGTGGTTTCAGGCGATGCATCGGCATCTGCGGAACAGCAACTGGACGAAGAGGAGCGCGGAGATGCAGCCTTTGCCGACTAGCGCCGGCTGCTCGCTGGCCGATGGCGCGTGAAGAGCGGCACTGTACGCCTTTGCGCGGAATGATCGGCAAAACTGCTGTGGAAAACTGCAAATTTTGTATAGGGGGTGGGGGGGGGCCTCCTCCGGTCAGGGATCGGGGATTAGGGAACGGTGGCTCGTGGCGGCACGAGCGCAGAGGCAGGTGCCGACACTTCCCTCACCTTTCCATTGTGCGGCAAGACGGGGTATTGATCGGCAAACGGGCGCGAAGTATTTTGCGCGCGGAATGAGGGAGTTAAGAGCGGAGGTGGGGATAGAGGGGTTGACGAAGAACAGGGAGTAGGGAGTAGCAGATGGCGGGGTGGGATTCATGGTTTCCCCGGTTTCAGGAGCGAGAACTGGGGTGCCCGGCCTGTAAAACTCCAAGTACAATTCGCGATGAATGCTCTTTTGTGGAACTGCTTTGCGTATCGCGGCCACAATGCGCTGACAGCGTCCTACCAGTTCCGGATGGAAGGCCGTCGCGAGACTCGACCAAGGGAGAGATGTGGTTGCTCTAGGACACTTAAACACATCCGAACGGGTGACCGTGCTGCTGTTGTCCGTTTATGCCTTTTGGAATTCGTTGCACGGGCTATCCTCGGGGACTGTCTGGATCAAATTCGGAGAGGCGAAGCGATCTGAAAATGCGCCTCTTTTCTGGTTTGCCTTTTGGGTTCATATTTTGGCCGGAATAGTGTTCTCGCTGATGTGCGTCCTTGGAACAGACAACCTGAGGTGGTTTTAGAAGCGAAAGGTAACCGCAGATCTTTCGACTCGGGCCGCCTGCGGCGGCCCTCGCTCAAGATGACAGTCGGTAGTGGCGAGTGCAAGCAGTGCGGCTAACGAAGATTTCGCGACAGTCTACTTACTCGTTGCGTTTGGCGAGGAAGCGCTCCATGAATTTGGTGTCGAAGCGGCCTTCGCGGAAGTCTTCGTCCTGGAAGATGGCCTGGTGGAGGGAAATGGAGGTCTCAATTCCCTGCACCACGAACTGCGAGAGGGCGCGCTCCATGCGGGCGATGGCCTCGGCGCGGTCCACGCCGTAGGTGATGAGCTTGGCGATGAGCGAGTCGTAGTAGGGCGGGACGACGCCTTCAGCGTATTGCGCCGTGTCCACGCGGACGCCGTTGCCGCCGGGGACGTTGAAGGCGGTAATCTTGCCGGCGGAGGGTGTGAACTTCTCAGGGTGCTCGGCGTTGATGCGGCACTCGATGGCGTGGCCTCGGATTTCGAGCTTGCGCGGCAGGATGTCGGCCAGCTTTTCACCGGCGGCGATGCGGAGCTGGGCCTTGACGAGGTCTACGCCGGTGATGGCCTCGGTGACGGGATGCTCGACCTGGATGCGGGTGTTCATCTCAATGAAGTAGAGCTTGCGGTCCTCATCCATGAGGAACTCGACGGTGCCGGCGTTCTGGTAACCGATGGTGGCGAGGCAGCGGCAGAGGGTGCGGCCGAGCTCCTCGCGCAGATCGGGCGAGACCTGGAGCGAGGGGGCTTCTTCAATGAGCTTCTGATGGCGGCGCTGAATGGAGCACTCGCGCTCAAAGAGGGAGACGACGTTGCCGTGCTCGTCGGCGAGGATCTGGAACTCAATGTGGCGCGGCTGCTCAATGAATTTCTCCATGTAGAGCTCGCCGTTGCCGAAGGCGTTGGCCGCCTCAGTGAATGCGGCGTGGAAGAGGTTGGGCAGGTCGTCTGCGGAGCGGACGATACGCATGCCGCGGCCGCCGCCGCCGGCCTTGGCCTTGAGGATGACGGGGAAGCCTACCTTGGTGGCCCACTCCTGCGCTTCTTCGACGGTGAGGAGGACGCCGTCTGAGCCGGGAAGGATGGGCACCTTGGCCTTCTTCATGGCCTGGCGGGCTTTTTCCTTTTCCCCCATGAGGCGCGTGACCTCAGGCGGGGGGCCGATGAATTTGATGTTGGAGGCACGGCAGACCTCGGCGAAGTTGGCGTTCTCACTGAGCAGGCCGTAGCCGGGATGGATGGCGTCGACGTTGGCGATTTCTGCCGCGGAGATGACGGCGGGCACGTTGAGGTAGCTGTCGGCGGGCCGGGGCGGGCCGATGCAGATGGCCTCATCGGCAAAGCGGACGTGGAGCGAGTTGCGGTCTGCCTCACTGTAGACGGCAACGGTGCGAATGCCGAGCTCGCGGCAGGCGTTCAAAACCCGCAGAGCAATTTCGCCGCGGTTGGCAACCAAGACCTTACGAAACATGCCTATCCCTTTTGATGACGTGCGGGCCGGAGTGCTAACTCACCCGAATGGAAAACAGCGGCTGCCCGAATTCAATGGGCTGCCCGTTGGAAACCAGACACTTGACGACTTCGCCGGCCACGTCGGACTCGATTTCGTTCATGAGCTTCATGGCTTCGACGATGCAGACGACCTGCCCCTTTTCGACGTGGTCGCCGGGGGAGATGAAGGATGCGGCGCCAGGCGAGGGCGAGCCGTAATAGGTGCCGACGATGGGCGACTTGACCATGTGCAGGCCGGCATCGGGGTCGGTGGCGGCAGCCTCAGCGGCAGGTGCCGGAGCGCCGGAGATGGGCGCCGCGACGGAAGGCTGAGCGGCCGGCTGCGAGGCCAGCAGACGCGCGAGATCCTGCAAGCCGGCGGGGGCGGGATCGGTCTGGGCGAACTTGAGGCGGATCTTCATGTCGCCACGATCCAGATCGAATTCCGACACCTGATGGGACTTGAGAAATTCGATCAGCTCTTGTAGATCCTGAATATCCTCTGGTTTCATTCGTTCCTTGTCTCTCTCACAGCCCGCGCGGAGGCGGGGAAATCAAAGCTCTATAAGGGCCTTGGGCGCCGGAGTGAGCACCTGGCCTCCGGTTCGGGTGACGGCCACCATGTCTTCAATGCGAATGCCAAATTCGCCGGGCAAATAGACCCCGGGTTCAATGGTAATGACCATGCCGGGGAGCAGCCGTGTTGCC
>DATKTQ010000044.1:0-25204 GCA_035531055.1 Occallatibacter sp. | reverse complement strand
GCCTGGTAAATCGGAGGCATCGTCGCCTCTTCAAACTGCACGTCCACCGCGGGACCGGAAACCTGAATCACTTTGCCGATATTCTCTGCCATACTCTCTTTTCCTTACAGCGCCGCTGCGCCTGAAACAATCTCAATAATTTCCTTGGTGATGGCTGCCTGCCGCACGCGATTCATGTGCAGCGTCAGCGCGTCAATCATGTCTGAAGCATTGTTGGTCGCCGAATCCATCGCCGTCATGCGCGCCGCGTTCTCGGCCGCAACCGACTCCGCCATCGCGTGAAACAGCATCGACGAAACATACTGCGGAATCAACCCCGCAAACAGCTCTTCCGCCGGCTGCTCGTAGATGTAGTCCACTTCGCTGGTGCCGAACTTCTGCGCTTCCTCGTCGGCCTCGCGCGTGTCCTCGGGCTCCAGTGCGATGCCTGCTCTCAGCGCAGCTCCCGCCGCACGCTCGCGCTCTTCCTGCGTAAACTCGCGCGCTCCGGCAATCTCCGGAGTGCCAATCTTGATCAGCGGCAGCAACTTCTCCACCACCAGCCGCTGGGAGATGACCGACTTGAACTCGTTGTACACCACGTAGACCGCGTCAATCTCCTCATGAACGTAGCGGCTGATGATGCTCCGCGCCAACCCGAAAACCCGTCCCGAATCCAGCTTTTCCAGCAGCCCCGGATGGTCGCCCGTCACTTCAACCGGCGCTTTCCGTTCGCGCACCGGGTGCAGGTCGCCTTCGGCATCCTTCTGCTCCACGTACACAGCAGCCGGATACCGCCGCCGCATCTGGTCGCGCCCCTTGCGGCCCACCGCTTCAATGTCAATCTGCTTGTCCGGGTTGCCTTCGATAAACTGGTACGCCGTCTTCAAAATGTTCGCATTGAACGCGCCCGCAAAGCCCTTGTCGCCGCTGATGATCAACAGCAGCACGCGCTTTTCCGGCCGCGTGAGGAACAGCGGATGCCGCAGATTGCCCGTCACCGGGTCAAAGACCTCGATGCGCCGCGTCAACGACTCCAGTACGCTCGTGATCATCTTCGCGTAAGGCCGCGCCGCCAGTGCGCGCTCCTGAGCGCGGCGCAGCTTGGCCGCGGAAACCATCTTCATGGCCTTGGTAATCTGCCGCGTGTTCTTCACACTGCGAATGCGGCGCCGTAAATCGAGGACGTTTGCCATTGCTTAGTTCTCAGTCATCCGTTCTCAGTCTTGCCCTGTCAGCCTCATCCTTCTCAGTCCCCATTTGTTCAGCCGGCCTATGCCGCACCCTGCTGAAAACTGACAACTGATCGCTGACGACTCTCGTTACGTCGTGGCCGCGGCCAACTCCGCCGCAAACCCCGCCTTGTAGTCCTTGATGGCCGCCTGCAGCCGGCCGCGCAGTTCATCGTCCAGCGCCCGCTTCTTGGTCAGCTCGTCCATCAGCGCCCCCTGCATGGTGTCAAAGTAGCGATACAGCCCGTCTTCAAACGCCCGAATATCGCTCACCTGCAGATCGTCCAGAAAGCCTTGCGTGCCGCAGAACAGCACCAGCACCTGCTGCTGCCAGCTCAACGGCTGGAACTGAGGCTGCTTCAACAGCTCCGTCAGCCGCTGGCCGCGGTTCAGCTGCTTCTGCGTCAGCGGGTCCAAATCCGAGCCGAACTGCGCAAACGCCGCCAGTTCGCGATACTGCGCCAGATCCAGCTTCAACGTGGAGCCCACCTGCTTCACCGCCTTGATGGCTGCCGAGAAGCCCACGCGCGACACCGACAGGCCCACGTTCACCGCAGGCCGCACGCCGGAGTTGAACAGGTCCGTCTCCAGGAAGATCTGCCCGTCGGTAATCGAAATCACATTCGTCGGAATGTAAGCCGAAACGTCGCCGGCCTGCGTCTCAATCACCGGCAGCGCCGTCAGCGATCCGCCGCCCTTTTCCTTGCTCATCTTTGCCGAGCGCTCCAGCAGCCGCGAATGCAGATAGAACACGTCGCCCGGATACGCCTCACGGCCCGGTGGACGCCGCAGCAGCAGCGAAATCTCGCGGTACGCCATCGCATGCTTTGACAGATCGTCGTAAATCACCAGCGCATGACGGCCACTGTCGCGGAAGTACTCGCCCATCGCCGTCGCGGCATAGGGCGCCAGGTAAAGCATCGGCGCAGGCTCAGACGCCGAGGCCGCCACCACAATCGTGTGCCCCATCGCGCCGGCTTCAGTCAGCGTCTGAACCACCTGCGCAATCGACGAGCGCTTCTGCCCAATCGCGCAGTAAATGCAGATCAGGTCGTTCTTCGCGTTGTTGAGAATCGTGTCCAGCGTCACCGCCGTCTTGCCCGTCTGCCGGTCGCCGATGATCAGCTCACGCTGGCCGCGGCCAATCGGAATCATCGCGTCAATGGCCTTCAAGCCCGTAGCCATCGGCTCGCGCACCGGCTGCCGGTCAATGATGCCCGGCGCCAGCCGCTCCACGGGAAGCATCTCCGTGGTCGCAACCGGACCCTTGTCGTCAATCGGCACGCCCAGCGCGTTCACCACGCGCCCAATCATCGCCTCGCCCACCGGCACGCTCAGAATCTTGCCCGTGCGCTTCACTTCGTCGCCTTCGCTCAACTCGGTGTAGTCGCCCAGGATCACCGCGCCCACCTGGTCTTCCTCCAGGCTCAGCGCCAGCCCCGCAATCCCGTGCGGAAAGCTCAGCAGCTCGCCGGCCATCACCTTGTCCAGCCCGTGCAGGCGCGCAATGCCGTCGCCCAGGGACGTAATCGTCCCCACCTCGTCCACCTGCACCTTCGAGTCGTAGTTCGCGATCTGTTCGCGAAGCAGTTGCGTTATTTCGTCCGCTCTAATCTGAGCCATTTCTGCGCTTCCTGTCCTTATCTGAATCCTTAGGTTTGCTGCGCCGGCCTGCTGTTAGCCGTCCACCAGCGTTTCTTTCAGTCGCTCCAGCCGCCCGCGCACGGAACCGTCATACACTGTGGAGCCGATGCGAACCACCGTGCCCCCCAGGATGGAACCGTCCAGCCGGAAGCTGGCCTCAATCTTTGCTCCGGCCAGCTTGCCCACCCCGGCCAGCAACTCGCTGCGCTCCTCGGCGCTCAGCTCCCGCGCCGTCACAATCTCGGCCTGCTTTACGCCCGCACGTTCGCGCAGCGCCGCGCGCCAGGCATCGGCCACCTCTTGAATCTGCCCGATGCGGTCGTTGTCGATCAGCACCGCCACCAGGTTGCGCAACTCCTTGCGCATGCCCAGCTTCGCGTTCAGCTTGTCCAGCAGCTGCACCTTCTGCGCCGCGGCCACCGCCGGGTTGGTAAAAAACTTCTGCAGCTCCGCGCTGCCCTTCCAGGTGGCCTCAAAATCGGCCAGCTGCCGGTCCAGCTCCGCGGTGTCCAGCTTGGCAGCCGTCGCCACGTCCAGAAATGCAAGTGCATAGCGGGAAACAAAGGCAGCCATCTAGTTCCGTCCTCCGTCCGCCGTGTCACGCAGAAACTCGGAAATTACTGCGCGGTCGGTCTCCGGCGTCAGCACCAGTTGCCGGGCCGCCTGCTCAATCGCCAGGTCCGCGGCAAAATGCTTCAGACCCCGCCGGGCATGCGCTGCCGCCGCCGCAATCTCCTGCTCGGCAGAAGCCACAATCCGCCCGCTCTCCTCTTCCATGGAGGCCTTCAGGCGCACGCCTTCCTGCTCCAGATCCTCTTCCACATGGGCCCGCATCGCCGCAATCTCTTCGTCGAACCTCGCCAGTTGCGCTTCCACGGCACTCAGCCGGGCTCCCGCATCTTCGGTCATCTTCCGCGCCGCTTCCAGGCTGTGGCTCAGCGCCTCCTTCCGCTTGTGCAGCATCCGCGGCAAAATGCGCCACAGCGGAATCCCGATGCCCAGCACCAGTATCAGGAAATTAAGCGCCAGAAAAATATTGTCGGCCACCGGCAGGCTCAGATGCAGCATTCGCGCCATGGTCTTCACCACCGGTGCGTGCAGATACAGGTTCTCGTCCTCCGGGTTCGCCTGCTCGGCAGAATTCATCGGCGCCGGAGTCATGGCAGCGCCGCTCGCTGGCGCCGTGGCCGCCGGCTGCTGGGCCCGCAACGCTGCCGGAGCCGCAGCCACGCTCGCCGCCAGCACTCCCGCCAGCAGAATCAAAACCATCCGTAAGGACAACCGCGAAAACCACCTCAAACCGTTCAACGGGAGCCCCCGGCGGCGGCTGGAAGCACCGCGCGCGCCACCTGACGCGCCAGTTCCGCCACCGTTCCCTGGATCGCCTGCTTCGCCTGTGCCGCCTCAGCGTCCATCTCCGCCCTGGCCAGGCTCACTTTTCCGCCGGCAGCGTTGCGGGCGGCCTCCAGCGCGGCGTCGCGCTCAGCCTGCCACTGCTTCACCCGATGCTCGCGGGCCTTGAACATCTCCGCCCGCGCCTGGCGCAGTTTCTCGGCATATTCAGCGGCTCGCGCCTCGGCCCGGGAAATCGCCTTCTGGGCCTCGGCCATCGCGCCTTCGGTGCGCGCGCGGCGCTCCTTCAGGGCCGCCGTCAAAGGACCCTGGATCAGCACGTGATAGCACGCCACGACCACCAGAAACAGCAGTGCGGTTGGCGCGGAGGCCAGAAACAAGGCCCCAAGTTGTTGAACAATATCGTGCATTCTTCTACCGAGTATTGCAGCAGGTCATGGGTTTTGCTGTCGTGTGTGGAACATCTTTTTGTATCAGGGGAAAACGCGCAAGTCAACGCGATTCAGGCCGGGTTGGAGCGGCACTGTGACTGCGGTCACGAAGGGGAAAATCATATCAAAAAATTCTTGCTTTCCCGCACAACAGGCCTACACTAAAGATACCACCTAGACCCGATTCAGGGTCCTGCGGGCGGCCGATTTCGGGAAGTCTTTCCACTCCCGGAACCGGCGGCCCGCTTCTACGTTGAAAGGGCCTTTCCTGGCCCCTTCTCAGCCCCTTCCCCTGCTTCTACTGCACGGATTTGTCGATAAACCCCTTCAGGTCGCTGCTCAGCATCGCCAGCGCTTTCACGTTCAGATAAATCATGTGCCCCGACGGGTAGTAGCCAAACTGCACGTTGGCCCGCAGCGCCGGAGCCAGCGCCATGTGGTCCAGGTCGAACTCGGTGGCAAAAAACGGCGTTGCCAGGTCAAAGTACCCGTTCGCGCTGAAGACATGCAGGTGCGGATTCTTCCGGATCGCGTCCGCCAGGTCGCCCGCCACGTAGGGCCCCGGCCATCTTCCTCCGCCGGATCCGCCCCTGCCGCTGAGTGGCTTGTGCTTCCAGTCCCACTTCCCAATCGACTCCGCGTCCGGCCGGTATGGGTCCGTCGATTCGTACTTCAGCTGCCGCTCCATATAGTCGTGCAGCGCCGCCACAAACGCTCCGCTGATGCCCGTATCCGAGGCGTCATAGCTCGGAGTTTCTCCCGCCGCGTCCTCGTCCACACCCTCAAACCGCATGTCATAGCGGCCCAGCGTCGCCCGCTCGTCGCGCAACACCTCCTTGCGGAACCGCCTCGGCGATACCCGCAGGTTCGCCTCCTTCAGATACGCCACGCTCAGCCCCGTAAGGTGGCTCATCTCTTTGGCCACCTCGTCCAGTTGCGTCGCCGGCAGCTTGTCGCCTTCAAACAGCGCCGCGGCATACGGCCCCGCCGCAAACTCCCGCGCCTGCTGCACCCATGCGGCAACATCCACCGGCTTATTTGGAATCTTGTCGTAGTACCACGCTGCCGCCGCGTAGCTCGGCAGGTTGAAAACATAAATCATGTCGAAGCCCGGAGCTCCCACCGCGTAATTCAAAATCGACGAGATCAGCACCACGCCATTCAGCTGCACCCCGTCCTCGCCCAGCATGTCCGCCAGCGCCGCCGACCGCGTCGTTCCATACGACTCGCCAATCAGGAACTTCGGCGAATTCCAACGCTGGTTCACCGTCAGGTAGCGCAGAATGAACCGGTCAAAAGCGTGCAGGTCCTGGTCCACGCCGGCAAAGTCCTTCGCCGTGCCCTTGCCCACCGCGCGCGAGTAGCCCGTCAGCGGTGCGTCGATAAATACCAGGTCGGTCTTGCCCAGCAGCGAGTACTGGTTCTCCACCGTCTTGAATGGCGGCCCCGCCGTCGGCTTCGGGCTGTCCGTCTCCACGCGCACCGGCCCAAACGAACCCATGTGCAGCCACAGTGTCGCCGACCCCGGCCCGCCGTTGTAAAGGAAGCTCACCGGCCGCTTCCCCGCGTCCGCCCCATCCAGCGTGTACGCCACATAGAAAATGCTGCCGTAGGGCTTGTCGTTCTCGTCGCGGATAATCAGGTTCCCCGCCGTCGCCGTGTACTTCAGCACCTTGCCGTCCAGCGTCATCTCATGGTGCGTCGCCACCGGCCGCTCCGGCGGAACCGGCGTCTCCTTCGCAGCCGGCTTGCCCGCCTCGCCGGCCTGCGCCTTTGGCGCCTCCTGTGCCTGCACCGCGCCATTCACCGTGCCCAGCGCCATCACCGCCAGCACGCACACTCCCAGCCTCCCAGCCATTCTCATCGCCTGCGTCTCCTCAGTGTTTTCTCTTCGTAAAGACCACTCGTCTGTCCTGTCAGCCGTCCTTATTTTGTCCGACGATGCAACTGGCAGCCCTTCTGCCCCCTCTTACTATACGAATTGTTGCAGGACCCGTCGTTCACAACCGAAAAAGCTGGGCGGATTCTCAATCAACGCCTGGAGGCCCGGCAAAATGCGCGATTGGTGGAATATCTCCGCACTATCGTTTCTCCTTGCGCTCCCGATCCTCGCCGGCTGCGGCTCCGGCTCCAACATCTCCCCGCCCCCCGCTTCCTCCGTTACCGTCGCCTGCAAACCTGCCTCCATCGCTCCCGGCGCAACCTCGCAATGCACGGCCACGGTGCTGGGGGCAGCCGCCAACCACCCCGTCTCATGGTCTGCCAGTTCAGGAACCATCACCTCCACCGGCCTCTTCACCTCCTCATTGGTCGCCGGCAACGTGACCGTGACGGCCACCAGCACGCAAAACTCCATGCTCTCTGGTGCGGCCGTGATTACCGTCCAGCCAATCACCACGGCCAGCAAGCATGTGGTGATGGTGATCGAAGAAAACCAGAGCTACTCCACCGTTGTCGGCAATACCACCGCCTGGCCGCATCTCAACGCACTTGCAAGCACCGGCGCTCTTCCCACCCATTACTTCGCGAATGTGCATCCCTCCATCGGCAACTACTTCATGCTCACGACAGGGCAGGTGCTCACCATCGACGACAGTTCCACTACCATTTGGAACGTCGACAACATCGCCCGGCGCATGCTCGCCGCCGGCGTCTCCTTCCGGGTCTATGCCGAGGGCATCCCGCAGGGTTATCTCGGCGGAGATACCGGACTCTACGTGATCCGCCACAATCCCTTTGCCATGCTCTCGGACGTGGCAAACAACCCCAGCGTTGCCAATCAAACCATCTGGCCCTTCACCCAGTTTGCCGCCGACGTAGCCAGCCACTCCCTGCCCGATTTTTCCTTCATCGTCCCCGATCTAAACGACGACGCGCACAACGGAACTCCTCTGCAGGCAGACAACTGGTTGCAGTCCAACGTCATCGCCCCGCTCTCCGGCTATCCCGCCTTCCAGCCCGGGGGTGACGGAATCCTCATCGTCGACTTCGACGAAGCCGATTTCACTGACTTCGCCTATGGCGGCGGACATGTCGCTCCCGTCCTGTGGGGGCCAGCGGTGAGGTCCGGCTATATTCAGACTTCTAACACGATCTATCAGCACCAGAGCATGCTGCGTGCTGTGATGGAGTCCCTCGGCTTGCCGGATCCTCCCGGCGCGGCCATTGTGGCTCCCTCCATGTCAGAATTCTTCGTGCAGAAATAGGACCACCCCGCGGCCAACCGCCCGCCATCAGGGCCGCGTCGCTGCCGCACTCTTCGTCATCAGCCCATGCAGCCGCAGCCATGTCTCCAGCAGATGCGGCCACTGGTCCAGCGACTCGTTCCCCTTTCCCAGCCCCGATCCATGCGAACCGTGAAAGAAGATGTGCGCCTCGGCCGGAACCCCCGCCTTCACCAGCGCCTCGTAAAACTTCAGCCCCTGCTCCACCGGAACCGTCTGGTCGTCAAAGGTGTGATACCAGAAAGTCGGCGGCGTGTCTTTCGTGACGTACAAATCCGGGGAGTACGCGGCACGAAGCGCCTCGCAGCGGTCCATCACGTCAAACAGCTTGCAATAACTCAGGTGCGACGTGTCCGGCGAAATCGCCCCAATCCACGGATAGCCCAGCACCAGGTAGTCCGGCCGGCTCGAAACCTGCTCAATGGAATCCTCGGCATTGGGATTCCCCGGCACAAACTGCGTTCCGGCCAGTGCCGCCAAATGCCCGCCCGCGGAAAACCCCACCACCACAATCCGATGCGGGTCAATGTGGTAGTCGTCGGCCCGCGCACGCACCGTCTGGATCGCCCGCCGCGCATCCAAGAGTGGCACCGGCAGCAGATACCCATTCGAACTCAGCCGATAGCTCAAAATGAATGCCCGAAAGCCACGCGCGGCAAACCAGTCCGCCACCTGCCGGCCCTCCAGGTTGCCCGCCAGGCCCACGTAGGCCCCGCCCGGAAAAATCACCACCGCCGAGCCGTTCTCGTCGCCGTGCTGCGGATCAAATTCCGTCAGCGTCGGCGTATCTTCACAGGCCGTGCCATGGGCCTCCGGTGCCTTGCCCGGCCACAATTTGTACGTCCGGATGCCCAGGTAGGCATTATCCTCGCCCTGCACCGCGCACGGTTCCTTCGCCGCCCACGCCACCGTACTCGCCAGCATCGCAAGCCCCACAACAGCCAACAGCCTTTTCACTTGAGTCCTCCCTGCGGTTCGCAGGGATTATAGCCAAACCACCGTGTGCCCCGCGCAGCTCTCCCCCGCGCGCTCCGTCAGCGTCTCCGCCAGTTCCAGCCCATAGCGCCCAAAATAATAAACCGCGCCATGCACCCGTTCCTGCAGCGCGCCCCCCGGATAGAGCGCGTGGCACAACGCCTCCGCATGCCGCCGTAGCGACTCCTCTTTCTGCAACTGGAAATTCGCCGCCAACCGTCGCAGCCGGTTCATCTGGTAGCGCATCTTGCTCGCCGCCGTCTCCCCGCTCCGGCCCAGCCCTTCATCCAGCCCGCGCATCCACTCCAGCAGCGGCGTCAACTCCGCGTCCAGCGCCTGTCCCGCCGCCGCCAGCTTCCGCTTGCCTTCCACCGGCATCGCCCGCGCGCCCAGCCGCTGCACCAGGCTGTCCACCGTCTGGCCAAAAATCCCCTCCAGCGTCAGCTCATGCCGCTTCAGCAGCTCGCCAATCGCCGGCTCAATCAGCGTTGCAGAAAACCGCGCCTCCGCCGGCGTCATCCGTCCCAAAATCCGCTCAAACAGCACAGCCGACTGCGCAAAATACGCAATCTCCGCCGGCCCGCCAATCGTCAGCGACGTCCCCAGCAGCTCATCCTGAAACACCGGCCGCAGCAGCGCCGAGGGCGAAATCCGCTCCGGCTCCGCCTCCAGAATCCCCAGCAACTCATCCGTGCCGTAGCTCTGCCGCCCCGCCTGCCACAGTCCCTTCGGCTCGGCCGCCGTCGCCGCCGTCCGCTTCAGCGCCACCCGCGCGCCCGTCTTCTCTTCGATTAGAAACAGCAGGCTCGACTCGGCCCCCACGGCCACCTGCGCGTGATAGCCCGCCGCCTCCAGCGCCGCATTCCGCTCCAGCAGCGCCGCATGCAGCTCGTCGGCCTGCTCCAGCCCCGCCCGCAGCACCCGCGCGCCCATCCGGTGCGCCGCCCGCCCGCCCGCATCCAGCACCAGCAGACCCTGCGCGGCAAACACCTTGCCATAAAACTCCGCAAACGCCTCGGCGAAAGTCCGCCCCGGCTGGTACGCCGCCGCCAGCGCTTCCATGGCATCGGAGTAGCCCACCAGCTCCCAAGCCTGCTCCAGCAGCGGCTCAACCGTCTCATCCAGCACCACGCCGCCCACCGGCCGCGCCGCCTCCGGAGCCTTGCCATACTTCAGCTTCTTCAGCTCCCGACGCGCGGGAAACGTCACATGGTCAATCTCGGCAAAATCATGGTCCTCGGTCGCCAGCCAGAAAATCGCCACATGCGGCCGTCCCGCCGCCGTCGCCTTCCGCGCCCGCGCCACTGCCGTCGCCGCCTTCAGCGCCGTATACAAAGGCCCGCCGAACAGCCCCACCTGCTGCCCCGTCACCACCACGCCCGCGCCGGCACGCAGAGCCGCCAGTGCCGGCTCTCTCGCCGCATCCGGATTCTGCCCCGCCAGCAGCTCCGGCAGGTGCCCGGGCCTCTCCGGAGCATCCATCCAGTCCCTCGCCGGCCCATAAAATCGCCGAGCCGCCGCATCACCGGCGCAATAGTCGGTAAACAGCCGGCTCATTCCCGGCGCCACGGTCGTGGATTCACTCTCTGCGGTCGACAACGTGCTCTCGTTTCGTTCAGGAAACCTTCGGGGAATCGCATCTCCGCGCGCACCCGCGCAAAAAACGCTGCGTTAAGGATGCCACGCCGCACCCAATCGATGCACTCACTGCGTCCCGCCCGCACCCCTGCGTATACTTTTCCTTGACCGCGCTTTCAGGTCCGCGCTTTCAGGAGACACCTCGCCCATGCCCAAAAAGGACAAAGCCCCAACGGCCGCCGCAAAGAAGTCCAAGGCCGCCAAGCCGAAAGCCGTAAAACTCAAGGCCGCCAAATCCAAAGCCTCCAAAAAGGCTCTCGCCGCCGTCTCCACCCAGACCGCCCGGCTCGTCAGCTCCAAGGTCGTCTTCGAGTGCAGCCTCTTCCGCGTCAACCACGACAAGCTCATCGAGCCCGGCGGCAGGCCCATTGAGCGCGACGTCATCCGCCACAGCGGCTCAGTCGTCATCCTTGCCCTCGACCCCTCCAAGAGCAAGAAGGACCCCTGGCTCGTCATCGAGCGCCAATACCGCCACGCCGCCAACCAATATCTCTGGGAGCTGCCCGCCGGCAAGCTCGACGCTGGCGAAGACCCCCTCGCCGGGGCCCAGCGCGAGTTGGAAGAAGAAACCGGCTACCGCGCAAAAAAATGGCGGCCCCTGGTCAGCTACTACGCCAGCCCCGGCTTCCTGGGAGAAGCCATGCTCGTTTACCTTGCCGAAGGTCTCATCGCCGGCGATGCCCACCCGGAAGACGATGAAGAGATCGAATTCCGACTGGTCAAACTCTCCGACGTGCTCAAAATGATCGACAAGGGCGCCATCCTGGACGGCAAAACCCTCACCAGCATCCTGCTCTACGCACGCCAGTTAGCCAAAAAGCACCACAAGTAGCCCTCCACCGCCTGGTTCCTCTGGCCCCGGTGCGCCTCCGGGCCCCCAACCTTTTTGGGGGCCCGTTTCATTTTTTGTGGAATCCCTTTCCATGCCCAATCAACCTTTCGCCAACTTTTGTCGTCATACCAATTACGACAGGCGATTTCCCCAATCCGCATGCCGTCACACTATCCAAGAGTAAGGAAGGCAAAAGGCCGTGGCTCAGTATAGAGGTAACGTCAAGTGGTTCAATAACGCCAAGGGCTACGGATTCATCGGGCGGGAAGATGGCCCCGATGTCTTCGTGCACTACTCGGCAATCCAGTTGGACGGCTACAAAACTCTGAAAGAAGGCGATGAGGTGGAATTCGACATCGTCCAGGGCCAGAAAGGTCCTCAGGCTGAAGGTGTTGTCCGCCTGCGGGATACGGCCGCGCACAACGCGGCCTAGTAGTACGTCCATTCAGGCGTAGACAATCGGGTCGCTCTGGAGCGGCCGGCGAAGCCGCGCCACCGCTTCGGGTCCCGGTCTCAGCCCCTCCGAGAGCCCCGCCTCTCCTACGTTCTCTTTCGCCTGTCCCTGCGCCGCCTTGCCCGCGCGCCTTGCCCGCGCCGCCTTTCCTGCGCCGCCTTGCCTGCAAAGCCCCCGTGCTACCTTCATGCCATGTTTCCGAGCGAATCTTCCCCCGCTCTCCAATCTGCCCCCATGCCGGTCCGGGAGCGGCCCTGGCTCTTTGCGTTTCTCATTGCTCCTACCGCGGTCATTGATGTCGGCCTGGTCATCGGCGCTCTGGCCTTCCTGCTTCGCAAAGGGGGCATCGGCCCCGCGCACAGCTCGGCGATTGTCGCCTTCCTCACCATCCCCCACGCCATCTACTTCCTCTGGTGCCCCGTCACCGACTTCTGGATTCGACGCCGCTCGTGGATCCTGCTCGCATCGGCCGCCGCAGCCGGAACCATCGTGCTCGCCTTCCGTCAGTCCAGCCTCGCTTCTCCCTGGGCTCTCCGGCTCATCCTGCTCAGTTACTGCCTCAGCCTGCTCGTCGCCGCCAGTTGCGGCGGCATCATGGGCAGCTATGTCAGCGAAGTCAATCGACGCCGCGCCGGCAGCTTCTATCAGGCCGGCTCTCTCGCCTTCAGCGCGCTTGCCGTGTTTTCCCTGGTGGCGCTTTCCAATCGCGTCCCGCTCCGCACCCTCGGCTGGGTCGTCGCCGCATTCGTCTTTCTGCCTTCCCTCTCCGCTCTGGCCCTGCCCAGCGTGGACACCCCCCACGCACAAAGCCTCCATGCCACCTTTTCCCGCATGGGTCGCGAGTTCAAACTCACCTTCTTCCGCTGGGACGCCATTCCTTACACCCTCCTCATCACTCTCCCCATGTGCAGTGGCGCCATGATCGGCCTCCTCCCCGCCCTGGCCGTCGAGTTCGGCGTCAGCGGCAGCCAGGTGGCCTGGTTCAACGGCCTCGCCGGCGCGCTGCTCACAATTCTCGGCTCGCTCAGCGTCTCGCTCATCCCAGCCCGCGTCCGTGCTCCCATCGCATTTCTGCTGGCAGGCATTGCCAACGCCGCCACCCTCGCCATCCTTGCCATCGGCCCTTTGCGCCCGGCCGTCTACTTCACCGCAACCGTGCTTTACCTCTTCACCATCGGCGTCTGCTGGGCGCTGTTCACCGGCGTGGCACTTGAGTTTCTAGGCAACTCCGGCAAAACCGGCGGCGCGCGCTACTCCATCATCAATTCGCTCGGCAATCTGCCCGTCGCCTACATGTCTTATGTGGATGGCCGCGGCTATGCGCACTGGGGAGTCCGCGGAATGCCCGCCATCGACGCGGCTCTCAGCGCATCCGCAGCCACGCTCCTGCTCATGTACTTTCTCGCGCACCGCGCGCCACGCCGGCTCGTCCCGCAGTAGCGGCGCGCCCGCACTCCCCGCTGTTTTGCACCTCTCTCGGTGCAATCCCGCTCCACGCAACCCGCCCACTTCGCGAAACATCGCCCACCATGCCGCGCGAGGCTTAAGATAAGGGCGCCATGAGTCTCTTACACCAGGATTCGCCCGACCAGCTGGACGACGCCGCCCGCGGCGAGTCCTTCACCCACGGCACCAGCCACCTGGTCATTGCCAGCATAGCCGCCGTCGTCCTCGTCTCCCTGGCCATCGCCGCCTACGTCATCACCGGCGAAAAGCCCGCCGCAGCCACCGGCCAGGTGCTCGAGGTCTGGGTCCATCCCATGCATTCGGAGTCGGCAGCCTTTGACGCCAGCGGCGTCCGCGTGCCCCAGGAATCCTTTGATCAGGTGCTCGTCTTTGCGCGCATCCGGCTGCACAACCAGAGCGCCAATCCCCTGTTCCTCCACCAGATCATCGCCAACGCGCGATTCGACGACGGCATCCATTCCAGCTATGCCGCGCCCGCCTCAGACTATAACCGCATTTTCCTGGCATATCCGGAGCTGGCCGCATGGAAGGCCACCCCGCTATCGACCGAAGCCACCCTCACGCCGGGCCAGACCACGGAAGGAACCTTCGTCTCCGCATTTCACATGACCAAGGCGCGGTGGGATGCGCACAAAGGGCTGGACTTCAGCCTCGCCTTCCGTTACCAGCCCCTGCTCGACCTGAAAGCAGATATCCCCGTGACCGTGCGCTAGGCTACTGCCCGCCAGCAGGCGCCGGAGCCGCCTTCGGCACCGACAAGTACCCGCTCACCTGGTGCTTGGAGTTGATCGAGTTCACCACAATCTCATACAGCGCCGGATCCTTGCCGCTGTAGAACTGCAACGGCTCGTCCACGTTCCGGTCCTTCTTCTCATACCGCCGGTCGTCGGCAAACACGTACAGCGTGAACCGGCTCTTCTTCGGGTCTGCCTTCCGCAGTTCCAGGCTTACCGTCCCCACCGGCTTCTTGCGCCCCTTCTCTAGCGTGAACTCGTAGTAGCTCCGGTCGCCTCGGTGCTTCAGCAGCTCCAGTTCCCCGTGGTTCCGCGCAATCAGGCTGGTGTGGTCGCTCAAGTCGCCCTTGATGGACTGCAACTGGCTCAGCGCGGTGGCCACGTCCGTCTTCGTCTTGCCCAGGTCCGTCTTCACCCCGCCCACGTCCGTCTTCACGTTCGACACTTCGCTCGACACCTGGTTCACCTGCTGCGCCGTCTGCTGCTGCGCCGCCTCCAGCCGCCGATTGTTCGCGTTCTCCCGCTGGATAATCTCCTGTGCGCGCTGGTTCAGCTGCTTCTGCGTCAGCCCCAGGGATTTGCCCAGCTCATTGGTGGCCACTTTCAGCCGAGCATTGGTCTCCCGCAGCTCCGCGGCCATCTTCGCGCTCTGCTGGTTCGCCTCAGTCAGCGCAATTTCCTGCCGCGCCATCCGGCCATTCAGGGCATAGGCCCAGACCAGCCCGCCCAACGCCGTCACCAGCGCAATCGCCAGCACCGCCAGCAGAGCTCCGGAATACGTTCTGGGAGGATTCTCCAGTTCGCTCATAGTTTCCTCTTCCTTTCCTTGGCGGACTCGCTGTGTCGCCGCCTGGCCGGTCTTCCGGCTCCCACACCTGTCTGTTCCTGTCCGTCCGGCTCCGCCCCTGGGCGGGCCGCTCGTATCAGGGGATTCTACCCTTCTCCCGGTCTTCCGTGCAGTACCGCCCGCAATTCCTTTTCCTGCGCCTCCGGCCGCACCCGCCGCCGCCCGTTTTCCCCCTCCCGCCGGCCCCCGCCGTGACAACAGTGGAATCGACGCGCTATAAAGGATTTTGCCGCACTTTTTCGTTGCCCGGCTTCCGTTCGGGCTCCGTGCATTCATTCATTCTGCGTTCATCACGTATTTAGGGGAGATCCAAAAGCTATGGCTACTGCGGTTGCAGGAAAAGGTTTGGAAGGCATTGTTGCAGCAAACTCCGGCATCTGCTGGATTGACGGAGAAGCCGGCGTGCTGGCCTACCGAGGCATCGACATCCACGAGCTAGCCGTCCACTCCACCTTCGAGGAGACCACTTACCTGCTCTGGAACGGTCACCTGCCCAACCAGGTCGCCCTCCGCGAATTCCAGGCTCAGCTCGCCCTCGCCCGCCAGCTCGACCCCCGCATCATCGACATGCTGCGCAGCTTCCCCGCCAGCGCCTCGCCCATGGAAGTCCTCCGCACCGCCGTCTCCGCGCTCAGCTTTTACGACGCCGACGAGAAAGACAACTCCCACGACGCCAACGTGCGCAAGGCCTACAACCTCACCGCCCAGATCGCCATGCTCGTAGCCGTCTACGACCGCATCCGCAAAGGCAAGGAGATCATCTCTCCCGACCGCTCCCTCTCTCACGCCGGCAACTTCCTCTGGATGCTCAACGGCGTCAAGCCCAGCGAAACCGCCACCCGCACCCTTGACATCGCGCTCATCCTCCACGCCGACCACGAGTTCAACGCCTCCACCTTTGCCGCCCGCGTCATCGCTGCCACACTGTCTGACATTCACTCCGCCATCACCGGCGCCATCGGAGCCCTCAAGGGGCCACTCCACGGCGGAGCCAATGAGGCCGTCATGCGCATGCTCATGGCCATCGACAAGGCCGGCGAAGACCCCGTCCAGCACGTCAAGGCCATGCTCGCCGCCAAACAGAAAGTCTCCGGCTTCGGCCATCGCGTCTACAAAACCGAGGACCCCCGTGCCACCCACCTCCGCCAAATGAGCGAGCAACTCGGCAACGACTCCGGCCAGCCCAAATGGTTCCAGATGTCCCGCGCCATCGAGCTCTACATCAAGGAAGAAAAGAAGCTCAACGCCAACGTCGACTTCTACTCCGCGTCCACCTACACCACCCTCGGCATCGACATCGACCTCTTCACCCCCATCTTCGCCCTCAGCCGCATCGCCGGATGGGCCGCCCACGTCATCGAACAGCTCGACGACAACCGCCTCATCCGCCCCCGCGCCGAGTACATCGGCCCCGTCTACCCCTCCCCCTGGCTCCCCGTCGAAAACCGCCCCTAGCTACCCACGCATCCCCTCCCACCCGCACTCGGGTGCCCCAGGTCTCGATCTTGAGACCTGGGAAAGCATGACCCTTCCTCGTCCCCTGTCCCCGCCCCTGTCAACCCCTCCGCCACCACCCCCGCTTTGTCCCTCACGCCGGCTCACTTCCTCATGCGGGCTGCTGCAGCTGATCTACTTCTGAAAATTGATTCGCCGAAGAAGCGCGACAAACCGCGCATCCCCTCGGATGGGATCCAGACGCGGATCACTCTTCAGGTAGATTGCCGCGTAGCAGTGCTGATCCAGAGCCCGGTTGAAAAGCACGAATGCGCCGTCATCATCCCCGATGCGCATGCTGCTCAAAGCCATGGAATAGGGCACGCACTGCTCGGCGGCATAAGGGCGCTCACCATCCAGGCGGGCCCGCCAATATGCCTTCCATCCGTCACGACGGTACACCTGTTCAAGAAGATCAGTGTCCGCCGAGGGCCTTTCCATGTGCAGCGCGGCAATGTCATCCCGCACGGCCTCGTCCCGCCGGCCCTCCATCTCGTAGACCGCGCCCAGCCAGTTATCAAAGGAACCGCCCTGCTCAGGCTCCATTTCCGCAGCTTCATTCAGCGTCGCCAGGGACTCCCGATAGTGCCGCGCCAGATAAAGCGTCACCCCAAGACGCCGCGTCATGAAGAAGGACATCGGGTCAAGGTCGAGCGACCGCCGCATATGCTCTACGGCTTCCTCAGGCCGGCCCACTGCATCCAGATAGACCGCATACTTCATCTCCCCGATTGACGAGCTGGGACTGAGTGAAATGCCGCGCAGCAGGTTCTGTTCCGCTGCCGGCCAGTCCCAGGAATACACGGTCTGGATGCTGCCCAGTTCCGTGTAGGCCATGCCGTTTTCAGGGTCAAGTTGAATGGCGCGCTTGGCATACGCAAGTGCCTGCTCCATCTCCACCTTCGGGCTGCCTTCGTGGAAAATGGATTGCGCGTCAAGCGCCGTGGCAAGCTCCGCGTAAGCGGCCGAATACGCTGGGTCTATCGCGATCGCCTGATGGAACGAGGCGACGCTGTGATCAAAATCCTGCTTCTGAAAGAAAAAAAGCCCGCGCAGATACGCATCATACGCAGCCGGATTGACACTCTGCTGTGACTTGCCGGCCCGCGTTTTGGACTGCAATGTCACCTTGGTTTGTGCGGCGATCTCCTCTGAAATCGTGTCTTGCAGTGCGAGAATGTCGTTGGCCCGGCCTTCAAAACTCTGTGCCCACAAGTGCCTGTCGGTTCTCGCATCAATCAGCTGGGCGGTAATGCGAACCATGTCGCCCGCGCGCACCACCGAGCCCTCCACAACCGCATCCACCTTGAGCGCATTGGCAATCTCCGGCACAGACTTGTCAGTGCGGCCCGCAAGCACTGCCGAAGTGCGCGAAACAACGCGAAGCCCGGGAATCCTTGCAAGCTCCGTGGTCAGTTCATCCGTCATTCCGGCTGCTAAATAATCCTGGCCGGGATCGCCTGAAAGGTTCTGCAAAGGCAGCACGGCCAGCGAGCGGATTGGCTCCCTCAGGTGCTCCCAGTGGAGCCCGCTCCACACTGCCAGCGCCAGGGCGACCGCAAAACATGCAAGTGCCAAAGCCCGGAGCGTGACACGACCCATGCGCACAAACCGCCAACGCTCACCGGAATCTTCCAGCACTGGGCTTGCAGCTTCGGCTTCTTTCGACGCCGTCACGGACGAAGACCGCGCCTCCACCTCCGCCTGACCCTCGCGAAACGTGAAAACGCACGCGTAGCCGCCCTTCGGCATTTCCACTAGAACTGGGTCCCGCTGGCCCTCCGTGGTGTAGTAATCGCGCAGACGGCTGCGCAACCGGCTAGCCTCCACGCGCACAGTTGAGTCCACGGCGGGGTCGTAGTCCGAGCTCCGCTCAAAAACATCCACCGCGATTTCATATTCCTTGGGGACACAGCCCTGGATGGACTTCTCCGCCACATAGCGAAGAAATGCCCGGCTACGTTGGGCAGGAAAGAAAACTCTCGATGCAAGAATGCGTTCTAGCTGCTGCTTTATCGCTTCAGCATTCGCCGCAGATCCAGCCTGGCCCATCCAGCACCTCGGCACACTCGTCCCGTTCCTTCAAGTTACATCGTAACTTAAGGCAGAAAATCACGGGAGAAACATGCGAGGAACTCAGTGTCAGAGGATGGAAGGGAGATTGAGCGCGCGGTCCCTGCCATGGAGGGAGACCACGCCGCCAAGACCCTGGAGTAGCGCCTTCGTACCCTGCGGATGGCTGGAATTTTTCGATTTTTGGGGACGGCAATAGAGAACGTTCAGCACCAGAGACATCTATCCCCTGCGTCCCGTGCGCATTACAGTGCCGAGCCTTGATGAGCCAAGTTCACTCTGCACACGCACAGAACGCACCCCTCGGATGCCCGCCTGTCACATCAACCCCATGCTGCGACGGGCGGGCATCCCTTCATCACGGATACACAACCTGCAACGGAGTGCCCCGATAGTAGGGACTTGACGAGACCTTTGAGCAGGTGAAATAGAGCCCCGTGTCGATCACCATCACGTCATTCTGGCTCTCAAGCGCCTGAATCTGAGCGAGCGTCGTCACTCGATTGTTGATGGCTCCATCACTGAATCCTTTTTGGGTGAAGACCACAAGCTCCACTAGCCAATCCACATTAAAGTCCCCTCCCGTGCTCGCAATACCCACCAGGTGGTCGTGGCCCTTCAACTGCGCGCACGGCTGACTTCCATTGAAATCGATGCAGGCCTGATTCGAACCGGGCAGTGCCGCGTAGCCGGGAGCCGGAAACGGCAAAACCTCAAGGTGACTGCAGTTCGTTGGCTGACAGTTCAGTGTGCTCGCATCAATCGTCGAGCTGGTCGGGTACGCCACCATGTAAAGCGGCGCCGCAGCATGTTGTTGATTCGCAGTGGATGGGAACGGTGACTTGTCCGGCGTGAGCAGGTAAATGAGGTTCCCATTTGCGTTATCAAACGCAGGCTCGACCGTCGATTGACCAAGCGCCACCTCACCACTCTGGGCCAGGGCTGCCATTGGAGCACCAAGAAGCGCGGCCGCCACTGACAGCACCGCCGCGCGAAGCAAAATTGAATTCAGGATCGGTTTCATCGTCTTCATCTCCTTAATCGATATTCCGCAGCCGACCAGCCAAGCCCGAGCAACTCCCCGGCGTGGGAATCGATCCGCTGCTTCGTTCGTATCCTTGTAATGCCGGGGAATGCAGAAAGAAAGTTTCCTGCCGTAAGTTACAGTGCAACGTCAAGGAATCTTCGAGTTACAGCAGACTTGCTGCCGCCCCGCAAGCGCACCCGCGCAACACGCCGTTGCCAGAACACGAGTGGCGTGCCCATTTCCAAATCTTTGCTCCGTATTTCCTACTTTTGCCCTGCCACGGCGGAGACACAAGGAACACCGCTCGACCAGGAATCCAATTGCTCGGCACCCCAGGTCTCGATTTTGAGACCTGGGAAAGCATGAACTCTTCCTCGTCCCCTGTCCCTGCCCCTGTCAACCCCTCCGCCGCCACCCCCTCCCGCAACCCCTCATTCCACCCGCAAAAAATCTCCACCCGCTTTGCAGATAAATTCCCCCAAACGCGCACAATAGAAATAGCCCCACCCTCAGCCCAGCCACGGACCGGCTGAAAACTGAGAACTGGCCCGAAGGGCCTACCCCCCACCCCCTATACGAAATTTGCAGTTTTCCACAGAACTTTTGCCGAAAATTACGCGACAGCGTTCCTCGCTTCTTCGCCTTCCACTCCGCTCACCGCCCGCGCCGGCCCCGGCGGTCACTCAGTCCCTCTCTGCCGCGGGTACCCTTGCCCCTGGCTCCCCGTCGAAGACCGCCCCTAACCCCAGCGCAGACAACAATCCTTCCCATCCCGGCGACGGAAGATTTGCGAAATTTGTAACTTGACGAGAAGCTCCGATCTCCGTATTGTCAATGCACACTATCCTCTTCCCCAGGGGTTCTGAGGTCGGACGAGGGTATCTGTCAGACCGAAAGGTCTGGAACACCCATCCTCACTTTCGTCCTGGAGACGACATTCAATTAGGGGGCCTTTCTATGAGCAGGAGTGCAACTTCTTTGCGGTTCGCTGTGCCCTTTCTGGGGTGCTTGCTTGCCGGTGCCTTGACCGTTGGTTATGCCCAGCATCCGGGCAGCAACAACGGCGTTGCCGGAGGCGTGCGGTACATCGAGGCAGGCCAGCCGCCAGTGGTAATTCATGCAACCGTCCAGGCCGCGCAGCAGGCCCGCGAGGCAAATGGTCATTCCCGGCCGACCAAGAACACAAGCAAGAACCTCTCCTACCACGGCGGAACCGGGGGCATCGGCGTCGAGACCGCGCCCAAGGTCTACCTGGTGCTGTGGGGCTCGCAGTGGAACAGCGGCGACCCCAGCGGCGAAGAGGCGCTCCTGGTCAACTTCTTCAAGGGAATCGGCGGCACCACCTGGGCTGCGACAAACACGCAGTACTGCCAGGGCGTGGCCAGCGGCACCTATTTCTGCGGTAGCTCAGGAACGCACGTCACCAATCCATCGGGCATCTTCGTCGCCGCCTGGTATGACAACACAACCGCAGCCCCGTCCAGGCCGTCGCAGTCGCAGCTGGCCGCTGAAGCCGTGCGCGCAGCCGCCTTCTTTGGCAACACCACCGCATCCAGCAACGCGAGCGTGCAGTACGTCATCGCCACCGCAACGGGAAACAACGCCTCTGGCTTCGGCACGCAATATTGCGCGTGGCACAGCTCCACCAGTTCGTCCTATGGCAACGTGGCCTACACCAACCTGCCATACATCACCGACGCGGGAGCAAGCTGCGGCGCCAACTTTAACGGCTTGGGCGCCAACGCCGGCATCACCATCGTCGAGGGGCACGAGATGGCGGAGACCATCACCGACCAGTTCCCCAGCACCGGCTGGCTCGATTCCGGCGGCGCTGAAACTGGCGACAAGTGCGCCTGGATTTCCTCCGGCCAGGGCGCATCAACAACCATCAAACTCTCCACCGGCACATTCCCCGTGCAATCGCTCTGGAGCAACGTGTTCAATAGCAACGCGGGCGGCTGCGTGATTACCTACCCGTAGAAAAAGCGGCGGTCAGAGGCATCCCTCCGCCGCCTGCGAAAACACGAACCCTCGCTACAGCCTGCGCCGCACGGCCCTTCCGCCGCGCGGCGTTCGCTTTTGAGTGCAGCTTTCACCCATTCTTCAACCTCCCTGCAGCGAACTTGCCGTCACGCATCATCCCTTTGCACAATCGGTAACCCAAACAAAAGACATGCACGGCAGTCGCCCCTGCGTATGCCCGTCACTGCTAGAATTCCTCCCGAGTTGCTGCGCAATTCGCCTCGTCGTTGAAAGGCGTTGGAGATGCGCAAGGAGGAGTGTCGTGCAAGTTACGAGACGTATTTCCATCCCGGTGCTGCTATTTGCAGTGGCGTGTTTCTGTGGACAGATCAAGGCAAGCGAAGTCCAGGTGAGCGTTGGCCAATGGACAATTGCAGCGGACCAGGCAGCACAAACTTTCTCAGTAAATTCCGGGACACTGGGAACACTGCTCACCGGCGGCAAGCTCTGGGTACGCGAGGACGGCAAGCTTGTGCCGGTAACCGGATGGACCGTTCGCGCCGACAAAGACGCGCTCACCATCCGCACCAGCGAACCGAGTATGGGATGGAGGCTCAGTGTTTCCGGCGATGCGCTGGAGATCTCCACCACGGACTATCGCAGCGTGGTCACGGCAGATGCGCCGTCGCCGAAGGATCGCATCTTTGCGCGCCTGCTCGATCCGCAAGGCACTCCGGTTGTGTGGTCGGGAACGGGCGAGGTGCACGGAGGCTATGGCGGCAGCTACACGCGCAATGCTTCGTTCCTTCCGCGCAAAAATCCTGACGTGATGTACATGCGGCTCGGTCGCATCGAGGGCGCCGGATTTCACAGCATGTTCGATCGCGATACGGACACAGCGATTGCCTTTCCGGATGACGCAATGCTCCGTCGCGAGGAAGCCAATCCCGACGTGGTCAAAGTGACGATGCCGGTGGCGGGCAATGCGCGCATCCGCGTCGAGGCGGATTACTACACGCGTGTGCTCGGCGTGCCTTACTACAGCAAGTACGATGACACGCACTTTCCCTCCGCGCCAATCGTGTGGTCCAGCTGGACCAGCTACTACGAGGCCGTTCGCGAGCAGGACATCACGTCGAATGCGGATTGGCTTGGGAAACACCTGAAGCCATACGGATTTGAGTATGTGGAACTGGACGACGGATACGACCGCGGGCCGAACGGCGAGCACTATTGGATTGAAAACTGGGACAAGAAAAAATTCCCACACGGCGCAGCGTGGCTCACGCAATACATTCATGACCGCGGAATGAAGGCCGGCGTCTGGCTCGTTCCAAACTCCTACGCCGGCGACCTGAAAACTCACCCGGAGCGCTACGTCTACGACAAGGCGGGCAAGGTCATATTGGACTACGCAACGCCCGCGCTCGACCAGACGAATCCTGCAAACTTGAACTTTCTCAAGCATGAGTTCAGCGTGCTCGATGGCTGGGGATTCGATTACTACAAGTTCGACGGCGAGCACGCGATTCCGAAATACATCCCAACGGTGGATTTGAGCCGGCTCCATAATCCGCACGCCGACTTTCTGAAGACCTACCGCGAAAGAGTAAAGCTGATTCGCGACACCATCGGGCCCGATCGGTTCATTGAGTCGTGCCCTGCGGGAACGCCCCTCAACAGCATCGGCCTTGTCGACTCCTACTTCAACGGCGAGGACCTCTACAACAATTGGCAGGGCAGCTATTCGCTGTTCAGCTCCATCACGTCCAATCTATTCCTGAATCATTTGCTTGTGTACGTAATGCCCGGCGAAGGAATTGAACTTGGCCAGCCCATGACCGTGGAAGAAGCAAAAGTGAAGCGGCCGCCGATTGTCGTGGAGACCGAGCAAAGCCGCGAGGACCCCATGACAGGCTTCGGGGTCACCGACGCGGAAGCGCGCACGCTCGTCAGTTACGTGGCCTTGACCGGCGTTGTCTATCCGCTGGCCAGCGTCATGCCGGAGCTGCCGGAGTCGCGTGTGCATCTGCTGAAAGTCACCATGCCCACCATGCCCGTGATGCCGGTCGATCTCTTCAGCCGCGGGAATCAGAGCGGCTGGGATACCTTCCGGCATGTCAAGCCGGATTTCTATATCCACAACTATCCCGACATCCTGGACCTGAAAGTGAATGCCATTTCCGGCCGGTATGACTTGGTTGGAATCACCAACTGGCGCAGCTATCCGACCGTGCAAACGCTCAATTTCGCGAAGAAGCTGCATCTCGATCCGGGATTGAAGTATGTGGCGTTTGACTTCTGGCATCAATCGCTGGCAGGCGTCTTTCAGCGGAGTCTGAAGCTCCAGGTTGATCCCTTCGATACTCGCGTGCTCGCGATTTATCCCATGCAGGACCATCCCCAACTGGTAGGAAACTCGCGGCACATCTCAGGAGCATTCTCGGTCCTGGCGAATTCCTGGGATGCAAACCAACAGGTGCTCAGCGGAAAGGCGCAGACCGTGGGCGAGGATCTTTACACCGCATGGGTCTATTGCCCCAGAGGCGTTTCAGCGGAGAGCGTACAGGGTACCGATGCGAACGGAAAAACCATCGAGGTCGAGAAATCAGTGAAGGGCGATCTCGTAGGCATCTCGTTCCGCGGTGCAGGAGAGGCCGTGAGCTGGTCGGTTCACTTCAGCCGCGACAATAAATAAGTCTCGATGGAAAGAGCACCCCGGCCTGCGCTACGGCTTCGCTCGCTTACAAACCGTAGCGCCTCCGCCTTGGGCGCGTAATCCGCGTCGGCGTCTTTCCATATCTTCAGCAGCTCGCCGTACGTGTCGGCAGCGGCCGCCCGGTCGCCCATCGCGCTCTCCGCCCGCGCCAGCCCCAGTAGTGACTCGGTCCTCCGTGGCGCGCGCTGCAAGGCCGCCTCAAACGCCTTCCGCGCCTCGGGCGCTCGATGCTCCTTCAGCAGCAACTCGCCAAGAAACTCGCTGACAGGCTTCTCCGGGCTCGGCGGCCCAAAGGCGTATGGCAGCCTGTCTTCCATCGCCGCTGCCTTTTCCATCACCGCCACCGCCTGCGCTCCGTGACCATCCGCAGAGAGCGACGCCGCCTGCAACTCCATACGCTGCAGCTCCGGCGTCTGCCGCGCAGGGTCGCCCTCGGGCGTGCCCGCCTGCTCAAACACCGCAGAAAGCTGCGGCATCAACCCGTCCAGCCCGGCCAGTTCCGCCTTCGCCTGCGCCGAGTCGCCCCGCTCGGCGGCGGCAAACCCCGCGCCAAAGCGCTCGTTGTACTCCGGCATGAGCGCGCCGCCCAGCTCCACCTTCCAGCCGGCCACCTCACTCTGCCAGTGGCCGGTGTCCACCAGATACCGGACGCGCATCTCCACAAACGAACCCAAGCTCGCCGCGTCCGGGTCCACCGTGCCGCGCGCCCGCGCCGCCATGCCCGCGCCCATCGCCTCTTCGCGGCAGCCCGCCATCACATCCTTCGCCGACTTCAAGCGCCCCTGCTCCAGATAGCCGTACTCCAGCCAGTAGTTGTAGTGCCCGCAACGTCTCGGCGGCTTTCCCGCCGCAGCGGCATGTTGGTTGGTCACGCTCGTCGCCGCCAGGTTGGCCCGCACCACGTCGTCCCACAGCCCCAGCGCCACAAAAATGTGCGAGCACATATGCTGCGCGTGCGCCGCGTCCGGCGCAATCCGAGACAGCGCCCGCGCCGCCACCAGCGCCCCCGCCGCATGTTGCGGGTCGTCCATTCCGTGAATCCAATAGTGCGCAGCTCCGGGATGATTCGGATTCCGCTGAAACACTTCTTTTGCAATTGCCGCGGCCTTCAGATACGTC